>JAPLME010000001.1 GCA_026387175.1 Candidatus Omnitrophota bacterium
ATAGCTCTTCACCGTCGCCTTGCCCTTCTGAGCCAGAGTAGCTAGGATCGATGCTGTAAGGGTGGTCTTGCCATGATCGATGTGACCGATCGTACCGATGTTCACGTGCGGCTTGGATCTTACGAATGCTTCTTTTGCCATAACGTTCCTCCTATCTATAAACTATGGAGCTGCAGATCGGGCTTGAACCGATGACCTCGTCCTTACCAAGGACGTGCTCTACCGACTGAGCTACTGCAGCCGCTTTAGCTTTAACGCCAGCGGCTGTTTTTACGACGTAACCGGGCACAGTAAACTCTTCCTCAGAGTTGTCTCTGCCCTAAAACTCTTCAGGCCTTCATACCATTATGATTGTAGTTCGAAAATTAAGTCTGATTATTATAACAGAAGAGCTATTTATGTCAAGTATTTATTTAAAAAAATCGGAATTAAATTTCTTCGACAGCTTCTTTTTTGACCCAGCTGATTTTCCCGTCCGGTCTCCTTACCTGCCGCCACCCGTTTCTGGTATTTAATATGAGAACTTCCCTGCCTTCATGCAGAGTATAATACGTCGTAGACTTTTCTATGGGCTCGTATTTACACTCCACTTCCTTCTGCACCACTATCCCGTGTTTTAGTATTCTCTCATCAAAGTACCTGGCCGCGACTGCCGATAGATTTAGAATAAATAGAGCGACGACTAAAACTAAAACCGCGCGGAACCGTCTCGCGAAGAACGGCTTGGCGATAAATAAACCGATGAGCAAAAGCAAAAGGAGGTATAGGATAGTGGCGGAAAAAATAATCGCCCGTAAACTGTAGAGCCCGAATATAGCGTCGAGCGCATTTAAGATAAAATTTCCCTGCGTTTCGGTATTCGCGCTCTCTACCAATGAACGCGCATAGGACAGATTTGCCTTGAGATCACTGTCGTGAGGGATCAGCCTCTTAGCTCTTTCGTAACAAAGTATGGCATGTCCGAGACTCCCCATCTTAAGGAAACCATTGCCGATATTGTAGTAGAGGTTACCGCTCTCCAACCCCGACTCCAGTATGGCTACATATCCTTCCACCGCTTTCAGATAATCCCGTGACTCGTAGTTATGATTCGCCGTATAAAAGAGCTGATAGGGATCTGCTTTCTTCTCTTCGGCATACGATGCGGCTGTTATTAAAACTGCGAGCACCGACGCTAATATAATGCCAGGTCTTTTCATAATTTTTTGCGCTCAAAGTACTTCAGGATATCCTCGAGCTCCTTTTTATCATCCCTCATCTTCATGTCGCCTACATGCAGGAAAGCAAAACGCGCCGTATCACAGGCCTCGAAAAGCCTCTTCACCTTACTGACTATCGCCGGGTCTATCTCTTTCGAAACAAGGCATTCGACTGCTGTATTGGCGGTAACACCCGCCGGAGGGATATGCAGCCGGTAGCCTAAATAGTTTTGAAGGGTATTGAATAAAGTCTCGTAAAAGATCTTTGGGTCCTCCGTCTTCAACTGGCGGCTCAAATCCTTAAGGCCCTTTTTCGACGATCTGAATGCCATAATACGTCCGGAGTATGCGGTATCGCTCTTAAGGCGTGTCCGCCTCCGCTGCACCACATAATACGCTATCAAAAACATAAGCGGCGCGGATATTATAGTGAAGAAGGCGCCGGTCTTATAATAAACTTTTCCTTTTTTAAACCATATACCGGGAGACTCTTTTATGTATATGATATCCCTGCCAAGGTCCGCTTCTTTAGCCGGCGCGGGAGGCTGCACGCCCGGCGTAGGCCCGATCACCTGCGAAGGCGCTTCTTCCTTGCCTTTTTCGACCTGCAATGGTATGGGGCCCTGGGTTATGGTCTTAAATTCTCTGGCATTTATGTCGAAGTAAGAGAATGCGGCCCTCGGCACCTGTGTGACCGTATCCGTTTCGGGGATCAGCACCTGTGTAAAACTCTTGTGGTTATCTTCCGTCTTCACCTGAGGCTCGTATGTTTTAAATCCGGAGGTATTATCGAAATTGGGCATAAGCACGGTGTTGAAGTTGCCGGTGCCGTTTATATCCATGCGCACGGTTATCGGATCTCCGATTTTGATCTTGGTCGGGCTTGCGGTAAAGATAAATTGATAATCGCCGACGGCACCCGTAAAGCCGGAGGGGCGGGCCTGTTCAGGGATCGGCGAAACAACTATCTGGGCGTCCTGTGATTTGAGTTCAAGAGGATAACGCTCAAAGCGGGTGAAGAAATCGTCGAACATGGATCCGCCGTAGGGATCATTCGGGAAAAAGTCATCGGCCATAGGCCCGCGCGAAGCGGCTCTGGGAACCATCACGCTGCATTTTATTTTGGCGGGCCCCAAACGATAGTCGCCGGGCTTTGTGCCGAAGATACTGGTCTTGAATTCGAGGACGTCAAAAAGCATCCCGGCAACGCGCTCGCGGTATTGTTTCGGTTCTTTAAATTCAACCTTAGAGAAGCCTTCCTGATCGAATGTAGGCAGCTGTATATCGCTCACATTCAGCCTGTTCACGTAGAGTTTAACCGTAACCGGTATAAGCTCATTGACGTAGGCCGCCGGTTTATCGACAAAAAGCGTAAGGTATATCCTATCCCCCATATTCATCTGTTGCAGCATATTAGCCCCTGATGCCTGCGCCATAGGCGCAACCCTTTCTTCGACGGCCTCGAGCGACACCATATTGGACGCATAGTCATCGCCCTTATACTTAAACGTAAACGGCCCGAGCTGAAATTTGCCGAGCTTGAGAGGCTGGACATAATACATATGCGTAATAGAACTTGAGACTTGGCCATTTATAACCGTCATCATAGTGGAGGGTCCGATATATTTTATGTCAAGGCCATCGATGTTGCCGAGGTCCGGTGCCGGCATCGACTGAGTTCCGTAGAAAGCCAGCCCGAGCTGCGCCTTTTCGCCTATGGCTACACGGTTCCTGTCTAGGCTGACTTCAAACTTCTTCTCCGCAGCATGCGCTCGAGGCGCAATAATGCTTACGATGAGATAAGCCAATGTTAATATTTTTATATATCGTTTCATATTCATCCGTTTTCCTACAACATCGAAACTTCTGCGGTAAGCCTTCCGCTTGTCGCGAATTTACATTAGGCATGTAAATTCGCTGTTGTAAAATCTTGATGGCCAATGAACCTGCCTATAGGTAAAAAGCTGTTGTGCAGTTTCATTGTCCTGGTATATCGCCTAGAAGTATCAAGATTTTACGAAAGTCGCTCCAGGCTTCCCGCAGAAGTTCCGCTGCCTGAAGATCTCTCCTGGGGCATCTTCCATACGATATTTTCGCCTACGCTTTACCAGTCCCTCGCCGGTTCTGACATGTTAATAGGCTTCTGGCGCATCTTGATCGTGCGACCGGTAGCCTCTTCGCCTTTATATCCCTCGAGGAGCATCTTAGCCTCTTGTTCTGTCATCTCGCCGGGTTCAGCTTCTTTTCCGGCGCCTTGATAAGCTGCTAATCCGCCCTGTTTCTCTTCGGGCTTCTTGGCTTCTTCGGAACCCTGTTCCCCTTGAGCTTCCTTGCCCTTCTCTTCTTCGCCCGCGCCGGCAGCTTGCTTTTCCTGCTCCTCACCTTGCTTCTCTTCGGGTTTTTTCTCTTCCTGCCCAGGCGCTGCGCCTTGTTCTTTACCTTCTTCGCCCTTCTTCCCTTCTTCCTTTTCTTTCTTTTGATCAGCCGCAGACTTATCCTGTCCTTCGG
This sequence comes from Candidatus Omnitrophota bacterium, assembly GCA_026387175.1. Taxonomy (NCBI): domain Bacteria; kingdom Pseudomonadati; phylum Candidatus Omnitrophota; species Candidatus Omnitrophota bacterium. The sequence goes on from JAPLME010000001.1 coordinate 3,708, forward strand.
CACTTTCAGGCTTCTTCTCTTTCTGTTCCGCACCCTCGCCACCGCCCTGCTCGCCTTCGGACTTATTCTGCTGCTCTTTATTCTCCTGAGACTGGCCTCCACCACCTTGTTGGCCGGCTTTTTCTTTATCTTTATCCTGCTGACTTTGCTGGTCCTTATTCTGCTGCTGGTCCTGATTTTGCTGATTCTGGTCCTTCTTCTTGTCTTCTTCTTTTTGCTGTTTATCTTGCTGATCCTGTTGTTGCTGATCTTGATTCTGCTGTTGCTGGTCCTGATTCTGCTCTTTATTCTGATCTTTCTGCTGCTGGTTTTGATTCTGCTGATCCTTGTCTTTTTGATCCTTCTTATCCTGCTTATTCTGTTCCTGCTGTTTCTTCTTCTCTTCTTCCTGCTTTATCTGAAACAGGGGCTTAAGCTCTTCCAGTTTCTTCGATACAAATTCGTAATTGAATTTAGCGTCTTTATCGCCCGGATTCAGATCTATAGCGCGCTTATAATACTGAAGGGCCGTAGCGTAAACTTCGGCGGTCTTCTTAATGTCCTTCTTCTCTTTATCCGCTTTGTCTTTTAACGCGCCTGTCTTATACGTCGAGTTCCCTATGTTATAGTCCGCGGCACGGATAAGTCCGGCTCGCCCTGAAGCTATCGACTTGTTGAAAACCTCGATAGCTTTAGGATACGCGCCGTTTTTATATAATGCCGCGCCACGGTTGAGATCGGGGATGCCGCTGGACGACTTTTCCAGAGCGGCTTTTTCGTATAGCTTCGCGGCGCCGGCGTAATCACCGTTATTATATAATATGTTTCCTTTTTTAACATCATCTTTTTCCGATGCGAAAGATGCCGTCGGAAAGGCCGTCCAAAATACCAGTAAAAACAGCAATAATTTTAATCTTCTCATCTTGCCGCCATCTTTCGATCGGGCAGAATCGGCTCCAGCAATAGAAGCAATACGGCAAAGGCCAGAAAATACTGGAACCTCTCCTGAGCGTGTTTTCTCATCTTTGCCTCTATGTCCCTCTTCTCAAGCTTCGATATGCTCTTATCATATAGAAGAACAAGCCCGAATTCCGCCTGTGTCGCATGGACATAATTACCGCCGGTGGATATGGCTATCTTCTTAAGGAGGTCTTCATTGAGGACCGACTTCACCACCTGACCCGAACGATCTTCTACATAGCCCCTTTCCCCCTTCTCATTTATTACAGGGATGATATCTCCCTCCTGGCTCCCTACGCCGACGCAATATATTTTGATGCCGAGGTCGCTCGCCTCTTTCGCGGCTTTAAGAGCATCGCCTTCCAGATCGTCCCCGTCTGTGATAATGACCAGAATCTTATATTTTTTATCCGGCCCTTTGAAGATATTCATGGATTCCCTTATGGCGCTCGTAATAGAAGTGCCGCCGCGTGGTATCGTGCCGATACCGAGATCGTCGAGGGCAAGCAGGAACCCGTTATAATCTATCGTGAGAGGGCACTGGAGAAATGATGTCCCGGCGAAAGCGATAAGGCCTATGCGGTCGCCATTAAGTTTTTTAACCAGGTCTTTTACCGCAAATTTTGACCGTTCGAGCCTGTTCGGTTTCACATCGGTGGCAAGCATACTCTTCGAAACGTCGATGGCTATCAGCATATCTATGCCGGACCTCTTGGTCTCTTCCCAGACAAACCCCCATTGCGGCCGGGCAAGCGCTATAAGCGCGAGGACTACGGCGGCGCTTATGACTATGCATTTCAGTATCCTCATTATGGTGCTCGCTGTAGGCGCGATACTATTTACGAGGCGCTTGTCGGCAAAGCGTTCTATGAGTAAGCGCCGCCGTATCATTGCCCAGACATAGAAGACCGCTAGCGCAGCCGCTGAGGCATATATCAAGGCAACATATTGACGGTTAGCGAATTCCATCTTACGGGATCCTCATAAAGAATGTATTAGTAAGGAATATCTCCAGCGCTAGCATGATAAGCCCCGGGATCAGGAAGAAATAGAACAGCTCCTCGTACTCCCTGTAACCGAAGTGCTCTATATTTGACCTTTCCAGCTTATTGATATCATCGTATATCTTACGCAGGGTTTCCGTGTCGCTGGCTAAATAGTATTTGGCGCCTGTCAGGCTGGCGATCTTCTTCAGTATTTCCTCATCCATCTCTATCGGAATATTTTTATACACCGTCCTGCCGTACATGTCCTTTAACGGATACGGCACCAGCCCCTTCGATCCGACGCATATGGCATAGACCTTTATCTTCAATGCCTTGGCAGCCTCAGCGGCAACTAAGGGTGATATAGTTCCGGCGTTATTAACACCATCTGTCAGAAGTATTATAACCTTGCTCTTGGTCTTAGAGGTCCGCAACCGGTTGACCGATGTCGCTATAGCCGAACCTATCGCGGTCGCATCCTCTATCATGCCGATGCGAACCCTGTCCAGGTTCTCATTGAGCCATGAATAGTCGCTGGTGAGCGGACAGACCGTATACGCGCGGGCGGCAAACGCAACCAGTGCGATCCTGTCGTCTTTACGTTTCCGGATAAATTCCTTAACGACGTCTTTGACAACATCAAAACGATTCACCCTGTTCGGGCCGATCCTGAAATCTTCCGCAAGCATGCTTGTTGAAGTATCGAGGTCCAGCACTATGTCAACGCCTTCGGAAACCGTCTTGGACCCTTCGAGGACAGCCTGCGGCCTCGCGAGAGCGAATATAAAAAGTATTATGGCTCCCGCCCTGAAGAGAATCAGATATTTACTGAAACGAAGCCGAAAAGTGGGCTTGATACCTTCCAGCAGATCCTTGGAAGAAAAGACGAATGTGGAATCCTTTCGCCTCATCCTGGCGAGTAAGCCCATCAGCAGGACCAGCGGCACTAAAAGCAATACCCATGGATCCTTGAACGCGAACATCTATTTTACTTCCTTAGTCTCTTCGATAAAGTTTTTAGCCGTCACGTAAACTTTCTCCGTCTCTTCGCCGGTCGGTTTATATTTCGCGAATTTTACCAGGTCGCAGGCGTTCATGAACCCTCTCAACAGCTCTTTATGCGTCATTGTTAACGCGTTGGAATCACGCAGTGAATTAAGGAACTCTTCCGAAGTCATCTCGGGAGCCTTTAAATTAAATGCCCGCTCTATGTAACGCCTGACGCAATCGGAGACTCCGACAAAATATTCTTTAATATCGCCGGAGTTGATCAGTTGCGAGCGTATGGCCTCCAGCTCCTCGAGAGCGGTCTCATGAGGAAGCCTTAACGGCTTGGTCTCTCTCGCCTTTTTAATTATTACGAGGAGGGTTATAAGGATGATCAGGCCGGCCAATAGCCCGCCCGTAAGAAACCAATTTATCTCAAAAAAGCTCACAGGGCCTTTTATGTCTTTGATATCGGCGGGAAACTCTTTCGGCAGAACGCTCCTGACATCTACCGATAAAGCGCCTGTTTTTTTAACCGCCCAATCCTTAGCGGACGCTGTCTTATATTTTATATCAAGCGCGGGGATCTCTTTTTTGCCTACGGAATAAGCTGTAATATAATACCAGCTGTGAAATGTCTTTTTACCGAATAAGCCTCCGGTCATCTTACCGGCGGAATCCTTGATCTCAAAAACACCGATGATATTATTCTTGAAAGCAGGCATCTGTATCTGGGTCCCGCGGGAAGCGGTTATTTCTATCGTGAACTTGATCCTGTCGCCGATCGTAATTTGATTGCGGTTTATATATGCGCGCAAGGCTATATCATCTCCCGCCTCGGCCACGCAAGCGGCAAGGACCATGACGCAGATAACTAACTGTAGTATAAAATTACTATTTCTCATTTATTCCCGAAAATCATATTCTATGTCTTCTCATCTTAAAGAACTTTATCAATTCATCTATATATGGCTTATCAGTGCGAATGTCAATGTGATCGACGCCTATAGATCCGAACATCCGGGTGCGTTCATCGATCTTTCGCGCCGACTTTTCGGAGTAAGTCCGCCTGACCTTGGCGCTGGACGTATCTACAAGAAAAAACGCTCCCGTCTCAGCATCCGTGAGCTCTATAATGCCCGTTTTAGGCAGTTCCATCTCGCGCGGGTCCGTGATGGTTATGGCGACACAGTCATGCCTTTTATTGGCTACCGAGAGCGGCTTCTTGAAGTCCTTGGCGAAGAAGTCCGAAATTATGAACGTGACGGCACGACGCGTGGTGACGCTGTCCAGGTATTTTAAGGCGTCCTCTATATCGGTGCCTTTACCCTTCGGCTTAAAATAGAGGGCTTCCCTGATAACGCGCAAGACGTGCTGCTGCCCTTTTCTCGGGGGAATAAATTTCTCTATCTTGTCCGTAAATATTATGAGCCCGACGCGGTCGTTATGCTTTACCGCCGCGAACGCAAGGACCGCCGATATCTCGGCGGCGATCTCGCTCTTAAGCCTTTTTGAGGTCCCGAAATACGAGGAGGCCGACGCGTCCAGCAGTATCATTACGGTGAGCTGTCTCTCCTCCACGAATTTCTTTATGAACGGGCGGCCCATTCTGGCGGTGACGTTCCAGTCGATCGAGCGTATCTCATCTCCCGGCTGGTATTCCCGCACCTCATCGAATTCCATGCCGCGGCCCTTGAAGACGCTCTCATACGAACCCGACAAAAAATCAGTGACCAGGCGTGATGTCGTTACGTGTATACGGCGTATCTTTTGGATTACTTCTTTTGGGAGCATTCTTCTCTTCCCTAGGGAACTTTCACTTCATCAAATATGCGCTTTACCACATCGACCGAAGTCTTATCCTCAGCCTCAGCCTCATAGCTGACTATAACGCGATGCCTTAGCACATCGAGGCCTATCGTCTTCACATCCTGCGGCACCACATAGCCTCTGCCCTGCAGGAACGCATAAGCCTTCGCCGCGATGGCCAGATTGATGCTCGCCCTGGGAGACGCTCCGTACTGTATCAGTGATTTCAGCTCGTTCAGTCTATAGGCCCCCGGATCCCTGGTGGCGAATACGATGTCGATTATGTACCTCTCAATACGTTCATCGATATATACCTCATCAACTATCTTTCTGGCCCTTACGATATCCTGCGGCCCAACGACCGGTTTTACCGATATCTTCTTATCGGTCATGGCCATCCTCTTCATTATCTTATACTCTTCTTCTTTGGTAGGATATTCGACGTTGAGCTTGAGCATGAAACGGTCCACCTGGGCCTCAGGGAGAGGATATGTGCCCTCATGCTCAATAGGATTCTGGGTCGCAAGGACCATGAACGGCTCGTCCAGCTTGTATGTGGTATCGCCTATAGTGACCTGGCGCTCCTGCATTGCCTCCAGAAGCGCACTCTGGACTTTGGCGGGCGCGCGGTTTATTTCATCGGCGAGTATTATATTCGCGAATATCGGGCCCTTCTTTATCTTGAAATCCCCGTCTTTTTGATTGTATATCAATGTCCCAAGAAGATCTGCCGGAAGAAGATCAGGCGTAAACTGCAGCCTCTGGAATTTAGTCTCTATCGATTCAGCTAACACTTTAACTGACAATGTCTTTGCCAGGCCAGGCACGCCTTCGATCAGTATGTGGCCGTTCGCGAGGATGCCAACCAGGAGCCTTTCTATCAGATATCTCTGCCCCACTATCACGGTTTCGATCTCTTCGATGAGCTTCGATACAAACACGCTTTCCTTTTTTACTTTCTCGTTTATCGCTTCGACTGACTGGACCATATGGTATTCCTCCTATTCGTATTTAATAATATAATACTGCAGTTTGAATTAAGCAGATTTACTAGAATGGAGCGGGAGATGGGAATCGGACCCACGTATCGAGCTTGGAAGGCTCGTGTTCTACCATTGAACTACTCCCGCGCTTTCCATATAAAATATCGATAATCATAACACCAATTTTTTGTATGGTCAATCAGATTTTAGACACAAAAAAGCCGCCGTTAAACTCATGTTAACGGCGGCTTTTTATATTCCGAGTCTACAAAACTAACTATTATGCGGCGGCAGCAAATAAACGCTTAATAATATTCTCATCCACTAGCTTGCCTGTCAGCCTGATCATGCGCGGCATAATTGAAACAAACCAAAGTAAATTATTCTCAAATTCGCTCGCTATCCTTGCCGGCGGCTCTTCTCCGGTAAAGTTTTTGTAAGCGAGCGCGAAAAGGCGGTAATCTTTATTAAACATACCCACGCCCATCATCGCCATCGCATTCAAATTTATAAATGGCACTGCCTCTAGATCCACTTTGTTCAGTTGTTTAAATGAAACTATGCGGAGGTTCTTATCCTGTTTGATATCAGCTGTTAACTTGCCGTTATCAAGCACTATCACTTTATACCCGAGGCTTAAATAGTCATCGACCGCAAACTCTAAATCAGCTTCGCTATCTACTTCAATAACACCTTTGTCATCCCCATGCTGAAACATCTTTACGAGAGACTGTTTCATAATGTGATATTGTTTTTTCAATATCTCCGTTGTGCTGCCACTCCCAGTGCCAAAATTCGCTATCTTTTTATTTACAATAACTATCATATTGCTAATACCTACAGGGCGGCTATCTCCAAAGAAAAGATGATTAGCGGTTTCTTCTGTTGCCTGTTTAACTTCCCTGATTGTCGGATTCGCCACAATCTGCATAGCTGTTTCCTGGTCAGGTTCGACAACGGTATACATCTGCCCGAGGAGATTGCAATTCGCGGAGCTCTTAGATGAAAATTCCTTAGGCGCGTATTTCATGAGAGCCGCCCGGATATAGTGTGAAATATAATTTACCGTCGCCTGCGGGGCCCCGCCGTATTCGGCACTTTTAATATTTTTAGCGAAGGTTCCAAACTTCGCGGATAAATAGGCATCGCCGCGTATTAAATCCGCAAAACCTTCATCCCTCATGGAGAACTTATAGCCGCTACCGACAACGATAAAGACCAGGCCATTCTCTTTTTTTATCCTTACGGCCTCCTCCACTATCTCTTTAATAGGCTTCTCCTGGCCCGGGACAAGCGCCATTATTCCTGGCCTCAGCTTTTCCCAGCTGGACTTATCTACATCATCCCAGTCATCATAGTTGGCCGGATATTTATCAGATAGCGCCAACGTTAAAAGACCATTATTATCAGGGACCTCAAAAATCGAACTTCTCCTGTGCGTGTAAGCAGAAATACTTGAACTGATCAAATCTTCACGCAGAAGTTTTACAGCAGTGAAAAAATCTAATACGGTCTCTTCTGGGCGAGGTTCAAAATCTTTAAGAGGATACCCAATAGCTTCTTTGGTTTCCTCAGCTACCGCTATTCCCTCTTTTTTGACTATTTTTTGAACAATCGTTTCAAACAACACACCTCGGCTTGCCAACTCCGCGTTCGATAATATTCTAAACCCACGTACAGCCAGATCGTTTCTAATATATCTAAGCTCATCACCTTGCCCCAGGGTATGTAAATCTTTCGGATATTTTTTCCCGCTTCGGCCATCAAGGACTTCGCTCACCGGTCTGGCTAAAGGCTGGACCTCATAAGGATGAAGACCCTTATCCGGATATGTCGCCATCCAGCCGGATTTGCCTTCCTCAATAAGCTGAACCGCCATACGGGTAAGCTTATCGCCCATCTGAAGATCATAGTCGCCCGGCTTCAACCCCCTACCTGTATATCCTAAAATAACATGCTTTACTTGGTCTGGCTTCAATTTTATAGTATCATACTTCTTCGCATCTGCGTTTTCCCAACGAGTTGTTAAAATGGCAACGATGAAATCAGTCGCGCCTTCAAGCTTCGGATGACCGTGAGTATCTGTCTCTATCTTACCGGCATCCACCGATTTCCACACGTCATCGATTAACGGATTCTTGCTGCGCAGTTCCGCAAGAAGCGGATCTTTCGGATCAACCTTATATCCTTCGGAGACAGACATATTAATAACACCGTGTTTTTCATAAATTTCCTGCACCCTTTTAAGGATAGCGAGTATCGACACGGTCTTTTCGGGAACTATCGTTATCACAGTGTTGTTTATAAATTCCGCCTTCTTCTTACCGGCCCTTATATCTCCTTTACCAAGTGTCATTAAGACTTTTTCAGGCACCCTTCCGGCCCTATCCCCCGCGGCCAGGGCAAGCCATCCGGCATTCCTTCCCATAATCTCCGCGACAAAGACTTTCTTTTCGTTCTGGCCAGTTATAGCGCCGAGCAAGAACCTTCCGCGAAAATGCTTGGCGGTCTTATAAAATCCTAACATCTGCGTCATAGCATCATTATCTATGCTCTTCGGAACAGCAACGGCCATCTTACCGAATTCCGCGGCTTTTAACGCAATCCTGCAATGGTCATCGCCGCCGGTAACTATTAACCCGCCGTGTGCATCAAGATTTTTCATAAAATTAACGAACTTATCAAAAGTCTTCTTGATGTCCTTTTCTTTATCTTTTGATTTCTTCAGGCTCTTATCAGATATGGACGAACTTCTTCTCAGTAAGAGATCCCTCATGTCATCTAAAGCTTCCGTCTCAGATCTTTCCAAAGCATTCCAGTCTGAAATCTTCATTATGATATTCTCTAAAGCGGATTTGTGAGCATTGGAAAGGCGGGGGTCCTCATCTTTAATTGAAGCGATAAGCGCCCTATACCAGTCAACCGCCTTAAAGGGTGCTTCTCTCGACGAAAATAGTTCGGTCGAAGGCCGCTCCCTGATTCTCTCCGCTTGTTTAACATCAAGTTGTATTCTATAATTTTCGTTAAATTTATCGGACGTCATCCCGGCGAAACCTTCCCTTACCCCCATCGGGATATATCCTTTCGCGGTAAGCTCCTCTGTAGCCGCGGCAACAACCGCGTTTAATCCGGCACAATCGCCGCCTGACTGGGCTATCAGTATAGTCCTCTTCTTTAATGCCTCCACTACGTCATCAATCGGCGCTCTCTTATGCGCTTCTTCCTCTGAAACATTACGATCGGCTATATGCACATACTCGTGCTTAATTAGCTGAATCATCAGCTCTTCCCAATTTTCGTAAATTTTGGCGTTGGTCAGGATATTATAGTAGAGAGAATCTATATAAATGGATTCTCTGGCTATTCCTGGATGCGATATAACTTCGAGAGCATATTCATTGATGATCTTTTCCCTTGTCGGCTCATCATATCCTTTTGCCTTCAGTTCCGCGCGGAACAATTCTTTAAACTCAGCAACTAAGTTTTTAATGGGGAATATCTTAATTTCCGGTATTCTGGACTCTTCGTCAGAAAACCATACTTGCCTTCTTGAGCTAATTAAATCTTTTACGAGTACAGGCTTTACGTCAGAAACAAGTTTCGCTATGGTCCTATCAAAAAGATCCCTAACGTTTATGCCATCCACATCGCGCGGAAGATCTTTTCCTGTGAATCCTGCCAAAGCACCAGGGTTAAGTTCTCTTTTTACTGCAGCCGCTAATCGCTCAGTTAACAGTCCGTCCGGAATTTTACCTGTCGCCACTAAAGCACGGATCTGTCCGATAACCTCTTTTTCTATTTGTTCACGCCTACTCGAAAACTCTTCTGCTTTAATACCGGCTTTCTCTATATATTTTTTGACTAAAAGAGCCGCAAATGTCTCTATCCATTTGGTGGCAAAATCTTCCATTCGAAATTCTGCAGATCCTCCGATTTGTGAAACTTTTCCCAGCTCCGCCGCGAACGTCGGATCAGAAAGAAGTTCAAGAATAGACGCAGGGGCAAGCGTCGCTTTCTCAATTTTAATAGAGTCCGCGAAACTTATATTTGACAATAAAAACAGCGGGACGAGAATTAAAGCTGTGATTTTTCTAAACATTTTCTCTCCTTTTTTAATTTCATTTTTTAAACTGACTTTTGTATATCTACTGTCGGTTAAGATATAACATTTTCAGAAAGTTGTCAATACACAAAAACCTAATATTTTATATCTTAACATTTTTAAAATATAACCGTGAGACTTCGACGTGCGGATTTGTTAGTGGTTGGAATTAAATCGGACTTAGCAGTATTCGTCTTTTATTAAGGAGACGATGGGATATCCTTTTAACTTCTCGCGGCCTTTAAGAGCTGTGAGCTCTATCAGGAACGCTATGGCCTCAATTTTACCGCCCATCTTCTCTACGAGGTCTATCACGGCGCGACATGTGCCGCCTGTCGCCAATAGGTCATCTATTATCAGGACTCTTGCGCCTTTTTCGAACGCATCCTGATGTATTTCAATAGTATCCTTGCCGTATTCGAGATCGTAAGTAACGGAATGAGTTTTGTGGGGGAGTTTTCCTTTCTTGCGAATCGGGGCAATTCCAACTCCCAGCTTATACGCTAAAGCCGCGCCGAAAATAAAACCGCGCGCTTCGATGCCAAGAATGATATCTATCTTCTTATCTTTGAGCTCGCCCGCGAAACGATCAACGGTTTCCCTGAACGACTTGCCGTTCTTTAGAAGAGTGGTGATGTCTTTGAATATTATCCCCTGTTTCGGAAAATTTGGTATATCTCTGATATATGATTTCAGGTCGTTCATAAAAATGTCCTCCTATCTCTGTTTCGCGATCGCCTCGTTTTCCTGTTCGATCATATGCTCGCGCATTTTACGCATTGCCACCGATTCTATCTGACGCACTCTTTCTCTGGTTATTCCGAAATGTTTTGCAGTGTCTCTAAGCGTATGCCCGATCCCGTCCTTCAATCCAAACCTGAGGCTCAGTATCTTCTGCTCCCTCTTCGACATCCTGGCGAGAAGCACTTTTATGCGCTCCTTGGTGAAAAAGGTGGAGAGCCCGTCAGCGGCTGTCGGCATATTCTCGTCTTCTATCAGGTCCATGAATTCCGTCGAGCCTTCTTCGCCTACGGGGGTATTGAGGCTTGTGGTCCCGGTCACCATCTTGCTGAGCTGTTTCACTCTCTTCATCGGAAGCTTCATGCGCTTGGCAATCTCATTCAGCTTCGGTTTCCTGTTTAGAGAGGTGGTGAGAGTTTCCGTCACCTTCTTATAGCGCATCAATAGCTCGATGACATAGACCGGCATCCTTACGGTCTTTCCCTGATTCGCTATGGCCCTTGAAACATACTGACGTATCCACCAAGCTCCGTAAGTGGAAAACCTGTACCCCTTTTTGGGATTGAACTTCTCCACTGCCTTAATGAGGCCCAGGTTGCCCTCTTCTATCAGGTCCATCATCGAAACACCGAGATGAGAATACTTCTTAGCAATGCTGATGACAAGCCGCAGATTAGCCTGGATCATCTTACCGCGCGCTTTCTTATCACCCTTCTTGATTTTTATGGCAAGAGATATCTCTTCTTCAGGAGAGAGCAATGCGAGCTTCTTTATATCTTTAAGATAGAGCCTTATGGCATCCATAGTGCACTCGTCCTATTTCCTATTGGTTTGACTATTTCTTCTTTCCCTCTACAGCCGCCTGCGCTGCCGCAAGGCGGGATATCGGGACCCTGAATGGTGAACAGCTGACATAGTTCATGCCAACGCGATGGCAGAACTTGACGCTCTCCGCGTCTCCGCCATGCTCACCGCAGATACCTACTTTCAGGTGTTTGCGGGTCGCGCGGCCGCGGTTTATGGCCATCGCGATAAGCTCACCCACGCCGTCCTGGTCGATGGTCTGGAACGGATCCGCAGGCAATATCTTTGCGGCAATATAATCCGGCAGGAAACTTCCGATATCGTCGCGGCTGAAACCGAAGGTCATCTGCGTCAGATCGTTGGTACCGAACGAGAAGAACTCAGCCGTCTCGGCCATCTTGCCGGCCTGGAGCGCCGCGCGCGGTATCTCTATCATCGTACCGTACATAAACGGTATATCCTTCATTCCGAACTTTGCGCATACCTCTTTATACACTTTATCCACGAGAACTTTTTGATTATCGAGCTCGCTCTTCGCGCATGTGACGGGTATCATTATCTCCGCAACCGTCTTCTTGCCGGATTTAATAAGCTCCGCAGTCGCTTCCAGGATTGCGCGCACCTGCATTTCCGTGATCTCGGGGTATGTGATCCCGAGGCGAACGCCGCGATGTCCTAACATCGGGTTATTTTCACTCAAGCTTTCCGCGCGTTTATGAAGCTCCCCCATATCCACTCCGAGATCTTTAGCAAGCGCCTGCAGTTTGTCTTCGCTGTGAGGAACGAACTCATGCAGCGGAGGATCGAGCAGCCTTATAGTGACAGGATACCCTTTCATCGCCTCGAGAGTAGCCTTCATGTCGCTCTTCACGAACGGGAAGAGCTCCTCGAGGGCCTTTATTCTCTCAGCCTTCGTCTTAGACATGATCATCTTGCGTAAGAGGAAGAGAGGCTTATCGGAGCCCTCGCCGTAGAACATATGCTCGGTCCTGAAGAGACCTATGCCTTCGGCGCCGAATTTTACAGCCTGAGCGGCATCTTTAGGAGTATCCGCGTTAGTGCGAACTTTTAGAACTCTGAACTTATCGACCAGTTTCATGAGCTCCGTATACGACTTATTATGATCCACGTCCACATCCACCAGGGAAAGCTTACCCTGATAGACAAGGCCCGTTGTCCCATTCAAGCTCAGCCAGTCACCTTCCTTAATAACGATGCCCTTCTTGGTTGTGAGCGATTTATTATCATCCGCGATATCAAAATCCGTGCAGCCGACGATGCAGCACTTGCCCCAGCCGCGGGCTACGAGAGCGGCGTGTGAAGTCATTCCGCCCTTTAATGTCAATATCGCCTGCGCCTTATGCATACCATCGACATCTTCGGGAGAAGTCTCCTCACGGACGAGAATCACCTTCTCGCCTCTAGCAGCCCATTCAACGGCCTCGTGGGATGTGAATACCGCTCGGCCTACTGCGCCGCCCGGACCCGCAGGAAGACCCTTAGCTATAGAGCCTGCAGCCATTTCCGCTTTTGGATCGATCATAGGCAGGAGCAGCTCTACCAGCTGGTTAGGCGCTACGCGCATAACTGCCGTCTTGGCGTCTATCAGCTTCTCTTTATACATGTCCACCGCCATGCGAACAGCGGCGACGCCGTTACGTTTTCCGATACGGCACTGCAGCATGTAAAGTGTGCCTCTCTCGATCGTGAACTCTATATCCTGCATATCTTTATAATGCTTCTCGAGCCGCTTACGGATCGAATCCAATTCTTTATACAGAGCCGGCATCAGCTTCTCCAGAGTCGTAAATTGCTTGCTCTGGTCGTTCTTAGAATACTGGTTAAGAGGAGCCGGCGTACGTATGCCTGCCACAACATCCTCGCCCTGCGCGTTCACCAGATACTCGCCGTAAAACTGAGCTTCGCCGCTGCCGGGGTTACGACTGAAGGCAACACCCGTAGCGCTGTCTTCTCCCATATTGCCGAATACCATCGACTGCACAGTGACCGCAGTCCCCCACTCATCCGGTATTCGTTCGATCCTGCGGTACTCGAAAGCCCGCTTACCGTTCCAGCTCGCGAATACAGCGCCTATCCCGCCCCAGAGCTGTTCCTTCGCATCATCCGGGAAAGGCTTGCCAAGGACTTCCTTAACCGTGTTTTTAAAATCCACTACCAGCGCCTTCAGGTCACTTACAGTAAGATCTGTGTCGGACTTATATCCTTTGGAATGTTTCAGTTTTCCCAGTTTCTCATCGAGCGTTTTCCTGATACCCTTGCCGCCTTTAGGCTCGATGCCGGCAGCCTTTTCCATAACGACGTCGGAGTACATCATGATGAGCCTGCGGTATGCGTCATATACGAAGCGCTCATTACCGGTCTGTTTGATCAATCCGGGGATCGTCTTCTCATTCAAACCCACATTTAAAACCGTCTCCATCATTCCCGGCATCGACTTACGAGCGCCGGAACGCACTGAAACTAGAAGAGGATTGATTGGATCTCCGAATTTCTTGCCCATGATCTTTTCGACAGAGGCCATAGCCTTCTCGACCTGATCTGACAGGCCCTTGGGATAGCTCTTATTGTTCTTCAGGAAATACGTGCAAACGTCTGTGGTGACCGTAAATCCGGGCGGAACCGGAAGCTTTAAGCTAGGGTGCCCCGCCATCTCGGCGAGATTTGCGCCCTTTCCTCCCAGAAGATTCTTCATCGATTCATTGCCGTCGGCCTTCCCGCCACCGAAGAAATAGACATACTTATTAGACCTCGACTTACTGCCCATTGTTACTCGTGCTCCTTTCGTACTCTTGATAACTTTTTCCGAACCCAACTCCTCACGCCGAAACGCCAACACAGCGTCCGCCGAAGAACCGCTAGAAGCTTTCATGATATTTACCCTTTCAGTCTCTCTATTAAATATTTTTTCACGCCAGCGACGTCAATCCTATCCTGCTTCATCGTATCACGGTCGCGTATAGTGACTTTCTTGTCTGCGAGGCTGTCAACATCGACCGTAATGCAGTAAGGTGTCCCCACCTCATCCTGCCTTCGGTAAAGCCTGCCGATCGAAGCTGTATCGTCGTACCTGACTTTCAAGTCTCTCTTAAGATCGTCTGTGATCTTATGGGCTAGCTCGACTATATCCGGCCGGTTCCGCAGAAGCGGCAGCACCGCCGCTTTCAATGGCGCGAGGCTTTTATGCAAGCCCAGTACGACACGCTTTTCATCCCTGACCTTCTCCTCGCGATAAGCGTCAAAAAGAAACGCGAGTATCGAACGGTCGATGCCGCCTGACGGCTCGATAACATACGGAACATACCGCTCATTAGTTACATCATCGAAATATTCGATATCTTTGCCGCTGAGACGGCTATGCTGCCTAAGGTCAAAATCGGTCCTATTGGCTATGCCCTCAAGTTCGGACCAGCCGAACGGGAACTGATACTCGATATCGGTGCAGGCCTTCGCGTAGTGCGCCAGCTCATTTTTTTCATGCTGGCGCATTCTCAGATTTTCTTTTTTGAGGCCGAACTTCACATACCAGTTAAAACGCTCGTCAACCCATTTAGAATACCACTCTTCGTCTGTGCCGGGTTTCACGAAAAATTCTATCTCCATCTGCTCGAATTCGCGCGAACGGAACGTAAAACTCTTCGTGGTGACTTCATTGCGGAAGGACTTCCCCATCTGCGCTATGCCGAAAGGGACTTTACGCCTCATCGAATCGACGACGTTCTTGAAGTTAACGAAGATGCCCTGAGCGGTCTCAGGCCTTAGATATGTCAGGCTTGCCGCGTCTTCTATCGGGCCAAGGTGGGTTTTGAGCATCATATTGAACTGGCGCGGTTCAGTGAGCTCCCCGTCGCACTCCGGGCATTTTTTGCCGGTCACATGCTCTACCTTAAAGCGCTTCCTGCAGGATTTACAATCCACGAGAGTGTCTTCGAAATTCGATACGTGGCCCGATGCCATCCAGGTTTCCGGCCTCATCAGGATAGCGCAGTCCAGGCCGTCGATATCATCGCGTTCATAGACGTTCGACCGCCACCAGGCCTCTTTGAGATTGCGCTTGAGTTCTGCGCCAAGCGGGCCGTAGTCCCATGTCGCCGCCAGGCCGCCGTAGATCTCGCTGGACTGAAAGATAAAACCCCTCCTCTTGCATAGAGAGACGATCTTATCCATCATGTCGGATTGGGGTTCTTTCGGTTCGGGTTGCTGCATATTTAGTAATATATCCTGTAATAATATCAATCGGTAATAACTGCGAATTGCGTTATCCTAACACACGCCATACCTAAAATCAAGCGAAAAGCTCATACGAAAAATCTACTCGATCTCTTTGATAAACTGGACGGTCTTCAGGCGGCGCTCTATATGGTAATCGAGGTATCGGCGGAGCAGCCTCTCGAGCTCTTTACCCACCTCGGCGGAGACCTTCACCATGGCCGCTCTCTCGAATGATGACGATCGTATGTGCTCCATGAATTTCACCGTGCCGGGCAGTATCGATACCGCCATCCTGTCGGTAGAGAGGCATTCCTTACATATGAGCCCTCCGTGCTGGAGGCTGAATCTGGGATTGGGGCCGGCTTTCTTGCCGCAGTTCGCGCACTCATCCAGATTGGGCATGAGCCCGAGCAAGCTCAGGAGTTTTATCTCAAATATCCGCGCGGCGCGCCTGTAGCTCGAAATGCCCTCGAGAAGAGTTATGCTATTTAGGGTTAGGTCGAAGACCTCACTGTTTTTATCCGAGAGACTCGTGACCGAATCCAAAAGCTCTATCATATATGCGGCATAGGAAAGTTTCTCGAGCGACATCCTGATAGGGTTGAAATAATTTAAAAGGTCGCACTGAGATATGGTAAATATCTCGCCTCCCTTTCTCTCATAGAACACTATCTCGTCAAGCGCGAATAGCTCGAAGGCCCCGCCGCCAAAAGACGCTCTCGGCCCTCTGACGCCGCGGACTATCCCTTTTATCTTGCCAAAGTCCCTGGTATAAAAAGTCAGCAGTATGCTGGTCTCTCTCAGGTCCTGACGGCGCAGCAAGATCCCGTCGCTCTTTTGTATCGGCATCGTATCAGCGGAATATCTGGAACACTAATGTCGCGAGAAGGATCCCGAGCACAGCGCCCGCTATCACTTCCCACACGGTATGAACGGCGTCTTTCACTCTGTGGCGCGCTATGAGGAACGCCATCAGGAACGACAGTATTATGACGATGGAGTTATTGGTGAAGAAAGCTATGATAGTCCATATGGCGAAAGCGATCGCGGAATGCCCCGACGGCATGCCGCCGCGCAGAGGAGTGCCTTTATGAAATATGATCTTTCCCAGTATGCTCGCGCCGAATACGAGTATCAGCGCTATAAAAGTTATATGCCACGGGGCGGTCCTGACGTTGATAAGCTGCGTACCTACGCTGAATGGAATCTTCTTATAGAAAAGAATATAACCGACGATCGTAGCATTTATCGCCGTGAGCAGCACCGCGCCAGAGGAGACATCCTTTATTATGCGCACGATCGGATGAAATTCTTTCTTTATCATATCCACGGTAAGTTCGATAGCGGTATTTATCATCTCGGCGAAGAGCACCAGCGTTATCGTTATGGCCAGTATCATTATCTCGCCGGCCGAGAAACTGAGGTATATCCCAAGAAGAAGGAAAAGGAGCGCCGTCAGGAAATGCGTCCTCATATTGCGCTCCGTCTTAAGGACGTATATGAAGCCTTCTACTGCGGCGTTAAAACTTTCGATAAATTTTTGCAGCTGCATAATTTATCCAATATCCGGTTCTGTTTTCTATCCATCCTGCGGCTGTCTACGGCCGTACCGTCATCATAGCCGAACAGGTGCAGTACGCCATGTATAATGTAGAGCACGATCTCATCAGCAAAGCCAGTGCCATAGAGCTTTGAATTTTCAAGAGCCGTATCCAGGGATATCATTATCTCGCCCAGAAAGGCTTTCTGCCCGAAATCTTTTCTATCGATCTTAAAACTCAATACGTCTGTCGCCCTGTCCTCGAATTTATATTTTCTATTGAATTTCCTGATGGATTTATCATCCAGAAAAATCAGCTCCAGCTCCACCAGACGGTCCTTATTGATTATCTTTAATATTTCCGCTGCCAGGTCTCGCGCATACCGTTTGTTTAGATTATACGACTTATGGAGATTTACTACCATTATCTTGTTTGACCTTGGCATTCGCGTTTTAAGGAGCGCTCCTTATCTCTTTATCTTGATATTAAGTTCGTTGAGCTGCTTCTCATCAACGCCGGAAGGGGCGTTCGTCATCGGACAGAAGGCCTTCTGCGTCTTCGGGAAAGCTATAACATCCCGTATCGAATCGCAGCCGACAAATAATGTCATCAGGCGGTCAAGGCCGAACGCCACGCCGCCGTGAGGCGGAGCGCCGTATTTGAACGCGTCGAGAAGGAAGCCGAACCTTAAATTCGCCTCGTCTTCATCGATACCTATCGTTTTGAATATCAGTTCCTGCATCTGCCTGTCATGTATCCTTATACTGCCGGAACCTATCTCGGTGCCGTTGATGACGAGATCGTACGAGCGCGATCTCACTTTATCCAGCGACTCGCCCTTTTCGAGCAGTCTCATATCATCCGGGTGGACCGATGTGAATGGGTGGTGCTCGGATACCCATCTTTTGTCTTCCTCGCTATACTGAAAAAGCGGGAAGTCAGTGACCCATAGGAACTCGAACCTCTTCTCGTCTATAAGCCCCAGCCGCTTGCCAAGAAGCTTGCGCAGATTCGACATTGCATCGTATGCGATCTTCTTCTTATCGGCAACGATGAATATCATGTCGCCGTCGGAAGCATTGAGCGCAATCCTTATAGCTTCCAGCTCTTCTTTCGAGAAGAACTTATCGATCTGGGATACGAGGCCTGACGCTTCACATTTGAAGTTTGCGAGCCCTTTCGCGCCATACTCTTTTACAAATTCTATCAATTCATCCACCTGAGAGCGGGAATATGAAGCGCATCCTTTGGCGTTTATGGCAATGACCTTACCAAGTTTACCCGCAACATCCCGGAATATCTTGAACTGGCAATCTTTAACTATATCCGTTATCTCGACCAGCTCGAGCCCAAACCTTATATCGGGCTTGTCGCAGCCGTATCTTGCGATAGAATCCGCGTATTTCAGCCTCGGAAACGGGGTCTTCAGCTCGATGCCTATCGCGTCTTTAAAGAGTTTTTTCATCAACCCTTCCGAGAGCTCATAGACGTCATCTTCCGTGACAAATGACATCTCTATATCGAACTGGGTGAATTCAGGCTGCCTGTCGGCCCTCAAGTCCTCGTCCCGAAAACACTTTGCTATCTGAAAATAGCGATCGAACGAGGCGACCATTAGTATCTGTTTAAATAACTGCGGCGACTGGGGCAGCGCGTAGAACATGCCCGGGTTCACTCTCGAGGGCACCAGATAGTCCCTTGCGCCCTCAGGCGTGGATTTGGTAAGTATCGGGGTCTCCACTTCTACAAAATTTCTTTCGTCAAAATAGTCGCGCGCGGATTTACAGACCTTATGTCTGAGCCTGAGGTTCCTCTGCATAGGGCCGCGCCTCAGATCCAGATATCTGTATTTCAACCGGCTCTCTTCAGTGACGGATGCGTCATCCGTTATCTCGAACGGCGTAGTGTTCGCCTTATTCAGGATCTCGAGTGATTCGGCGGCTAGCTCGATCTGGCCCGTCGGAAGCTTCGGGTTCTCCGTGCCGGCGGGCCTTCTCTCGATCTTGCCGCTCACCCTTATAACGAATTCGGACCTCAGCTCTTCCGATTTTTTGTGCAGTTCCGCATTAAGCTTAGGATTAAAAACCACCTGAGTCAGACCGTATCCGTCACGGATATCTATAAATATCAGGTTGCCATGATCGCGTCTTGCGCCGACCCAGCCGCAAAGCGTAGAAGTCTCACCTATGTTCTTAGCTTTAAGCTCGCCGCAGGTATGCGTCCTTAACATAAAGCCTTTCTCACTTCCTCGACAATAGAACCCATGCTGACCATCGCCTGAGGCTCCTTACCGCTCATGTCTTTTACAGTCGCTTTGCCCTGTTTCAATTCATCCTCCCCTATCATAATAACGATCTTTGCTTTATTCTTATCCGCGCTCCGGAGCTGCGATTTTAAAGATGTCTCGCCGATGTCCGTAAGCACCGTTATATTTTCCCGACCCACTCCATCCCTAAGCTTTTGCGCGATCTTTATTCCCTCTAGCTTTGCCGCGTCTCCCATCGTCGCTATATATATTATATTCCCGGGTTCCGGGCTCCGGCCTTCGGCCTTTAGCGCTATGATCATCCTTTCGATACCGAGAGCATAGCCTACCGCGCCGACGTCCGCCCCGCCCATATCCTTCACCAGATTGTCGTATCTTCCGCCGGCGCCTATCGCGTCCTGACCGCCCAAAGACGGATGCGTGATCTCGAAGACGGTCCCCGTATAGTAATCCAGCCCCCTGACGAGATTCTTAGTTTCCTCAAATTTTATTCCGAGCGCCGTAAGGTTGCCTTTAACTTTTTCAAAATGCCCCCTGCAACCGTCGCAGAGGCTCTCGATGACGTTCGGGGCATCCTTCACAATCTCTTTGCACCCCGGATTTTTACAATCGAGCACCCTGAGCACATTCTTTTCCATCCTTGACCTGCAGTCGTCGCAGAGCTGCGAGCTCTTACCGCTCAGGTAGTTCTTAAGGTTCTGCGCGAATTTGGCCTTATCGGCTTTACAACCGAGCGTATTCAATTTTATATTAAAGCCTTTTAGGGCAAACCTCTTCATCAAATTATTGATCTGCGCTATGGCTTCTATGTCGGCAAAAGGGGAATTCGAACCTATCACTTCGGCGCCTATCTGGAAGAATTGCCTCAAGCGCCCTTTTTGCGGGCGCTCGGCCCTGAACATCGGGCCTATATAATATAGCCTGCTGATCGACGCCTCGCGCAGGAGAGCATGTTCAATGTAGGCCCTGACTATGGGCGCGGTACCTTCGGGTCTCATCGTGAGAGAGCGCTCTTTCCTGTCCGGGAAAGTAAACATCTCCTTCGTAACTATATCGGTGGTCTCGCCGATGCCGCGCACGAAGACAGAGGTATCCTCCAATATCGGCGTTCGTATCTCGGAATATCCTGAGGACTCAAACTCCCGACGGGCCGCGGCCTCTATATCGTGCCAGATCCACGCATCCTGAGGCAGCATATCCTCCATCCCTCGCACGGACTTGTATTCCAATTTTACATCCTCCCGATAGCTATTAACTACTTAACCTTCTTCTTCATAACCATGCCGACCTTAAAGGATACGACCTTTCTCTCCGGTATCGGCACCACCGCGCCTGTTTTCGGGTTCCTTCCTATCCTCGACCTTCTCGATTTCACTTTGAAGACCCCAAAATTCCTCAGTTCCACCGTCTCGCCGTTCGCAAGAGCCGCGACTATGTGATCGAGCATTCTCTGCACCACCACCTTCACATCGATCTGCTTAATATTCGTCTCTTCCGATATCTTCAGCACTATCTCTTTTTTTGTCATTTCGGCTCTCCAAGTTTATTAAGCCATATTACAGGCTAAGTGCTGATGTCTCCGACATCAGCCTTTGCGCGACAATCCGCCCTTATGTTCAAAGAATCTTTTGAAAAATACGGCTATAGGATTAAAATCTTCCAATCGTTTCCGTTTGTTCTTAAGACGTTCGCTGATACTATTCAGAAAAACGTACGAATCTCTCCAGTCCTCATTCAATTTTTTAAGGTTCTTCTCGGACATCAGCCTTATGCCTTTTATCGCGAGGACCCCTTCCACCGGATCCGTCAGCCGGGAGCGCGGCACATACTTAAAGTCCAGGCTATTGCTCAATACCGTATATTTGGATTTTATCACGTCCCTTACCCCAAGAAACTTGCCCTCATCTTCGTCAGATATAATATCCTTGGACAGGGTTTCGTCATATATGGAACGAAATTTCGTCCAGAATTCCAGAAAACTCTTGAGCGCCTTTATATCGGCTTCTGTCTTTTTATCTATCATAACATCCTATTTTTCAACGAGTTATGGTAACATTGCCGCAAAATATTGTCAAGGGCAGATTTTTACAACTATCTAATGGCGAAAATATCCTAGAAACATCTCAGTCCGGCGTTTACTTTGGTGGCCCGCCTGGAGCGACTGTCGTGAAAATGCGATACTTTAAGGCGATATAGGCTTTATCATCGCATTTTCACCACAGCGAATTTACATGCCTAATGTAAATTCGCGACAAGCGGAAGGCGGCCACCAAGGTAACCGCCTGACTGGGGACGACCAAAAATTTACGTCCGAAAGTTGACGACGTCCTGGCCGAATATCTTTTCGATATCGCGCACGAGCCCTTCGTGAGGCTCTATAAGGAAATTATTGCCCATCGTCACGACGGCCTTAGTGCCGTCCGGTTTGACAAATTTAAGATAGGCGGGCACGGCTCCCGGGTATCTGGAGAGGACTTTTTTCAGCTTATCCAATGCGCCCATCTCAAGGCCCGCGGTGAGAAGCTCTATGCTTATGGCCTTGGTATACTTCATCTTCACGGATTCGAGGGCGGATATTTCATTGACTATGAGCTTTGGCTCCTCTTCCCTCAGACTAAGGCGCCCTTTCATGAATAATACCGCGTCCAGCTTTACCAATGCCGAAGCCTTTGCAAATGTGGCCGGGAATATCAGGGCCTCCACCGACCCGTCAAGGTCCTCCAGCGTCACTATCGCCATCTTCTCTCCGGTGCGCTTCGTGACCGTGAATTTGGTCTTCGATATTATACCTCCGAGCAGAACCTCATCGCCATCCTTGCGGCCCCGCAGGTCCGTGGTAGCGCATGTCGAATATGTGCGGATCACGTTCTCGAATCTCGCCAGAGGATGCTTGGTGATATATAGCCCCAGCATCTCCTTTTCATACGTAAGAAGCTGGCTCTCGGGCCACTCCGGAATATTCGGTATCTCCTGGAACGTCTTCTTGAAGCTCTCCTCATCCTCGAACCTGTCGAAGAACGAGAGCTGCCCGTTCATCCTGTCCTTCTGTATCCCGCCGGCAACATCGAGGGCCTTATCTATCATGGCCGACAACTGCGATCTGAACAGACCCAATGAGTCCATCGCACCGCATTTGATCAGGCTCTCTATGACCTTTCTGTTAACGAGTCGTGAGTCCACCTTTTCCGTAAAATCATAGATGGTCTTGAACTTATCATGTTTTTTCCTGGTCTCGATTATGGACTCTATCGCTCCCGCTCCGACATTCTTGATCGCGGCCAGACCGAACCTTATAGAGCCGCTGACTACTGTGAAATTTGAGTAGCTCTCGTTTATATCCGGCGGCAATATCTTTATACCCATCTTATGCGCCTCGCCGATATACTGGGCGATCTTATCGAGATTGTCCTTTTCACTGGTCAGAAGCGCCGTCATGAACTCGACCGGAAAATTGGCCTTAAGATAAGCGGTCCTGTAGCTTATCAGGGCGTATGCGGTAGAGTGAGACTTATTGAACCCATAGCCCGCGAAGAACGCGATCTGGTCGAATATCTTGTCGGCGCTGCGTTTATCGATATTGTTTTTGAGACAGCCGGCTACGAACAAGTTCCTCATCTCGGCCATAACCTCGGGCGTCTTCTTCGCCATAGCCCGCCTTAAGTTATCGGCCTGAGCAAGCGAGAATCCGGCGAGGTTATTCGCTATCCTCATGGCCTGTTCCTGATAGAGAATGACTCCGTAAGTCTCTTTCAGTATCGGCTCCAGCAATTTATGGTCGTAGTGGAACTTCATCTCTCCATGCTTACGCTTCATGAAATCGTCGAGCATTCCCGATCCTATCGGGCCGGGCCTGAATAGCGCCAGGAGCGCTATGATATCCTCGAATTTCTCAGGATTGAGCTTCTTCAATAGATCTCTCATGCCGGAACTTTCCAGCTGAAAGACTCCGTTCGACTCGGCATTGGCGAGGAGCTTGTAAGTCTTTTTGTCCTCTATCGAAATACTATCCAGATCAAGGTCAATATTTTGCGTCCGCTTTATTATCTTCACCGTTTCGCTTAGCACAGTGAGCGTGCGAAGCCCCAACATATCCATCTTAAGGAGGCCTATCTTCTCAAGAGAGGTCATCGGATAGGCTGTCGTGATCTGGCCTTCCTGGATCTTATAGAGCGGGACGTAGTTCACCAGCGGCTGTTCGCTTATAACTATGCCTGCGGCATGCGTTGAGGCATGGCGCGTCAAGCCCTCGAGCACCATCGACACATCGATGAGCTCGGTTATTTTCGGATCGTTCTTATACAGAGTTTTTAACTCCGGTTCCTGCTCCATCGCCTGAGCCAGCGTAATGCCCAGTTCCGTCGGGACGAGCTTAGCGATCTTATCGACGTCGGCATAAGCGATACCCAGGGCCCTGCCTGTATCTCTTATGGCTGCCCTGGCCATCATCGTTCCGAATGTTATTATCTGAGCGACGTTCTCCTTTGAATACTTCTTCACAACATAGTCTATGACTTCAGCGCGGCGCTCGTAGCAGAAATCTATGTCTATATCGGGCAGGCTGATCCTCTCGGGATTCAGGAACCTCTCAAATAAGAGATCATATTTGAGGGGGTCAATATTTGTGATGCCGAGGGCATAACTCACCACGCTTCCCGCCGCGCTTCCTCTCCCCGGGCCCACGGGAATACCATTCTGCTTGGCGTAGTTAACAAAGTCCCAGGCGATCAGGAAGTAGCTGGGATAGCCGAACTTCTCTATGACCTTCAATTCATGATCGACTCGGGCCTTGACAACAGCATCCCCTTCCGGATATCTCTTCTTAAGCCCTTCATCGACGAGTTCCCTCAGGTACCCTTCCCTCGTATAGCCCTCGGGCACATGATAATTCGGAAGATGGTGCTTCTTGAAATCGAGTTCGAGATTGCACTTTTCGGCGATGACCATCGTATTTCTTATGGCTTCCGGAGCTATGCCCGCTATGGTGCGGCTCATCTCTTCTTTGGATTTAAAATAGAACTCCTCGGTCTGGAACTTCATCCTGTTAGGATCATCCATCGTCGTCTGCGTCTGTATGCAGAGAAGGACCTCGTGAGCCCTGGCGTGTTCTTTTTCGATGTAATGAACGTCATTTGTCGCGACAAGCCCTATATCCATATCTTTCGCGATCTTTATGATCTCCTCATTGACCTTATCCTGCTCGGGTATGAGGTTATCCTGGATCTCCAGGTAAAAATTATCTTTTCCGAAAATTGACTTGTATTCGTCGACAACTTTTCTGGCCTGGTCTATGCGTCCAGTATTGATCAGATGCGGTATTTCGCCCTTAAGGCAGGCGGAGGTGCAGATGAGCCCCTTAGAATACTCGGCTAATATCTCTTTATCTATTCTGGGACGGTAATAAAAGCCTTCGAGGAATCCGCAGGAGACGAGCTTCATGAGGTTCTTGTATCCCGTCTCATTTTTCGCAAGCAATATAAGGTGATACGATGCGTCCTGGATGCCGCGGCTCGATTTCTCGAACCTGGAATCGGGCGCTATATATACCTCGCTTCCTATGATGGGCTTTATACCGTTCTTCATAGCGAGGTCGTAGAACTCTATAGCGCCAAACATATTGCCGTGGTCGGTTATGGCGCAGGCGCCCATGCGGTATTCTTTTAATTTCGCTATAAGGGTCTCAAGCTGGCATGCGCCGTCCAGCAGACTATACTGTGTGTGGAGGTGAAGGTGGACAAAATCGGAGTGAGTCATCGGAATAAAGCTCGGACCTGCATTTTGATCTATCTATTTTCCCATTCCAACCCGCTGAGCGGCCTGGAATACTTTTCCTTCTGTCTGGATCGCCGGCGCGATAATGATTTCCGTCTTCTGCATCTCTTTGATGTTCTTCGCGCCTACATTGCCCATGGATGTCTGGAGAGCTCCCATCAGATTCTGCGATCCGTCGTCAACCTTCGCCGGGCCGTACAATATCTCTTCGAGCGACCCCATGACGCCGACCCTGACCCTCGTGCCTCTGGGCAGGTTAGCGTGCGGCGTAGCCATTCCCCAGTGAAATCCTTTTCCAGGGGCCTCTTTGGATCTGGCGAAAGCGGAACCGACCATCACAGCATCCGCGCCGCATGCGAACGCCTTGCATATATCGCCGCCCGTTGACATGCCGCCGTCGGTTATTATTGGAACATACTTCTTCGTCTTTTTGTAGTAAGCGTCCCTTGCGGCCGCGCAATCTATCGTTGCCGTAACCTGAGGAACTCCGATACCGAGGACGCCTCTGGTGGTACAAGCGGCGCCAGGGCCAATGCCTACCAGGAGCCCGCTGCAGCCGGTCCCCATAAGCTCCAGCGCGACTTCGTATCCGACGCAGTTACCGATAATAACAGGAAGCTTGGTAGATTTGCAAAATTTCTTGAAATCGAGGACCTTATAGGACTTCGAGATATGCTTTACCGTGGTAACTGTGGACTGCACGACGAAAGCGCCCGCTCCGGACTCCTCGGCAATCGCGGCAAAACGCTCGGCTCTCTGGGGTATAGCGCTCACCACTGCTTCGGCGCCGCCCTTCTTTATCTCTTCGATCCTTCGCGAAATGAGCTTCTCCTTGATAGGCTCCAGATATATGCCCTGCACGAGATTTGTCGCTTCCTCCGGGGTGGCGCTCGCGATCTTCTCAAGGACCTCTTCGGGGTTATCGTACCTCGTCTGCACGCCCTCTAGGTTCAACACGGCGATGCCTCCGAGCTTTCCCATGGCAATGGCAAACTTAACATCGACAACACCGTCCATAGCCGCGGCAAGTATCGGCACACGATATTTTTTTCCACCTAGCACCAGCGTGGTATCGACCTCTTCGGGATTTATGGTGACCCTGCCGGGCACCAAAGCGATCTCGTTAAAGCCGTAGCAACGCCTGACTTTTCTGTCAACGCCTATATAGAACTGTGCCATCTATTTCTCCGTAATTATTTTAGTTAAGATAATATAAAATTTAATGCCGTTTGTCAATGCTTAAAACCAAAGCCTAAAACCTGCGCGATAATACCGCCTTGATCTTTGAGTCCAGGTCGCCGAGCAGAACAGGTTTTACTATATATTCCTCGTCATACAGGCCGAGAGCTTTTTCTTTAGCTTCCTCGCTATCTACCGCCGTAAGCATAATAACCGGTATCGAGGTGGTCTCTTTTTTACTTTTCAGTTCTCGCAGAACGTCGAATCCTCCCATCCCGGGCATGATGATATCGAGCAGTATCAAATCGGGCTTATTCCGCAATGCAGCGTCTATTCCGCCTTTGCCGTCCGTAGCAACCTCTACACGATAATCGCCCTTCATTTCCAGATTTTGCTTAACCACTCTGCAAAATTCCGCTTCGTCATCGATTATCAATATCTTTTTCATTTTCAATCCTTCCTTTATAATATTATCTCATAAAGATATTGTTATGGGAAGCATATATTTTCGATGTTAAATAGAGATGGCCCTGAGTTCTCTCAGGGCCATCTCTATCAATAACAACCACAGCTAACAACTGATTACCCTTTAATACATCCCGCCCATACCGCCCGGGGGCATTCCGCCCGGCATACCTGCGGGTGCTTTCTCCTCCTCGGGGATATCGGTCACGATCGCCTCGGTCGTGATCATCAATGACGCGATAGACGCGGCATTCTGCAGAGCCGAACGAGTAACCTTCTTCGGATCGATGATACCGGCCGCCATCATGTCGCCGTAAGCATTCTTATCGGCGTCATATCCTTCGTTGGTCTTCATCTCTTTCACCTTCTGCAATACTACCGATCCTTCCATGCCGGCGTTATTGGCTATCGTCCGGATAGGCTCTTCGAGAGCTCTCCTTATGATATTCACGCCGATCTGTTCATCGCCTGAAGCTTTCACCTTATCGAGCACATCGACACACCTGAGCAGCGCTACTCCGCCGCCCGGCACGATACCTTCCTCGACCGCAGCCCTTGTTGCGTGGAGAGCATCCTCAACTCTGGCTTTTCTCTCCTTCATCTCGGTCTCCGTTGCCGCTCCGACATTGATTACCGCTACTCCGCCGGCCAACTTAGCCAGGCGCTCTTGCAGCTTCTCTTTGTCATAATCAGAATCAGTATCCTCGATCTGCTTCTTTATCTGGCTTATCCTGGCCTGTATATCGGCAGTCTTGCCGGCGCCTTCAACGACCGTGGTGTTATCCTTATCTATCCTTATTCTCTTCGCTCTGCCGAGCTCCTCGATCTACACGTTCTCAAGTTTTATCCCGAGGTCTTCGGTTATGGCCTTACCTCCGGTAAGAACCGCGATATCCTCGAGCATAGCCTTTCTTCTGTCTCCGTAGCCTGGCGCCTTGACCGCGGCGCACTGTAATGTGCCCCTGATCTTATTCACAACCAGCGTCGCCAACACTTCCCCTTCAGTCTCTTCAGAGATGATGAGGAGCGGCTTTCCGGCCCTGGCTACTTTTTCCAGGAGAGGGATTATATCCTTCATGCTCGATATCTTCTTCTCATGGATCAGTATATAGGGATCTTCCAGTGAAACTTCCATCTTCTCCGCGTCCGTCACGAAGTACGGTGAAAGATATCCCTGGTCGAATTCCATGCCTTCTACAAGTTCAAGCTCTGTCTTTGAAGCTTTGCCTTCCTCTACGGTGATGACACCGTCTTTTCCGACTTTAGTCATCGCATCGGCTATCAGATCCCCGATCTCGTGGTCGTTATTTGCCGCGATCGAAGCGACCTGAGACACTTCCTTCTTATCCTTAACGTTGATCGGCTTAGCAAGCTTACCAAGCTCCTCCACAACTCTCTCCACTGCCTTTTCTATGCCGCGCTTCAATGCCATCGGGTTCGCGCCGGCGGTCACGTTCTTCATACCCTCTCTGAATATGGATTCGGCCAATAGCGTCGCTGTGGTCGTGCCGTCACCGGCTATATCGGAGGTCTTTGACGCGACCTCTTTAACTAGCTCCGCGCCCATATTCTCATACGGGTCCTTAAGCTCGATCTCTTTTGCTACGGTTACGCCGTCCTTAGTTATGGTCGGCGCGCCGAACTTCTTGTCCAGCACCACATTGCGCCCCTTGGGACCGAGCGTCACCTTCACTGCCCTGGCGAGCTGCTCAACGCCTCTCAGGATCGCCCTGCGAGCTTCCTCGCTATATAGTAGTTGCTTTGCCATTTTACCGCCTCCTATTTTACTATAGCTAAAATATCTTCTTCTTTCAGAATAAGGTACTCTTTTCCGTCAACCTTTATCTCTGTCCCGGAATATTTTCCGAACAGGACCTTGTCGCCCGGCTTCACTTCCGGAGTCACCACTTTGCCCTCGGTCGTAACTTTGCCTTTTCCGACCGCGATCACCTTCGCCTCCTGCGGCTTCTCCTGCGCCGAGTCAGGAAGGACAATGCCCCCCTTCGTCACCTCTTGAGCTTCGAGGACTTCCACCATTATTCTGTCCGCCAATGGCTGTATCTTCATATTTATTCTCCCCCCTCCTGTTAATATTTACACCCTCTTCTAAACCCGTTATTAGCACTCAACCAAAAAGAGTGCTAACAAGGTATGATTATACTCAAGCCCGAAAATTTGTCAACTATTATTTTATGCAACGAAATGTTACTTCGCGTAGCGGCCCATGACGGAGCCCTCGGCCAGGATATTCCCTTTCATGGCCTCCAGGAGCTCGTCCCTGGTAACTCTCGCGCCGAGATTGAGGCGGGTGTCTAACGCATATACCTTAAAGTAATACCTATGGTTACCGAATGGCGGGCGGGGCCCGTCATAACCGATCCTCTTGGAATCATTCAGGCCCTGTATCGTTCCGTCATCAAGCGCTTCATGCGGCGGGATACTCTCTTTCAGCCCCCGCGATTTACCGGGAATATTGAAAACTACCCAGTGGGTCCATATGCCGATAGGGGCGTCGGGATCTTCGCATATGAGCGCAAAGCACTTAGTGCCTATAGGCGGCTTCGGCCAGCTGATCTCCGGCGAGATGTTCTCTCCATACGCTGAATATTTTTTCGGGATCATCTCGCCTTCCTTAAACGCGCTCGAAGCAACTTCGAGTTTTTCGATAACTCGCTCTTTAGCGCACACGCACGGCTGAAAGATTACGAACAATACAGCCACTGCCACAAAAGCTATTATATAATACATAAAAGCCTCCTTCATTTGCCGATCTCCATCTGATATAGATCGCCGTATGTCCCGGTCACCCACATATATTTACCATCCCACGCGACCCCCGTGGTCTTTGAGACCGGCGATTTGAAATATCCGACAATCTCCCATTTATTGATATCTACCTTATATACAGTCTTGGCATGCCAGCTCGAGATCCATAGATATTCTCCATCCCAGACAAGCTGGTCCGGTTCCTGTATATTCTTTATCCGGATACTGTTAACCACTTTCAGGTCCCTGTCCATCTCTATCATATGGAATTTTGTCCCCATCCCTCTGGTCCATGTCACCACGAATAAGCTCTTACCGTTCCAGGCAAGTCCGGCCGGATGGGCTGGTTCGAATAAACTCTCTCTTTCCGGGACCAATAGGCCGCCTTCGAGTTTTACACGGTATATCTTTTTAGCATACCATTCCGTAGTGAAGAGGGTTCCATCTTCCGTCCGGATAAGCGCCTCGGGAAAATCCGCCACGGGCTCCATGCGCGACGTCACCAGGCCCGTGAGGGGGTCTATGACCCATATATCTCCCTTTTCGCCGTTAGCCAGCCATAATGATTTACCCTCATAGAATAGCCCCTCATGGTACCATCTCGGTATCTTCACCTGTTTTACAATGCCGGACGATATCTCATGGTAGTCCTTGCCTCTTCTTAACTCTCCGGCGAAGGCCTGTTGTGCTATTAAAATAAACACAAGGACAAGCGCCGCGAGACTCCTGGCGAGGACACCCCTCGGAACTTTAGTCAGGATGTAATTGCAAAAGTGACAATGGCTGTCGGCCTTACCCGGAAAACGCACACCGGCGCGTTCCAGGCTAGCGCGTATTTTACTCAGGCCCCGGCTAAATACCGCATCTACAAATCTGTTTTCTTTAAGATGTTTCATTATATCTTTGGCAGAGTCCTTTTTAATATTCCCTATCGAAAGCTCTTTTCTATCCGTGGCATAGCCGCAGCAGGGCTTGACAGCGCCGTCCGGCATCACAAAAAATACGTTACCGGGCCCCCGGCAATAATCTTCCTTAAACCACTTACCGCCCCATGGGTCTCTAAATTTTAACGCCCTTCCCACAGGAGCGATCTCCACCTTAAATGTCCTGAGAAATATCCCGCTATCACTTCTTTTCACCAATGCATTCAGCACATTTAATTTCGCTCTTGTCTCTCTGTCTTTCGCGCCGGAGGTGTAAGCGATCGACACGATATCAGACCTTCTCCATATACAGGCGGCAAGCTCTATGAAACGCACCACTTTCCTGATGCTCTGCCTGTGAAACGCGTCGACACTGACGCATATCGAACCGTCGTATCCGGCATTGAATAATCTGACGAGAGAGCATTTCAATTCGTTTTCGTCGTGCCACCATACGGCATTGGTCATTATCCTATCAAATAAGAATCCTTCCCCAACCGCCCTTTTAGTGAGCGCGCATAAAAAATCGAGCGCCAGAAAAGGCTCGCCGCCGGTAAACCCCACTCTCTTCACTCCGACCCTCCTGCATCCAATTAAGAATCTATCCGCATGCTTCGCGGAGAGCGTCTTCCTGCTCTTTGGGATATCGCAATGGCCGCAGGACAGGTTGCAATCCGTCGTAGGAGAAAACAGCACCTCTTCCGGGTAAAAACCTTTTCTACTCATTACAATTCCTATCGTTAGAAGTTCTCGCTGTAGAGCTCAAAAAATGCCTGCGGATGCTTGCATGCGGGGCACTTGGCCGGGGCATGGGCGCCTTCTGTGACATATCCGCAATTAGTGCAATGCCACTTAACATTTCCTTTTTTCCTGAAGACTTCCTTCTTACTGATATTAGCTATCAGCTTTCTATATCTCGCCTCATGGTACTTCTCGACTTTCGATATCTGATCGAAGGAATTACATATCTCCGGGAAACCTTCGCTCCTGGCTGTCTTTGCAAAGCCTGAATATAAGGTGGTCCATTCCATATTCTCACCCGCCGCGGCGGCCTCCAGGTTAGCCTGGGTATCTTTTATCGAGCCGGCCGGATAGGCCGCGGTTATCATTACTTCGCCACCCTCGAGATGTTTGAAGAAGACCTTGGCATGCTCTTTCTCGTTCTCCGCGGTCTCGATAAATATATTGGCTATCTGCTCATAGCCTTCCTTCCTGGCAGCGCTCGCGAAATAGGTATATCTGTTTCTCGCCTGCGATTCTCCGGCGAATGCCGCAAGTAAATTTTTCTCCGTCTCCGTCCCCTGAATGGATTTACTCATTATCTTCCTATCCTCCCTGTTTTTTTATATACTTACTCATTACAAAATCCGACCATCTCTTATCGAACTCTTTCTCGCTTAGCAGGCATTCGTCGTCTATAGCGTTAACAGCATGCCGGCCGGAGGATATAGCCTCGAGAATGCCGTCCAGTCCCTTCATCCCCCAATTATCTATTATATATTCAACGGCCGTATAGGCAAGTATATACGACAATACCAGTTCGCGGGAATTAGCGCCGGGATTCCTGAAAACCTGGTCGAGCGCCTGTATCGAAATATCGGGCTTACTGTTCGCGTATGCCGGAATATTGATTACAGCGCCGGGCCTGGTCCGCTTAATCTCCTCGTATACGGCAATGCCTTCACTGAGCCAGACCGGACAATTATTATTGGTCTTCGCAGATATTATAGCATGGGTATATTCATGGTATAAATAGCTGACCATCTCCTTTTCCTCCGATACAGATACAGGCAAGGGAATGCGTATATTGCCGTCATAAAATGCCCTGACCAGATCGCGCATCTTAAATATCTCCCTGAAGTCTTTTTCCGAATAGAAGAAAACCACAGTCCTGGCTTTAGGAAGATACGATAGATCCTTACCCACGTCAAAATAGGCCCTCTCCAATATCTTCGCCATGATGTCCGCGTTCACGGGAAGATCCTTATCATACCTCATATCGAAGTAAGGCAGTACCTTTGTCCTCTGATCGACCAATACAGCCTCTTCCTTGTTTGCTTTTTCGCGTTTTTCGGCCAGAGTTTTATTATCAGGATCGAGTTTAGCCGCCTTATCGAAATAGAAAATAGCCTTCTCTAATTCTGTCTTCTTATAGTAAATATCGCCCAAAAATTCGTATATCCGGCTATCCGCGTACACCAGCACAGCTTCTTTAAGCAGCAATATCGCCGCATCATTCCTTACGGCCTTAAATTCATTTACAGCGTCATTAAATAAAGCTATACCCAGGCTTCTCTGGCAGTTGACGGAATCATCGGCGATCTCGCGGGCCATATCCAGGTCTTCCTGGGCCTTGGCCCAATCGGGCCTCCTTGTCATAAATACCGCCCTCTTGGCATACATCAGCGCAAGATTCTGCCTGGTGTAAGTGCTCTGCACGACGCCATATGCCTTCGAAAGATACTCTATTCCGCTATCATACTTTTCTACCTCCGCCATCTTTACGGCGTAGGTCGAATATGCGTAAACAAGGCTGTTCCTGATAGCTTCGCTTTCAGGCGATGACTCATAAGCCTTTTCATAATACCGGATCGCATCGGCATACTTGCCCTTATCCATGAGAGCTTCGCCTTTGCGGATATATTCGAAGGAGCCCGGAGTGCTGAGGTTCAACAAGTCCGGAGATAGAAAGTAAACAGCTAGAAGTATAATGATGGGAGTCAGAATAACGATGAGGACCAAATTCCTGGTACGGGACGTGATTTTCATGGTTTGGGGGTTTTGAGAAAATTATGCTGACGTAACCGGCTGCTGTATATCCTGCGATGTCCCTATATTCTTCACTTCCAGCTTTGGGTCGATCTTTTTCGCGAGGCCTTTCAGGACCTGTCCGGGCCCGATCTCGAGAAAGGTCTTCACCCCGGAACGTATCACGAGCCTCATAGACTCTTCCCAGAGGGTCCTGGAGTTGACCTGCGAGATAAGGTTCTCTTTTATCTTTTCAGGATCGGCCTGGACCTTCGCGTCCACATTACTTATGAACGGTATAACGGGCGGGGCGATTCGGACGTTGTCTATATACTCTTTCAATTTGTCGCGCGCTGTAGTCATTAGCGATGAATGGAACGGCCCGCTGACATCGAGCATAATAACGCGCTTGGCCCCCTTATCCTTGGCCATGCTCGCGAATAGCTCTACATTATTTGTCTTCCCGGATATAACTATCTGCCCCGGGCAGTTTAGGTTCGCTATCTCGCAACCGAACCCTTTGCATAATTCCTCTACCATATGTATGTCCATCCCGATCACGCATGCCATCTTGCCGGGGTTCTTTTTGGAGGCCTCCTCCATAAACTCTCCGCGCTTTCTCACCAGGAGAAGCGCGTCTTCGAACGATATGCTTCCAGCGGCGACCAGGGCCGTGTATTCGCCCAGAGACAGCCCCATGCTGAATTTTGGCGCGAAGGTCGCGTAAAGAGGCGACGCCTCAAATACCCGCAGGGCGGCTATACTGGCAGTCAATATGGCGCTCTGGCTATTCTTTGTAGTGGAAAGTTCTTCCTGGGGGCCTTCGAAGCAGAGTTTCTTCAAATCAAATTTCAGAATAGCGTCCGCTTTATCAAAGACCTCCCTGGCCTGGACAAAATTCTCATACAGGTCTTTACCCATCCCTGCGGATTGAGCGCCCTGTCCGGGAAATATGAGAGCCGTGTCTACCATTCTATTACTATCGCTCCCCATGTAAGCCCTCCGCCGAACGCGTCGAGCAGTATCTTGTCGCCCTTCTTTATCCTGCCTTCCTCGACGGCTTCCACCAGCGCCACAGCGCTCGAGGCGGCCGACATGTTCCCATACTTTTCAATGTTGAGATATATCTTGTCCGTGCTGAGACCCATGCGCCTTGCGGCGGCGTGCAGTATTCTGATGTTCGCCTGGTGAGGTATGACGAGATTGATATCTTCGGCCTTTAGCCCAAGGGGCTTCGTGGCCTCGGCCGCCGCGTCCGCCATTATCCTTACGGCGTGTTTAAAAAGCTCCGAACCGTTCATCTTTATAAAATGAAGCTTATCTTCGATGCTCTTTTTTGTGGCAGGTATCCTGGATCCTCCCGCAGGAAGCTTTATCAGGTCACCCTGATGTCCGTCGGCGCCGAGATATGTCGAAAGTATGCCGCCTTCTTCCACCGGGCCCAGCACCGCGGCTCCGGCGCCGTCTCCGAAGAGAACGCATGTATTGCGGTCGGTCCAGTCCGTTATCGATGACAGCTTTTCAGACGCTATCACGAGGGCGTGCTTATAAACGCCTGAAGCTATAAACTGTCTCGCGATCGCGAAGCCGTATATAAATCCGGAACACGCGACGCTGATATCGAACGCCGGGACCGTCCTTGCGCCGAGCTTCTCCTGGACCAAGCACGCGGTCGCCGGGAAGAACATATCGGGCGTAATGGTCGCGACTATTATGAGGTCTATATCCTCCGGCTTTAATTTAGCCGACTCAAGGGCTCTCCTGGCGGCCATAGTAGCCATATCGCTCGTGGCTTCATCCGCGCGGGCTATCCTTCTCTCTCTTATGCCGGTCCTTGACACTATCCATTCATCGGTGGTGTCGACTATTTTCTCCAGGTCCTTATTCGTGAGGATCTTGCTGGGCAGATATTTGCCCAATCCCAGTATCCCCACTTTTTTAGGTTCACACATATTAGTAACTCTCCAACGCTTCCATTATATGCTTGTTGACATTCTGTTCCTTGAATTCAGCGGCCACGCGGATCGCGTTTTTGATAGCTTTCGGTGTCGATGAGCCGTGGCTTATTATACAAGTGCCGTCGATACCCAGAAGCGGAGCTCCGCCGTATTCGGCATAGTCCATCTTCTTCTTCAGCCCCTTGAAAGCCGTGCTTACCAGCACCGCGCCTATCATCGCGATCGGGTTAGATTTGATCTCTTTTTTAATGAGTTTCACCAATGTATCGATAACACTTTCCGACACCTTAAGTATGACATTGCCCACAAATCCGTCGCATATTACTATGTCGGCGTTTCCTACATAAATATCGCGGCCTTCTATATTGCCGAGGAAATTAAGCTTCGATTCGCTAAGAAGAGTATGCGCTTCTTTGATGAACTCGGTTCCTTTGGTCTCCTCTTCACCGACATTCAGAAGCCCTATCTTGGGATTATCTTTATGTAGTATGTAACGGCAGTAGGCGTCCGCCATAATACCATATTGAAAAAGATGAAGAGCTTTCGGGTCAATATTCGCGCCCACGTCGATGATTACAGAAACACCCGCCATAGTGGGTATAGCTATAGCTATGCCGGGCCTCTCGATACCGGGCAGCATCCTCAATGAAAGCGTCGCCGCGCAAACCACAGCGCCTGTGTTTCCGGCGCTCACAAAACCGTCCGCCTCGTTCCGTTTAAGCAGCTCAAGGCCGACCACTATCGAAGATTTACGCTTACGTCTTACTGAAAGCGCCGCGGGCTCATTCATCTCGATCCTCTCGGGCGCATGTATCACGGATATCTTGCCATCAGCCCCGGGAAATTTAGCGAGCTCTTTTTTTATAACAGCCTCATCCCCTACGAGAATAACGTCATGGCCATACTCTTTTACCGCCTGTATGGCCCCTTCAACCTCTACGGACGTTCCCATCTCGCTGCCCATAGCGTCGACTACTATCTTCATCGGTCTCTACCTCCGATCTTAAAAATATTTTCTTTATTTCTGCTTCTCTTCGAGTGTCTCGATTACCAGCACAGGCTTCCCTTTATAATATCCGCAATAAGGACAGACGCTGTGCGACATTCTGGGCTTTTTGCAATTTGAACAGATCGACAGGTTAACAGCGTACATCTTGCTGTTCGCGCTCCTGCGCTTATCGCGCCTGGCCTTCGAATGTTTACGTTTTGGATTCGGCATGTTTATTTGCTCCTAGTTTATTCAGCCGCATTACAGGCTAAGTGCCGATGTCTCTGACATCGGCCTTTTTATTATGTTGTACGTATCCCTGGCTATCAAAAGCTCCTCATTGGTCGGGATAATAAGAAATTTCGTATTCTTAGAAACCACCCTCCTAAGATCTTTCTTCAGCCGTTTCATGATCCACGGATTGTTCTCACCTATTCCGGCGGTCAATATCACCGCGTCGAGCCCGTTCATCGCCGCCTGATACGCGCCAATATACTTCTCGATCCTGTATATGAACATCTCCAGCGCCATCCGGGCGCGCGGCAGGCCCTTCGATTTATTCTCGCCTCTGGCGGCTTTCATTATATCGCGCATGTCATTGCTCACACCCGATATACCCAGAAGCCCGCTCTCCTTGTTCAGAATATCGCTTATGCGGTGCGGCGAAAGCTTCTCTTTCTCCATCAGGTAGAATACCACCGCCGGATCGAGGTCTCCCGACCGCGTCCCCATGACCAGCCCCTCTAAAGGTGTAAAACCCATAGTGGTATCTATGGATTCGCCGTTCTTGACGGCCGCCATGCTGCAGCCGTTCCCGAGGTGGCAGGTGACCAGCTTCAGACCTTTCAAAGGACGTTTTAATATTTTTGCGGCCTCGTCGGCTACGAAACGATGGCTTGTGCCGTGAAAACCGTATTTCCTTATGCCGTACTTTTTGTAAAACTTGAACGGCAGGCCGTATAGAAAAGCTTCGGGCGGCATAGTCTGGTGAAACGATGTATCGAAGACCGCTACCTGCCGCACTCCGCTCAATATCTTCAAACAGGCCTTTATCCCTAAAAGAGCTGGAGGATTATGCAGCGGCGCAAGCTCGCTGTACTTCTCTATCGACCTTATTACGCCGGGCGTAATCATCGTAGAACGTTTAAACTCTTCACCGCCGTGCACGACCCTATGCCCGATGCCGTTGATAAGATCCTTGGACTTTATAACGCCGTGGCCGGGCGAGGTGAGAGAATCGACGATTATGCGTATAGCGACGTAATGATCGGGACAGGCGACCTTCTTATGGAGCTGCTTACCGTTATTCTGGTATCTCAGGTTAGCGAGAGGGCTGCCTATCCTCTCCACCATTCCGCGCGCGATGCACCGCAGGTTCTTA
Organism: Candidatus Omnitrophota bacterium; assembly: GCA_026387175.1. Taxonomy (NCBI): domain Bacteria; kingdom Pseudomonadati; phylum Candidatus Omnitrophota; species Candidatus Omnitrophota bacterium. The sequence continues at coordinate 41,273 of JAPLME010000001.1, forward strand.
ACATCAAAGAGCTGATACTTCGCGGAAGAGCTACCGCAATTTATGACTAGAATTAACATTATGCCCTTACCGCCGTAACAGCCACGGCGTCAATAATATCATCGACGTTGCAGCCCCTCGACAGATCGCTGCAGGGCTTGGTAAATCCCATAAGGAGCGGCCCGACCGCTCTGGCATTGGCGAGCCTCTGAGTGAGCTTATATGAAATATTTCCTGAATTCAGGTCCGGGAATATCAATACGTTGGCCCTACCTGCTACGTCGCTGGCCGGACATTTTATCTTCGCGACCTCCGGGACAAGCGCGCTGTCGACCTGGAGCTCTCCGTCTATCGACAGGTCCGGCGCCGATTGCTTAGCCTTCGCGATGGCCTCTTTTATCTTATCCACTAGCGGGCCCTCGGCGCTGCCTTTCGACGAGTAACTCAAGAAAGCCACCCTCGGCGTCTTCTTCACCAGCTGCTCAAATAATCTTGCTGACAGGACTCCTATGCCGGCGAGCTGTCTGGCGTTCGGCTCCGGATTAACTCCGCAGTCCGCGAATATAAAGACGCCCTTCTCTCCGTATGGAGAAGAGGGCACTTCCATCAGAAACGCTCCCGCTACGACCGCCAGCTCCTTATCGACTGTGAGACATCTAAGGCCCGCGCGCACCGTATCCGCGGTCGTATGATTCGCGCCTGCCACAAAACCATCGGCGAGGTCGCGCCTGACTAGCATTGCGCCAAAGAGGACCCATTCCTCTCTTACGGCCTGGCCGGCCTCCTCGAGGGTCATGCCCTTCGCTTTTCTCAATTCGTAATACTCATTCGCTATCGACTCGATATTTCCATATTTTACGGGATCTATTATTTCGACATCCTTCAGATTCTTTGACTTTATCTTCGACCTGATATCCTCTTTCCCGATCAATACTATCTTCGCTATCTTCTTGTCCAGGATGTAATTGAGCGCCGCGAGCGTTCTCGGGTCATCGCTCTCCGGGAGGACTATCCTCCTAGGGTTCTTCGCTGCCTTACTTCTTATCTCATCAATGATACTCAAAGCATGCTCCTTACAGTTTTAATTTTTTCTTAAGCGCAACGGCGCAGGCCTTCGGAATGAAACTCGTCAGGTCGGCTCCGAGCATCGCCGCCTCTTTTATCAGCTTGCTCGATACGTATGAATATTCTTCATGCGGCATCATAAATATCGTCTCGATATCGCCCGCGAGCTTCCTATTGGTAAGCGCCATCTGGAATTCGTATTCAAAATCGGTCAACATTCTGAGCCCCCTGATCATGACGCAGGAACCCTGTTTCTTAACGTAATTCACTACCAGGCCGTCAAAGTCATCGACCACCACATTCTCCATGCCTTTCACGACGTCCTTGAGCATAGCGACGCGTTCCTGGACATTGAACAATGTCCCCTTAGGTTTATTATGGGCTATCGCGACTATTACCTTATCGAATATCCTGGAGGCTCTCTTTATGAGGTCAATGTGTCCGTAGGTAATGGGGTCAAACGTCCCCGGATAAACCGCTATCTTGGCTTTTGGCATACTCTCTTCTAAATATAGTTATAACAGTATCCCCATACCTTCTCTCCTGGCTGAGAATAAAGGTTCGGAAACCTGTCGGAAGAATATCCTTCTTAAAATGCTCTACCACTATTAGACCAATGGGCGCTAATATATCATAAGCGTCCGCATTTATCAAGCACTTTTTGGCCAACTCCCGGTAATAAGGCGGATCCATGAATATAATATCGAACTTTTCGCCCTGCCCTAATAGTTTCGGGAAGACTTTAAGGGCATCCGCCTTAATTAGATCGTAACGGTTATTGTCTATTTTAAGGGACCCGAGGTTCTCCTTTATCGCCTCAATACACCTGAAGTTATTGTCCACAAAGGCCGCATGGCCGGCGCCTCTCGATATGGCCTCTATGCCGAAGGCCCCGCTTCCGGCAAATAGCTCCAGGACGCGTTTTCCGGTAATATCGCCCAGTATATTGAAGACGGCCCCCCTCACCTTATCCTGTGTCGGCCTCATATCAACGCCTTTCGGCATCGAAATAAGCCTGGATTTGAACTCTCCGCCGATTATTCGCATAATATCTTATCCTTGAATCTGGAAAAAAGCGCGATCTTAAGCAATCGATGATGTTCTTCTTTCAATGCCGGGTCTTTCTTCACAAGGTCGAACGCCTCTTTTCGCGCGAGCTCCATTATCCCGAAGTCCTTCAGTATATTGCCGAACCTTATCTCCGGCAGCCCATGCTGGCGGGTCCCGAAGAACTCGCCCGGGCCGCGGATCTCAAGGTCGGCCTCCGCTATCTGAAATCCGTCGAGAGTTCCTTCGATCGCTTTCAGTCTGCCGGAGGCCTCATCGGTCTTAGGATCAGCGAGCAATATGCAATAACTCTCATGCTCCCCGCGGCCGACCCTTCCGCGCAGCTGGTGTAGTTGTGACAGGCCGAAACGCTCGGCGTTCTCTATAAGCATTACCGTGGCATTAGGCACATCTATTCCCACCTCGATAACCACTGTAGATACGAGGACTTTAATCTTGCCCTTCTTAAAGTCCTTCATTACCTTCTCTTTCTCCTTCGGGATCATCCGGCCATGCAACAGCCCTATCTCATATCCCGCGAATACCTCATTTTTAAGCCTGTCAAATGTCTCGGTAACATTTTGCACTTTATTCTTCGGCAATAGTTCCCAATTATTCGGCCCGGTATCCGATTCATCGATCTTGGGGCATACCACATACGCCTGGCGGCCTTTTTCAATCTCCTCCCTTATGAAATCATATGCCTTATCCCTCTTCGATTCATTCACCCAATATGTAACGATCGGTGACCTGCCTTTAGGCAATTCCTTTATCACAGAAATATCCAGGTCGCCGTAAACCGTAAGCGCCAGGGTCCTCGGTATCGGCGTCGCGGTCATTACAAGCATGTGGGGCTTATATCCTTTACTCTGCAATATCGCTCTCTGGTCCACACCGAACTTGTGCTGTTCATCCACTACGGCGAGGCCCAGCTTTTTAAATTCGACAGCTTCCTGGATTATAGCATGAGTGCCGACGACTATATTTACCGTGCCGTCTTTGATATCCGAATAGAGCCGGCTTTTAGTCTCGGGATCTATCCCGCCCACCAGAAGCGCGATATTTATACCGAGAGGCATCAGCAATTCGCTTAAGCCTATAAAATGCTGCCGCGCCAAAACCTCGGTCGGAGCCATCAGGCACCCCTGGAAACCGTTCTGCACGGTCATGACCAGGGAATGAGCCGCAACTACCGTCTTCCCGCTCCCGACATCGCCCTCCAGGAGCCTGTTCATCATCTTTCCGGATGACATATCGCCCTCGATATCGGCTATCGCTTTCTTTTGCCCCCCTGTGAGCTCGAACGGAAGTGAATTTTTAAACTCTGTCATCAGTCCCCCGCCAGCCTTATGCCCGAGCCCCACGGCCTCTTTTGTTCCAGCCTTCTTGATGGCAAGCGCGAGCTGCAGCATAAAGAACTCCTCGAAGACTATCCGCCTGTACGCCTTCTCGAGATTATCGAACGTCGCCGGGAAGTGGATATTCCTGAATGCAAACCTTACGTCGACCAGATGTTCGCGCGCGATTATATATGTAGGAAGTCGTTCTGCCAGGGATCTGCAATAGCGCATCACGGCCTGGAACGCAAGGCCGCGCAGATACTTCACAGAGAGCGAACCGGTAGCCGGATATACAGGCACTATCCGCCTCATGTGAATCGATTCAGCTTCGCCTTCCTTCAATATCTCGTATTCGGGGCTCATTATCTGAACCCTATCGTATCTGTCGACTTTACCGTACAGCACCACCTTCGCGGATTTGATCAGATAATCTTTAAGATATGGCTGATTGAACCATACGGCGTGAATAATGCCTGTCCGATCCGTCACTGATGCCTGGAACATCGAGCGGCCGCTCTTGGTGCGCCGGCTCGTCGCAGTCATTATCTCGCCCTCTATGGCCTGAGCCTCACCCATCTTCAGGTCCCGGATCTTTACGATCTTTGAACGGTCTTCATATCTGGCAGGAAGATAATACAGGATGTCTTCCGCGGTCTTTATCCCTAATGCGGCAAGGTCGTCGCTCTTCTTTGGGCCGACCCCCTTAAAATACCGTACAGGTGTATCCAAACTATTTTTCTCTTGCATCTATCCTTAACCTATGTTATCATCCATTCCAAAATGGAGTAAAAATAATGTCAAAAATATGCGAAGTATGCGGCAAAAAACCTGTTGCGGGCAGAACCATCGTCCGTCGCGGTATGTCCAAGCAGAAGGGCGGAGTAGGCTTGAAGATCACCGGCATCACGGCCCGCAGGTTCCTTCCAAACCTGAAGAACGTCCGCGCGATAGTAAACGGTACTCCCAAAAGAATAACCGTATGCGTCAAGTGTCTTAAGGCAGGTAAGGTCGTAAAATCAGTCAAATTCTAACACAAAGCTAAGTATATTTCAAAAGAAAAAGGGCGCGTTTATGAAAATGCGTCCTCTTTTTTGCCTGCCGTTTTCGCCAAATATCAACGGAACTTGACAAAAGCCAAAATCGTGGTATAATGAAAATATGAATGTCGGCGAAATAGTACACAAACTGCGTAAAGAAAAGAAGATGACACTCCTGGAGCTTTCCGAGAAGTCGGGCGTCGCCCTGGCCACTTTAAGCCGCATGGAAAACGGCAAGATGACCGGCACGCTCGCCTCGCACATCAGTATCTGCCGGGCTCTCGAAGTATCTCTCCCCGATATCTATAAGGACCTCGTCGCTCCCGCGCAAAAGGTGGACCTGCAGGCCGGCAGCGCCAGAACCGACGTCTTCATCCATGATAAGAGGGCTAAATCGGAACTGCTCACCGCGAATTCATTGAATAAGAAGATGATGCCGACGATGATCAAGATATCGAAAGGTGGCCGCACCCATCCCGAGGAGACCAGGATGGGTATCGAAAAATTCATCTATGTCCTGGACGGTAAATTGGAAGCGAATATCGGCAAGGAAAAATTCGATCTGGTGAAGGGCGACACTTTATATTTCGAGGCATCCACTCCCCACTACTTCAAAAACACCGGCACAGCCGAGGCGCGCCTCATCTCTGTCGTCTCTCCCCCGGCGCTTTAATTTTAAGGAGAACCGATGAAAAAGACAATCCTGATCTGTGACGACGAAGAAGGAATACGGGAATCGCTGAAGTTGATATTGGAGAAAGATTACAGACTTCTCTTCGCAACGAACGGCAATGAGGCAATAGATGTCCTGAAGAAAAATTCCGTTGACGCTGTCATAATGGATATTAAGATGCCGCGGATGGACGGGATCGAAGCCATGCGCAAGCTAAAAGATCTGAAACCCACACTTAAAATCCTAGTAACCAGCGGATATAAAAGCGTAGAGACTGCCATGGAGGCTGTTAGCGCAGGCGCCTCCGATTATATAGTAAAACCTTTCGATCGTAACAATATCTCAAAAACTATAGAGAAGCTGTTGCTCTAATTTTGCTATTTAGCTTTATTAAATCTCAGATGGAACACCGCCCCTTCCCCCTCTTTACTCTCCACCGATATATTACCGTCCATGCGAGTTATGAGCTGTTTAATGACATAAAGCCCTAAACCAACGCCTGTGGCGTCCATCTTGGTGGTGAAGAACGGCTCGAAGATATGTTTGATGTTC
>JAPLME010000002.1 GCA_026387175.1 Candidatus Omnitrophota bacterium
CCGCCCCTTGTAGCTGTTGCACTACCTTGATTTACTACGGCGTGGTGATGGCGGGACGCCGAGCCGGCGGTTAACGGTTTAGGTTTTTTCTTCAGGGGTACCCCTGAAGATCGTTCGAACGCGGTGAAGCACACACCGCCAACTTGAAAAGTTGTTGAAATAGACTTGACTTAAAAGCGCATCCGTTGTATACTTTACAACAGTTGATGTATATATTACAACTGTCAGGTAAAGACTATGACACCATTTAGCGGATCAAAATTAAGATCAAGACTGCTAGCCTATTTTTTTACCAATCCGGAAAAGTCTCTCTATGTCCGCGAACTCGGCGTTATCCTCGACCTAGACCCCGGCAACCTTTCACGTGAACTTCGCAAGATGGAACAAGAAGGCATATTCACCTCCTACGCTAAAGGCCAGATAAAATTTTATTCTTTAGATAAAAGGTATCCGCTATTCAACGATCTGAAAAATATAATATTTAAGACGGAAGGCGTGGAGGGGAGTATGCGACAGCTGGTTTCCGAATATCCTGGAATATCGCTCGCTTTCATATATGGCTCATATGCAAAAGGAAAGGAGAGGAGCGCCTCCGATATAGATATGGTTGTCGTAGGTTCTTTTCCGAGGGACGAATTCACGCACAAGCTTCGGGCGCTCGAAGCAAAATTAAACAGGGAGGCCAATTTTAATTCTTACACTAAGGCGGAATTCGGAAAAGAGAGCAAGGAGAGCGGCGGATTTCTTAATATGGTAGTAAGGGGTAAGATTGTATTGCTGAAAGGTAGGCTTAATGATTGAAGCCCTTATAAAGAAATTTATTAAAGAGGGGAAACTCGCGGAACAAAAAGCAGGGATCGTTCAGGTGGAAGCCCTTTTAAAGGAATCAATTATTGATCTGAAAGAGGCTAAGAAGATACTGCGCATAGCCGACCGGGCAACTTATATAATGGCATACATTGCCATGCTTAAAGCGGGGCGCGCGCTTCTTCTCTTGAAGGGTTACAGGCCTACTGATGGCGCACAACACAAAACCGTGGTGGAGATGACGGGCGCTATTTTAGGTGAAAAATACACCGATCTTGTCAGTCATTTTGAAACAATGCGCAGGAAAAGGAACGAACTAACATACGATGCCGGAACGTTACTTTCCGGATCGGAATCTAAACAAGCCCTGGATGACGCCACCTTACTCGTAGGAAATATTTTTAAAGAGGCAAAATCGCGCAATCCTCAGCTTGAGCTGGATCTTTAACTGTAGCGACAGGCCCATGCGCAATTGCTCTATCAAGCCGGCACTGACTCTAATTATGAAATTGAATAAACTGCGGATAGCGTTATTACTCATCATCCTCGCTTTATGCATTCCCGCGTTTGCTGTCGCCCAGGGAAGCGAATTCCATCCCGCTAAGGTAAGAGATATATCCGATAGGGCATACGAGGGCGCCGTCATACAATTACTCGACAGCGCCAAGGAATCTATAGTCATGTCCATGTACCTGATAAAGGCTGACGGGAGCGGGCCGGTCTACCTTTTAGTGAAGGACCTGGAAGAGGCCCTCGACAGGGGCGTAAGAGTAGAGATATACCTCAATACGCATCCTATGCCTGATATACCTCCCGTAGATCTTACCGCACAGCCGCTCAAAACCATCATCGATAAAGGGGCCAAGGTCTATAAATTCACGCCAAGCGTGCGCATGCACGATAAGCTCATAATAGTGGATTCCCGCTACGTCGTGGACGGCAGTGTGAACTGGAGCGTTTCCGCGATAAAGAGTAATTATGAATCGGCTGTCTTAATAGATTCTCCGGAGCTGGCCAAGGATAAGCTGACACGACTCAGGAATTTTCCGTTGGAAGGCCAGGTGAAGAAAGAGGATAGGCTCGACAGGCCGGAGGCGTTTACGCCGCTCCCCGCGGGCGCAGTAGTCGAGATACCTTCGGAGCTTATGAATAACAGGAGCTATCTGCCGGCCATGCACGTCTCCTCGGCGGACCAGGATATTACTACATATCTTTTGCTACTGGCGGAATCGGCGAGGACGGGGAAGAGAGAGTTTTTCGTGCCGCTCGAAGAGCTGTCGGCTATCCTAGGCGTTCGTCCGAAATGGACCACCACCGAGATGCGCCAACAGGCGATGGGGGAACTGAGAACGCTTGAATCGCGATATAAGCTCATCGATGTGAGATTTAGCCACAGTAAGGATGCCTGGGTGAAGATGAGGGAACTGCCGGGTGCGGCCTTTAAGGTGAGCGGAGGCTTCTTCGAGGCGAAGAGCCTTGCCGGGATGAGCCTCTCCGCGAAATTCGTGTATCTCATGAGGGCGCTGCTCGAATCGGAGGGGAAGTCGATAGATTCGATCAGATTGAGCGATCTGTCGAGGCGGTTCGGCGTGAGCCGGTCCTCGATAAGGGCGGGGTTGAGGGAGATAAGGGGAGGGGATTCAGGCGCCGTCCCGGAAGAGGATACCCCGGGATCGCAGGGTGTCCCCGCGTAGGATGGCCCCATAAGGAGTAACCTTTTATGGCAAAACTAAAATTAGACCTTCATGATATCTTCAATAAATCCGGAGCGATCGAGGCGGAGCTCAATCGCGTCATTAACGAGGCCATGGAGAAGAGGATAGCCCTGGTGGAGATAATCCCGGGAAAGGGAAGCGGGCAACTGAAGAAGCATGTACTGCGCTTTTTAGCCGAACCCCGCATAAAGAAGCTCTACCACAGGATAGAGAAGGACGATAAGAATTTCGGAAGGGTTTTCGTGCATTTCAGACATTGAAATGAACGCAATGAATGGGGCCATGTCCCAGAGGGACGAAATAGTTGCAAATTTCTCAAGATGTGATACACTTATCTCATAGTTAATATCCGGCCCGAGGGCCGATAAAATATATTTAGCATCAGATTAGATCGGGTTTCATAAGTGGTGTGTTTCACAGTAGAATTGACAGAACCTTCATCGGTCGAACTATGACCGGCGAAGGTTTTTTATTTTAAACGAATTATAAAAAGGGGGAGTGCGCATCATGGAAGGCGGGAATTTTTTAAAGAATTCACAGATCATAGTTTTGGGCGTTTGTATCGCGGCGGCAACGATCATTTCGAGCGTTATTTTATCGGGCGGGTTCCTGAAGGTGATGAAATTTACCAGAGAACAGATATCGGTGACCGGTTCAGCTACAAAGGAGATCAGGAGCGACTATATCGTATGGGTGGGAGAGTTTACGAGGCGGGAGATCGATCTGAAAGCGGCGTATAAAGGCCTTCGGGAAGACTTGGATAAGGTGAAGGCATATCTTAAGTCCAAGAATGTAAGCGAGAATGAGATAATCATTTCTCAGGTCATTACGGAAACCGTTTACAGGAAGAACGAGAAGGGAAATGATACCAACGATATCGAAGGGTACCGTTTAACGCAGAATGTCCAGATCAGATCGAACGATGTCGATAAGATAGCGGTTGTTTCACGGGAATCGACGGAACTGATAGACCAGGGTGTTCAATTCACATCCACCGCCCCGGAGTACTTCTATACCAAGCTCGACGAGCTTAAGATCGAAATGCTCGCGAAGGCCACGGAGAACGCGAAGCAGCGCGCGGAGAGCATGGTAAAGTCCACCGGCAATAAGATCGGATTTATGCGCTCAGCCAAGATGGGCGTCTTCCAGATAACGCCCATCACCTCTACGGACGTATCGGATTGGGGGATGAACGATACGACGTCCCTCGATAAGAAGGTGATGGCTGTGGTGACGGTGAATTTTGGGATTGAGTAGGGGGTATGGAGGGCTGCCCTGGAAGTGCGCGCCCTGCTTATTTCTCACCCTGTTTACTTAAATGTTCCGCGCCTCTTTTAGTCAGGCGGTATTTCTGCAAGCGGCTGTTGGGTTTATCGGGAATGGTATATTCAATGTATCCTGACAGAAGCGCCGGATCAATATAGTTTGCGCGAAATGTCGGCCGATGTTTGATATTTAAGCTTAAACGCAATTTACCAGCAGCCATTTCTTTTATTCGCAACATCTGCAGGAGTCGAACGACTGGGTCGGTCGACTGGGTCGGTGACTGGGTCGGTACATCCAACTGCTGTTTACCACCCACGGCTTCATAAGCACGGCCAGGCTTACGGTAAACCGTAGTTACGAACCCGTCTGTAAGACTAAATCCCGGCTCCGCAAGCCCCGCATTTCTACAATCCTGAATCATATCTCTTGTCCCTGTACCCATGCGCTCGATGTATTTGGCAAGGTAAAGCGATTCCGCGAGCAGCGGATTTGCCGGAACAGAATTGTGGGGCTTGCGCAACTTGTCTAAAGTGAGCGATGGCGGCAATGAGCCCGGATTTGACACTTCAAATCTATCAGAAAAGAGCATTACCTGAACACTTCCGTTACTCGTATAGTCCCGATGTGCCACTGCATTAACAATGGCTTCCCTCAATACATCGGGAGGTATTTCATACTCGACCGGGGCTTGCATGCTTTTTGCTCTTGTACCGACAGCGAGATCTATTTTTGACAAGACGAAGTTGAGCGCCTGATCAGTTGTTTCAAACACGGTTCCTTTATATACCTGATAAAAGGGGATAGGTTTGCAAACTTCCGTGCCATGAAAATGCGCGCATTTGACCTCGGATGAGATCAAAAAGCGTTGCGGCTCTTTTCCAAAAAGAAGAATGGCGGCGTTAGTAGGCTTACCTTTTCTGAGAAGGTTTAAATGTTCCAGCACTTCTCTTGCAGGAGCATTTTCTCTTAATGGAAATCCCCTGGCTCCTCGCGCTATCCTGACAAATCTCCTTATTTTTTCCGCGGAAAGATCCTTAAGGGATGCGTTTTGGCAAGCGGCAGCATCAAATGGGCCGGATCGAAGAAGGTCTTTGGCCGCCAGATAGTTCACCAGGCTGGCATAGACGGAGGATATAAGCTCGGTGGTACTTTGAAATCTACGGCGAATCACCTGTGTTCCCGCCGTTTTAATCAAGGCGCACATTCTTGGATCCCGGAGCTTGTCGTCGGTTCCTTTGATAAAAATAAACCTCGGTTTTCCCGACAGCTTTGCCGATAAAAATTCTCTATGCGTTGGAGACATGCCTTTCTTATCTATATCACCGTATTGGTCGCCAAAAAGCCCAAGATAAATATCGCTATTCTTTACCCCATCTATATAAGCTCTATCCGGATGATGGCCGCTGGCAGGCAAGCTTTCAAACAAGAAGATTTCGAAAAATCGGCTGAGCAACACATCATAATAGATATAGTCTCTCAGCGCTTTACGCTCAGCCTGAAATTCCTTCTGAACACTGCTGATAAATATCTTATGTTTCATAAATAAGCCCATTTACCCCCCTATATATAAGACGCTAAAAGGGGCTAAATTGTTGCAAACTATTTTAAAATAGTTTGCAATGAGGTAAGGCACAAGCGTAGGGGGGCTGTTTCTAAGCGTCCTATCTCAATAAGCCCGTAGATTCGCGTATAATCTGAATATTTACTAAAATAGCGCGCTTACTATTCAAAACAGTGGAAAGCATCGCGAAGCCCTGTCCGGTAAACGCATAAGGTAACGATCTGCGGACACTCTCGTTAGGTCTGCCAGCTTGGCACCTCAATAATTCTTGCCTTGTCAGTCTAAACATAGAATCTTTAGGAAATCGTGTTATATTCTTTTTTACCCGCTGCCTTAATTGATAAGTTTTGACTTCATAAAACTCTGCCAGGTCCCGATCCAGCATTACTCTCTTACCTCTTATCCGGAATATTCTGTTTTCGACATTTTTAAATGGTTCCGATTTATCCATGACGCCTCCTTTTAGGTTACTACCTCTTCACCCTACAACACTCTCCTCAACATAAACCTCAAATCTATCACCCTTCAACCTTATTCCTTTTATCCGGGACTTCGGGATCCAGAATCTTCTGCCGTTGTCCGCCAGGATAGCCTTCTCGGCCTCATGTAAGATCCTGACCCCTGCCCATATGTGTTTTTCCTTAGGATATATAACGGCGCGGATACTGAAGGGTAGGGTCATTTTATCTCCATAGCCTTATCACCACGGGCAGATTTCAGTATAAATAACGATATTTTGTGATACAATAAGGATAATTATATTGAGAATAAACTATTGAATACATAGTAGTATAAATATACTATATTGTCAAGCTAAATGATATCACGCAGAATAAAAGAGCTAAGGAAGAAGTCCGAATGGTCTCAGCAGAAATTAGCTGAAAAGGCCGGCGTGTCCTACAATACAATCACTAAAATCGAGCAAGGTGCGGCAACTATGCCCACAATTCAGACAATGATAAAGATAGCGGATGCTTTCGGTGTTAGCCTGGATGAATTAGTCGGGCGCAAGTGAGTGACAAAGGAATTACGAGGCCCAGGATGGTAAAATGACAAATATTTTTATCCTGTATATCCCAAAAGGAAATTACGAAGCCCTTGTTCATTATGAAGATACTATTAAAAAGAAAGTTGCCCCCGATCGCATATCCCGCCACGTAGATTCCAATCTCCAGCATAAACTTACAGAAATATTCGGAAATAAACGGATAGCTGTTTGGGGATCCAGGGATTCATTGACTAATAGAGCGCGCTTTCAAAAGATGAAGCCGGGAGATGATATATTGATAGTCGAAGGAGAGACTATCAAGCTGTTAGGAAAGATTGCTACGACAACCATAAATCCAAGCCTATCAAAAGAGTTATGGAAAAATATAAAGGATGGCAGATCCGATGGGTGGGATCTGATATATTTTATAGCCAACCCGTTGGAAATAGAATTACCTTTCCGGGAATTTAAAAAACTTTTCGGATATGCAATCAACTGGGGACTTCGCGGGTTTACGAGTATTGCTGAAAATAAACTGACGGAATTCTATAATAAGTACGATGATCTGTATTCGATACTACAATGTATAAAAAATGGCCAGAAAATCGAAGAAAAGAAAGCTGTTGATACCGAGAAGAATGATAAGCTCGAAAAAACCGAAATAACTAAGGACGACATTGATGATATATTGGATAATAAAACGCTGAGTGACCATATAGTGATGCAATGGAAATTAATACGTCTTGGGATGAAGTCCGGTTCGCGAGTATGGATTCCCAAAAATGATCAGCCTAAGATTACCACTGCATACGGTTTTAAGGAGTTTGAGAAGGAGTTTACCTCCGGCATAGATACGCCAGCAAGATATGTGGAGAATATAGACGTAGTCTGGAAAGAAGAGTTCAGGATAGACGCCGCGTTTGAAGTGGAGAATACGACGTCTATCTATTCAGGCCTGCTGAGATTTTCAGATTTAAAACTAGTAGCCCCTAATAGCAACTATCCCTTATTCATAGTTGCCCCTACCGCTAAACGTAATCGTGTAATGGAACAGGTTAAAAGGCCAACGTTCAAAACATTTAACTTCGAGAAAAAGGTCCGCTATCTATCTTATGAAGCGTTAGACGAAGTAGACAAATTTTTCGAAAGTTCTAATAGTGGATTGAATGTCGATTTACTCGTTGGTAAGTCAGAAATGATTAATTAGTATAGGCTATCTCCGAACAGGATGGCCCCAGATACGGCCGAAACCGGCGAGCTGTTTTTTTGATGAATAAAAGGTGCCCTAGCCGGGAACTTTCTAATTAATGCTGTTTTTGTTTATAAATTCAGACTTATAATATGAAAAAAAAGTATACGAAGGTGGTTGGGCTTATAGATGCCGATTTATTGGATAATGGCACTAGACATCCGAATCTTGCCTTAATGAAAATAAGTGGTTTTTTAAAAGCGGAAGGAACTGGGACATCCTTATTATTAGATTATAACGAACTCAATGATTATACCGAAGTGTGGATGTCGAAAGTATTTACAACTACGAAAATACCAGCAGGAATTTTAGAACGTCAGAATATAAAATATGGAGGAACCGGATTTTTTCTAGAAAAAGCGCCTAATTTACCAGATAAAATAGAGCACCACATGCCAGATTATCATCTTTATGATAAGTTCATCGAAAAAGAAGTTGACCGGGGTATTAAAGAAAATAGGTATTTGGATTATAAACATTATTCAATTGGTTTTACGACAAGAGGATGTTTTAGAAAATGCAAATTCTGTGTTAACAAGAAATACAATAAAGTAATCCAGCATTCGGATGTCAGAGAATTCCTAGATAAATCTAGGAAATATATATATTTATGGGATGACAATATTTTTGGATACGAAAAATGGCGTGAAATTTTTGATAGATTGAATGCTACTGAAAAACGATTCCAATTTCGGCAAGGACTAGATATAAGGTTACTTACAAAAGAAAAAGCTGAAGTTTTATCCAAATCCAATTATATAGGGGACTACATTTTTGCCTTTGATCACCTGAAAGACAAAGATCTCATCATAAATAAACTCAAATTATGGAGGCCGCATACTAAAAAGACAACGAAGCTTTATATCCTTTGTGCTTATGAGTCTCAAGACTTACACGATATTATAGGTGTTTTTAAGCGGTTAAAAATATTGATGCAGTTCAGATGTATTCCGTATATCATGCGGTTTAATACATACAAGAGCACAGAATTTGAAGGCATGTATATTAATTTAGCAAGATGGTGCAACCAGCCTAATATCTTTAAAAAAATGAGTTTTGCCGAATTTTGTGAAGCAAACGGGTCGGATAGTTCAACGATGAGATACTTTAACAGTTTTAAGAAGAAATACCCAAGCATTGCGAAAGAGTACTTTGGTTTGAAATTTGAAAAGGAAGCAAAGTATTAATGGGAAGGCAATGAATTTTAAATCGCTTCAATTAAAAAAAGCATATAATTCAGATGAGGATGACATAATTGCCAATTTTTATGTTCCCGCATTGGAATCAGCAATTCAATATAAAAGGCTTACGGGTTATTTTACATCATCAAGTCTTGCTGTAGCAGCGTGCGGGATTTTAGGACTGCTGGATAATGGCGGGACAATGCAAGTTATAACATCTCCACAGTTCAGCTCGAATGATATAGAGTTAATAAAAAAGCATGCTCTATCTCTAGATGCATTAGTAGGTGACAAATTATTAAATGAACTTAAAGATGTGCGTGATGATTTTATTAAAGACCATTTATTTGCTCTCGGATGGATGCTGGCAAATAAACGGCTAGAAATAAAAGTGGCTGTTTTACTTGACGAGAACAACTGCCCTATTGACCAAACGAGGATTAATGAGCATGGTATTTTCCATCAAAAGGTAGGAATCCTTACTGATAGAGAAGGGAATATTATTACATTTAGCGGATCAATTAATGAAACTGGAGCAGGGTGGGCTGGGAATGATGAAGAATTTAAGGTGTTTCGAAGCTGGTGTGAAGATGAGCGCCCATGGATTGATGATGATATCCGAAAATTTAATAGATATTGGGATAACGCTGCGAACAGGGTACAGATATTGAGCTTGCCACTTGCTGTAGAAAAAGAGCTGATTAAAATAGCTCCTGATGAGTATCCAAAAATTAACTTAGCAAGATGGTATAAAAGCAAAGCCAAGAAAAAAGAATTATTTTTATATCAAAAAAATGCCATTGAAAAATGGGATGCAAATGGAAAAGTTGGAATATTTGAGATGGCAACTGGTACAGGCAAAACCTTTACTGCGCTTGGATGTGTAGAGCGAGTATTGAGTAGCGACAAGAAAATAGCCATTATTATTTCATGTCCATATAATCATCTTGTTCAACAATGGAAACGTGAAATAGAGGCTTTCGGCCTTAATTATGATAAGTTAATTATTGTTGATGGTACAAATGCTTCTTGGAAAAAAGAGATGCATGAACAGCTTGCCTACTTATCTATGTATGGGTCCAAGCCGCTCATAATTATTACAACTCATAGGACCCTTTCATCAGCACCATTTCGGGCTATCATAGGAAAAGTGCCTGCTAACAAATATTTTTTAATTGCTGATGAAGTGCATGGAATTGGGGCAGAGGTTAATAGAAAGGGGTTACTTGCAGAATATGGTTATCGCCTAGCATTAAGTGCTACGCCTAAGCGATGGTTTGATGATATAGGGACCGACGTTATTTATAAATATTTCAAAAATACTGTTTTTGAATTTAGCTTGAAAGATGCAATAGCTAAGATAAATCCATTAACAGGTCAATCATATTTATGTCCCTATTATTATTCTCCTAGATTTGTTTCATTAACCGAATTTGAGCTCGAACAATATATTAAGATCACGTTCAGGATAATAAATTTACTAAAGAAAAAAACGGGCGATGAAGACGAGTCGAGGCTCAGTATACTATTTATTCAAAGGGCAAATATAATAAAGAATGCAGCTAATAAATATAGCGTTCTTAAGGATGTCTTGGAGGAGATAAAAAAGAGAGACCCTACCTTTTACGGTACGATTGTTTATACGAGTCCACAGCAGATAAGAGAGGCCCAGAGAATAGTTAATGAATATGATTTGCAGACACATACATTTACGGTGAAAGAAAGTGCCCAGCCACATAAAAAGCTTAATAATTTTTCTGAACGAGAAATTATTTTAGACAAATTTGCAAAAGGGGACTACCAGGTCTTAATGGCTATGAAATGTCTTGATGAAGGAGTTGACATTCCGCCTGCAAGAAATGTAATCCTTATGTCGAATAGTAAAAATCCTAGAGAATACATTCAAAGAATTGGTCGTGTGATTCGGCAATATCCTGGTAAGAAAGAAGCGTACATTTATGACTTAATAGTAAAACCATCAAAAGAGTTAATTCCAAAGGAATTAAGAACCTTTGAGAATAAAATATACGCAAAAGAGTTAGAACGATGTGAAGAAATAGCGAAGACAGCACAAAACGGCCCTAGTGCCCTACGTGACCTATATAAATAATAGGAGGAATGAATGGCTCGATATAATCCGATGATAAAAGAAGAATTAGAAAAAGCGTGTGGTAGCGACGTGGTTCTTAGAGATGTTATAGAATCGCTGCTAGATATTGAGTTTGAAGGTGGGCAATATAAAAGAAAATATCACGATTTAATAGACCAAGTGGCTTCTGAGTGGGGAGGAAAAGAATGAGAATTGAAAAAATAGTTTTTAAAAATTATCGGCAATTGCGTGATCTACAAATACTTTTTGAAAAAACGCCCAATGATTTGCATGTTTTTGTTGCGCAAAACGGAGCAGCAAAGACCAACATCTTAAATGGTATAAATTGGTGTCTCTATGATGAGGAGCCTCACCTGTCAAAAGAATCTGAGGCTTTGCCTAAACTTAATCTGAATGTCATACAGGAGTCTAAAATTGGTAGTGAGCAGAGCATATGCGTTCAATTATATGTAAGAGCCACGGACAAACGATTATTCATCTGTAGTAGGACGCAACGTTTTAAAATAAATGAAAATACCGAAATTGGCGCAGCGAAAAAGCTACCTTGGCTAAGTTCTGTAGATTTTGCTGTAACAAGGATGGAGCCAGATGGGAATAGCTGCATTTACCACGGAGAAGAGGCGCAGCAATGGGTTGAAAGATTTGTGCCGCGCAATATCCGGGAGTTCTATTTTTTTGATGGAGAAAGACTGGATACGTATTTTAAAGATGCAACGGCAAAAAATATTTATTTAACAGTAAATAAAATATCTGGGTCAGATGATTTGAGAAGTATTCATCGAAAACTAAGTATAATTAAAGACGAGATTGCGAGGTTCTTAGGGCGTAGTAATCCAGCTGTCGAAAGGATAAACGAAGAGCTAAATAACACCAGAGGTTCAATTGGATCAAAAATAGGAGAGAAAGAGAAATGCCAAGTGGCGATAAACGAAGCCGACTATGAAATATCGCAGCTAGATGAAAAAGTAAAAAATTCGCCAGACGTTCAAACTTTAAAAAATAAACTAGATGACCTTGAAAAGCGCAGGGTGGATAAAGAAGCACTCCAATTAAGAAAACAAAAAGAAAAAAGAAACATTTTATTTGACTATGGGAAAATCTCATTCTACTGGCCTCTAATTGTGAAAATGAATGAACTAATTAGAGAAAAAGAAACAAAAAAAGAAATGCCTCCTCCAATTGACGAGGATATTCTAATCAAAGCCCTGAGAGTAGGTGTTTGTGAATTGTGCGAAAGAGATTTGGATGACAAATCACGACAGCATATTGATAAACTAGTGTACAGATTTCATACAATAAACGAAGTTGCTCAACAATTGAAACATGTAAAAGATCCCCTTTATGATATCGAAAAGAAGTCCATGCTTTATAAAAAAACGGTATCTGATTTAACGCTTATAATCAAAGATTACAATACAGACTTAGACAAGATTGAATCTGAAATAACCGATATTAAAAATAAACTACAAGGGCATGATCTGGAGGAAGTCAAGACATGGTATAGTAAGCTTAAAACTTATAAAGAAGCGCGAGATTTTAACAAAGAAAAATTAGGAGGTTTAAAACAAGAAATTGATAGGCTTGAAAAAGAAGCAGCTAAACTAGAAAGAGCCCTTGAGGAAGAAGCGAGAAAACAAAGTGAGGTAAAAGAAGCAGAAACTAAGCTTAGATTTATATCGGCAGCGCTAGGTGTGATTGATGAGGTTGTTAAAAATGTAGCTAAGAGTATTAAAAATAAAATAGAAGAAGCGACAAATGTGTTATTTAAAAATATGATGTGGAAAAAAAATACATATGAAAAAATTTATATAGACGATGATTATAATATTAATGTAATGCATGTAGATGGATATCGGAGTTTTGGGTCAATGAGCGGAGCCGAGGGTGAGGCCTTGGCGTTATCATTTACTTTGGCGCTTCACAAGATTTCTGGCTTTGAAGGGCCTCTATTAATAGATACGCCAGTTGCTAGAGTTGATGATGACAATCGAAAAAACATGGGCAATGTGTTACTCTCAATCAGTTCTCAAAAACAAGTCATACTTCTTTTTACACCAGTTGAATATACTGGAAGTATAAAGACTGTGCTAGAACTCAAAACGAATAATAAGTATAAATTGGTGATGGATGGCTCAGAAAGAGAAACCAAAATGGAGGCCTTGTAAATGCCGGAAGACATCATTATAGGAATCGATAATGCAGATGTTCCGTTATATGAAAAACTTAAGAAAGAAGTATTGCTTTTTGGTGACCAGGGCAATACGGAATTGCTCATGTTTGCTATTGGCTATGGCTATAAACATAATAAGCCGCTTCCGTTACGTGCAAAATATAGTGGCTTCACAAGAACCAAATATTTAAAGCCAGATGATTTAGCATTATTAAAAGCGCTCGCTTTGCAAGTTGGAGGGATAGAAACGCTTAAAGATCAGTCTAGGATGGTTGAAATTGCAGAAAAATATGCACATGGTGGAATTCAATTGCTCATGCAAGAGATTGGATCATCTTCTTTAGATTCCTTTGAAATTGACTTTGAATTAAGTCTATCGCAGCATTACGATACTATTACGAATGTGCAAAATAGCTAAAATAAAATGTTATGGATGCTGAACTAATTCCACAATTTAGTAATTTTGATGATGGCACAGTTAAGGTCGTAGAAATTCTTTATAACGAAAATGATAGAGGATTAACTTTTAACGAATTAGGATGGTTTCTTCAAAGAAGATTAAAAAAAGATGGTGCCCATAAAAAATACGGTGAAAATCACGCGAAATTAGCAAACTTGCTTGGGTTTGTTAAAATTAATAACTCAAGACCTAGAAATGTATTTTTATCAGCAGTAGGGAAAGAACTTCACCTCGCTCGTAATGAACAAAAGAAATTAATAATTAAAAATCAGCTACTTAACATGGCATTAATAAAAGATATTTTATCAAATTACAACGATGTATTTGACCTGAGTTTGTATTTAAAGCAAACGCTTTCAACTAAAACAGCCGTGCGCCGAATGCCTAATATTAAAAAGTTAATTCGAATACTTGCCATTGATTATAAGGTTCCAATCTTCAATGATATTTACAATGCAATGTAATAAGTGGACGGTCTAGAAAGTGCCAGCCCATAAAATTATAGGGTGGAACCAAATGGACCGTCCCTGATAAAACAAAAAGAATTTATATGATTAAAATCAAATATAAACTAGCTAAAAAAAGAATCCCACCAATGTTATGGGACGAATATGTCCACATAGCAAAAAGTGAATATGAAACGCTCCTTAACAAACAAGAATCGGGCGAAGCAGTTTTTCATAAATTCTTTGAACGGCATCCCTCCTTTATTCCTGGAGGATGTGACCTTGATGATGGCTCGGGGCATGCGCCGTATGCGCTGTCTTTAATTTCAAAACCAGGGCTATCTGGATCCTTTGAGAGAATACCTGATTTTTTATGGCTGGCTTCTTATTCGGGAGTTTTTCATCCTATATTCATCGAAATAGAATCGCCAGGTAAGAGGGTTTTTAATGTGGACGGTAGCGCAACGAAAAAATTTAATCAGGCCGTGGATCAGCTACGCTATTGGAAAATATGGATAGAAGAGCCTTCTAATATTAGCATTTTAATGAAAAAGTTCGGATTAGATAAAACATATTTAGCAGACAACAAGTTTGTGCCGAAATTTCTCCTGATCTATGGCAGGCGTGCCGAGTTTACGTCTAATAAAATGCGAAAGAAGCTAAGGGAAGAGTTTCTGTGTGGCATAGGGACGATTAGAAGTTATGACGGGCTCATACCTTCACATAAGTGTAAAGATTGTTTTAGCGTTAAAATTACTGAGAATGGGTATGAGGCTATAGAGGTAATGCCTACTATCGAAATCTGTCCGGCGTCCGCGGATAGTTATAGCCTTATTACTGGTAAGGATCAGGCTATAAAGAAAAATAAATATATATCAAAGGCAAGAAAGGAATTCCTGATAGATCGTTTCAAATATTGGGATAATTGGGTTATATCGACACCTTCCAGTGCGCGGGGCGTTTTTAATGGAAGAGATGTTGAGTGAGTTGGGAATAAAGAGTTTTTTTGTCGGAATTGTTTACGCTTAAGTTGGGAAATAGGAATTGTGCCACTCTCAAATCGCAGGTTGGCACTAAGTGTAAAATTGGGGAAGGCCCAGAAAGTGCCAGACCATAAAATTATAGGGGGCATCGAATGGATCGTCCCTAAGAGTACCTATACAGCATGCCGTCTCTAAAACGAAACAAACGGCATCGGCCCGTCAATTTATAGGTGAGCGCCATGATTACAATAGACTCAAATATTATAACAGCTTGGGCCACTCTAATAGGTGTTTTGGTGGCTATTTGGGCTGTGATATATCAAAACAAAAGATCTACATTTGCATTAGGCGTAGATTTAATTATGAAGCTAGACGATCGTTTTAATAGTGAGAAAATGCGTAAAGCCAGATGTGCAGCAGCTACATCATTACTTAATGGAAATATTTCTGATGCTACTGAAGTGTTAGATTTTTTTGAAACAATAGGATATTTTATTCGTAGAGGAGCGCTCGATAAGAAGACAGTATGGCAAATATTTTTTTATTGGGCAAACAATTATTGGCATTCCGCAAAAGAATATATAGAGCAAGAAAGAAGAGGCGATCCCACAGTTTGGGCGAATATTCCCTATCTTCATTCTGTGCTTATGTTGATTGAAAAGCGTGAACGACGATGCGGGGATTCAGCTATATTGCTTACAAAAGAAAAGATTAATAACTTCCTTAATGAAGAAACTAGGCTATCCTAAAATAGCTGAAAATCATTATGAACAATTTAAAAAAATATAGCAAAATTAGATCAAGAATGCAAAATGGAGACGTGATTGCTTTTCAGGGTACGGATTTTCCTGCCATGGCTGTACAAAACACCACTGGAAGTCAATTTTCTCATGTTGGGTTAGTTATTAGAATTACAGATGTAGATATTGATAGAATTTTTATAATAGAGTCAGTTCCATCGGCCGGAGTTGTGCTTCTCCCATTAAGCCGAAAGCTATATACATTTCCTGGTAGAGCATGGTGGGCTCCTTTACGGTTTTCTAAAATATCAAATAATATGTTACCGCAACTTAACGAACAAAAAGTACGTTCTATTATTTATAAATGGGCAATGTGCGAACTCGGTAAAGCATACGATTTTACAATGATAGGATCTATTATAAAAAGCATTCTATTAAAGTGCAAAGCTTCAGAAGAAGATTGTCGGGAATATATTTGTTCGGAACTTGTTGCCCAAGCTTTTAAACAGGGCCAAATCTGGCCCAAAGGCATGAACATATCTAACATTACGCCTGTGGATATCATCAATTTGCCAATAATAGATGCGCTGGTCGAGCTTTACTAAACTAAATAAGAAAGAATGGTGGCATATTCGAAGGTGCCACCCTCAAAGCGCAGACTGGCACTAAGTAGCATGACACCAAAAGAACATAAAAAGAAGGAGGAGTAAATGGGCGATAAAGGCAAGAAGGATAAGGATAAACACAACAAGCAAGCAGAGCAAGCAAAGAACGAAGCAAACAAGAAGAAACAGCCAACAATCAAGCATACTTGAGATTCGGCAAGCACTAAAGCTGAGGATCTGTTGAAGTAAGAGTCAAATAACAGACGTCCTATAAAGTGACACCCTGATAATAGGGTGCTACAAAGTAGGATGTCTACAAGATGCGTAGGCTGGCACTATTTAGGATGGTACCAAAAGAATTTAACATACAATGCTTGAATTCTTAGCACCATTAATATTTATCTGTATTATCTTCTTCCTATTCAGGATTCTTTTCCTCAGTTGGGTATCCGGCGAGGAGGGGGTAGCTAGGAAGCTTGAGTCCTTGCGAAGAATAAACAAAGAATACCACCCATTCAATAATATCATATTGAAAACTCCAGATGGAACTACGCAGATCGATCATATATTAATATCTCCTTACGGAATATTTGTAATTGAAACTAAAGATTTTAAAGGATGGATTTTTGGTGATGCACATCAAAAGAAATGGACTCAATCTCTTTTTGGCTCCAGACGCTCTTCTATTAAGTACCAATTTCAGAATCCGATCCGCCAAAATTATAAGCATGTAAAGGCCGCTCAAGACTTCCTAGATATTGATTCGAAATCCATATTTAATGTGGTCGTATTTACTGGAACGAGCGAATTTAAGACAGATATGCCAGAAAATGTTTTAAAATTGCATGATCTTCTCCCATGTATTAAACTCCAAACAAAAATATTATTTACTAGTGAAAAAGTAGAAGCGCTTTCGCAAAAACTTAGGGATTACGTTGAACACGCTTCCTATAATGAGGAAGATCATTTTAAAAACATTGTAAATAATATGATGCATCCAATCTGTCCCAGATGTGGCAAGCCGATGGTTCTTCGAAAGGCGAGAAAGGGGGCTGGGGCAGGTTCCGAATTTTGGGGATGCCCCAATTTTCCCGAATGCAGGATAACAAAGAACGTGGCCTAACGAAAACCAAGGAATAATTAGGCCAGCGCCCATTAAATAAAGGAGACCACATGCCCGAAGGAGGATTCTTAGTAAAGATTAACGGCAAGGAGCTGTGCCGTTGTTATGCGATAGCGTTCTGAAGATACCGAAAGCATAGCCATCGAAATTGAATAAACTATTAGGGCGGCCGTAAAAATGGGACAGTCCCGACCTCGCTGAGATTACGGTCCCGGGACAGTCCCTATTTTTCCACCGTAACCCGTGCTATGGCGCGGGTTTTTTATTGGAATTATTTTAAAATAGTTTGCAACTATTTTGGCACTTTTAGCGTCTTTATATGTAGGGGGATAGATTTTAGCTCACCAACAAGAGTTGTTAGGAACAAAAAAGTTTAAGTTAATGTATTGACAATGTAACTACAAAATGATATTCTATCCAAAAGATATTATAAAGAAAGGCGGCGATAAAAATGAGGAAGAAAATGCCGGAATTTAAATCAGAAGAAGAGGAGGCGCTTTTTTGGAGCAAACACAGCCCCCTCGATTACCCTGATGAAGCTAAAGCGGCAGAAAAACCTTTCGAATTTGCTATGTATCTTCTTAAGCGCGCCGCAAAAGAACACAAAGAGAAAAAGCGTTTGCTGACATTTAGAATGGAGCAAAGCCAAATATTGCTGGCAAAGATTATTGCTAAAAAATATGGCGATAATTATCAAAGTTTGTTACGGAAATGGATCAGGGAACGAATTTATGAAGAGATAAAAGGAAATCCAAATATCGCAAAGGATGTTAGGAAGCAGAATTTGCGATTGGTATAAGACAGAGAAATAGGTAATAACGGGGCCATCCTGCGCGGGGACACCCTAGATTGCAGGCTACCTCCAGATAACATATGAAAATACTAACCGAAAAGATCAGAGTAGATACTAAAGAAGCGAAGGATCTCGTAAATATAACGGGTGAGGTCGCGGATATCCTGAAGGGCTCGGGCCTTAAAAAGGGGAATGTCACAGTGTTTGTAGTCGGTTCGACCGCGGCCATAACGACATTCGAATACGAGAACGGCATGATAAAGGATATGCAGGATCTCTGCGAGAAGCTGGTGCCGTCAAATAAGCATTATAATCACGATGAGACCTGGGGAGACGCGAACGGATTCAGCCACCTTAGGGCCGCTCTCTTTGGCCCATCGCTCACGATACCGTTCGAAGGCGGCAAGCTGTCTCTCGGCACATGGCAGCAGGTGGTCCTGGCGGAATTCGATAACCGTCCGCGTAATCGCGAGATAATTGTTCAGATGATAGGGGAGTAACTTGTAAGAACCCGGAATTATAAACCGTGTAAGACCGCAACCCGTGCTAAGGCGCGGGTTTTTTATTTTGAACTATTTTAAAATAGTTTGCAACAATTTTGGCACTTTTAGCGTCTTTATATGTAGGGGGTATTATGGTGAATTCGCCATAATTAGAAGCCAGATTAGCCTGAATAAAACAGAAAGGTAGCAATATGAAGAATTTGAAAGGACCTAATGCTTAATAATTACCACATTTTTTTATCGAGTTTAAAGGAAAAGATACGAAAAGAGCGCTTGCGGGTTGTTCTCGCAAGCAATGCGGCGTTAGTGATGTTGTATTGGGATATAGGCCGGAGTATATTGAAAAAACAAAATGAAGAAGGATGGGGCTCAAGGGTTATTGACCGGCTTTCATCGGATTTAAGCAGAGAATTCCCGGATATGAAAGGATTTTCACCAAGAAATCTAAAATATATGCGCTCGTTCGGTATCGCATGGCCGGATAAGCTAATTGTGCAACGGGTCATTGCACAATTACCATGGCGCAGTAACATAGCTTTAATAGATAAGCTTAAAAAGCCCGAAGAACGTTTATGGTATGCGATGAAAACCATAAAGCATGGCTGGTCGCAACCGATTCTTTGTTTACAGATAGAGGCACAAGCTCATAAGCGTGAGGGTAAGGCAACCAATAATTTTTCACTGGCACTTACATCGGTTGACTCGGATATGGCCAAAGAGGTATTCAAGGATCCATATTTATTCGATTTTTTAGGAACCGCCGATATACGCAGAGAAAAAGAAGTTGAACAGGCATTGGTGGATCATATACAACGATTCTTGCTGGAATTGGGGCAGGGATTCGCTTTTGTTGGCAGACAGGTTCATCTTGAGCTTGGTGGAAATGATTATTATATTGATTTGCTTTTTTATCACCTTAAATTGAGGTGCTACATAATTATTGAACTTAAGGCAGGAGATTTTGTCCCGGAATATGTGGGAAAGATGAACATGTATCTAAGCGTTGTGGATGATATTCTACGGCATCCTGATGATAACCCAAGCATTGGACTGTTGCTTGTAAAACGAAAAAACAAAATGATCGCTGAATATGCTTTGAGTGGTTACACAAAACCTATAGGTGTAGCGCAGTGGGAAACAAAAATAACCAAAAGCTTACCTAAAGAACTTAAGTCGAACCTTCCAGCTATTGAAGAGATCGAGAAAGAGTTAAGTAAGGGCAAATTTATGCCATAATTACCCCATGGCGCGGGTTTTTTATTGGAATTATTTTACATATGGTGAACAGAATAAGGCAGGTTAAAGCGAAAAAAGCTAGATATCTTTCTATTGACTTAACGGAATTCTGTGCTATAATCATCTACAATGATTACCTATAAGCATAGATATAACCTACTATTTAAAGCTATCGCAGCAGCTGTAGTGTTTCTATTTGTAGCTAATGACATAGCCTGGACTCAGCTTTCCAATTGTGACTCTTCGAAAAGTTCTACACTTGCCCCCCTTGCAGGTAATCCTCAAGTATATAGCGCAATGCGCCAGATGATGGAAGAAGAACGTGTTCTACACCGGGAAGACATGGATGAGGTCATAGAACGGCACGCTAAGAATGCAAAGGATCTATTCGATGCTTCCTCTCTAGAAGATCTCAAGAAAGAGTTTATGGAGCGCATTGTTGATTGCGGCGCTAATAACATGCTGTCAAGGCTAAAGGCAACACTAGCTTCCACGGGAGGACAGGTTCAGGTCATATTCGTGAAGAGTGAAGATGAGCTGCCGGTATTTGAAGGAAAGAAAGTGTGGGGGCATGCCGGCACTTCCGTTACAGCATTTGCATTAGAAAGCGAGAAGGATTCAAAAGAAGGAAGAAGAGAGATAATCGCAAGGCTCTTTCACGAGATAAGGGCGAGATCGACCTTAGCCGGTGAATTCGCGAACCTTACTTTTGCCACCCATGTAAATGCCATTAATAGAATTCCGCCGGTTACGGAAGCGAAGCCCGTGCCGCAGGCTATCGATATTACTAAACCCCTCCTTGTAGTTTTTGATCTGCATGGAACCCTCCTTAAGCCGAGCTGGAAAGAAGCTCACGCCTTAGCCTATGCAAAAATAAAAGATGTAAGCCAGGAAGAAGCGCTCATATGGCTGGAGAACCTTCCGCTTAAGCGCCTAAGATATGAGTTCATACAATTACTTTCCCAGGCCACCGGTGTTTCGGAGGCCAAGGCGCGAGAATATCTGAAATGGGCCCAGAAACACTGCGCGAGGATAAAGACGCCTGAGGTTATGCCCGGAGCGTTGGAATTTATGGAGGCGTTATATAAAAAAGGCGTGCCTATGGTCATTATTAGCGGATCTAAGAGAGATGTTGTAATGGATCAACTCAGAGAACGCGGGTTTCTCAAATTCATTCCTGCAGAGATGGTGGTCTCCAGGGATGATGTCGCGCTTTCCGCTCCTCGTGCTAAAAATGATTCACGATTCCGTGAGGCCGCTATCGAAAGCTTAACATATAAATTTCAGGGTTACCGCCTCGCGCACTTTAATGACTGGGTCGGCGGCATCCGATCCGTGAAGAAGCGCGGGGGTATAGCCTTTGGCCTGCCACAGGGCGAAGGAGAGGAAAAGGATTTGAACAGCGCGGCTATGGAGAAAGAAGGCGCTGATTTAATGATAAATGGATGGCATAACTGGAAGGAGATCCTGGCCGGTTTACAGATCAATGAGAAGTTACAAAAAGAAAATAGGCGAGTCCCGGTTTATCTTAAGAAGGCAAAGGAGCTGCAGCTTGTGCTTCCTGCCCGGCGGCCGGATAAGTTAACCCTATTTATCGATGTAAGCGATGACCTTAGAGAATTAACATATTATGAAGTGGAAGATGACGACGGGGTGATGAGGTATGACGGCAGTATTGATTATGGCCGGCTTAAATTAAGAAAGATCTGCCGCTTACCTAGCTCTTATCTTATTTCTCCGGAAAGATACATGAATAAGCACCTTACCGGCGAGGCGAAGGCCAGTATTTACCGTGTCTGGCCTCAAGGTAAGCGCTATACGCGGTATCGTAATATCATTACCTCCTGGGACAAAGAGGTTGACAGAGATGTCTGGACGACAAATATCGATACTGTCTATCTGCACAAATGCATTGAAGATTCCGGACTTCTGGATTTCGGAGGTATCAGCCGCGCAATCGAAATAGGTACAGGCGGAGGGCATCTGTCTGTATTGCTTGCCTCCCGGATTCCCAACTTAAAAGAAATTATCATTACAGACATCAGCATGTACGCCCTAGAGGCAGCCAAGCGGGTTATCATGCCCTTCATGAATAAAGGCTTGCGCCTGCGGACCTATTTAGGCAAAGGTTTAGGCACGATAAGGGAGGCAAAAGCGGATCTGGTCGTTGTCAATCCGCCGTATATTCCCACCCCGCCATTTATACAAGGCCGGCACGTCGATCCTTACCGCGGCACCGGCCTGATCAGGGAAGTGCTGGAGAAAGGGATCTATAAACTCAATCCCAAAAATCCAAATGCCTGTATCGTTATGAATGTAAGTTCAATGGCGCAAAAACAATTTCAGGAATATACCCGGGAGTTCGGCGATAACCTTACGGTGGAGAAATTCGGCGAGCCGCTCAGGGTGCCTCTTAAAATCAGCGGTATCACCGATGAGTGGCGACAATGGCTGGTTAATGAGGGAGGATTGGAATATAGTCCGAATTGCGCGGAAGACGAAGAGCCGTATCATCACACGCTTCAGGCTTATATTATCAAGCCAAGATCGGGAGCGGTGAAGACCTGGGCGGTAAAAGAGAAGGATAAGATAGAGTCGAATATTTATACGGATACAGACGCAATGATCAGGCTATTCCGGCCGCTATTGAATCCGCAAGCCACCCCGGAAGAGAATGAATTAAAGTTAAGATTCCCCGAGATCTACGGCTATCTCCTGCTGCGCCCGGAGGAGATGAATTTTGACGCCGCGCCGGCCCCACTCGCGCCGGAAAGAAATCTGACGTTTACCAATCATATCCTTAAGCGCGGGTTTGGCAGGAAATTACTTGGTTTAGAGAATGAGGATTTTGAACTATTTCAAAAGGGACTCGGGGTCCAGGAGGCAGAATTCACGCGCCTATGCCGGATCGTCAGCGCCCTAAAAGATACCGATATTCTTCCTTATATCCGCTGCGCATTTCTTTATCATGATGTGGCTAAGGCGCAGCTGCCGGAATTAAAGAAAGAGTGGGAAAAGCTTCCCGGAATCGATTTCCGTATTTCGAATAAGGCCTCGGCGATAATTTTGCGTAACTTGTCTTCTCGGGCAAGCCGGAGAAAGGGGCTGTTTGAAAATATCGATCTGTTTAACAAGCACCCACACAATGAAATTTTAAATGAATTCTTCTATCGTATTATTGAGACCCGCGGTTTTGCCGGACAGCAAATAAGGGGGGAGCTTTCTTACGATGTGTTTGAGGATTTCACCCGATGGATACGCGACAACTTTTCAGAACTTCAAACTGCGCTTGGGTTTGAAAATAGAGACGCTCAGGCATGCTCCGATGGGATAACAGATATAATATATCTTTTCAATTTCATTGATGCGGCGAGTTTGCGCGAAGGCCTGATGACCACGCGGCTAAACGAGAAGTTCCGGGAATTCTTCGCTGATTTCCGGAAGGTGATCACACCTTCTGCCGGCAATTTACCGGTTAACTGGCGGAATATATTGTCCGACCGCTGGAATGACTTTAGGACGACCTATGACCAGCGCAATTATTTGAAGGATCGCCTAGGCCGGTTCCGCCAGGAGAGGCGCGATCTGGGCGAGAATGAATCGGAATTAAATGAATTTATCGATTCGATGAGCCCCGAGGCAGTTAAAGTTTTGACGCGGGATCTACAGCATTTTCAGGGTTGGTATGTGGAGAGCGCAACCTTTGGACTGACCCCGGAGGCGATGCTGAAGATCGTAATGCTTTCCATTGTCCTGGCAAAGCGTAAAGGCGCGGATTTGACCCGGCCATTTCATGTTAATTTCTTTAATCTTATGCGCATGCTTTCATCCGACCGGCACGATTTTGATTCTTACCGCATCCGGATGGTTGAAACATTAGTGCGCGACCTTGATCTCGACGATATCATCCTAAAACCGGAGGTTGCCGGCCGCTTAGATCTAGACGCCGATGATCAGTCGCGAGCCCAGCCGTTATTGGGTGCCGTGAGCATGGCGGTTAACGGTACGAAGTCCATCTCTTTCGATTTCCATTTCAGCGAAGAGGCGGAACACCTCCTCCACCTGGTGCATAAATACGAAAAGAGCGATTCGGTGAAATTCCACCAGGTCTTAAAGTTGCTCCTGGACGCCTATGGTATCCGTAAAGATGAATTTGACCGTGTAAGCAATGAAGCCTCATATCTTAATACTATGGCCTTATCCAAAAATGACAAGACGCGCTTATTGCGTTACGGAAAAGGCCCAGTTTGGGTGGATATCGGACCGGCGGACGGGGTAACCCTGGAGATCGCCGAGATGATGAAAGAAGAGAAAGGCCTTGAGAATATCGTCGCGGTGGAAAAATCGCAGGAAGCGATTAACGCCCTGCGAAGAAGAATAAAACTAAAGAGTCTCTCCGCCATGGCTTTAAAAGGGGATGCCCGCGATTTGACGGATATTTTGGAGAATGCCGGAATTAAGTCCTCGAATACTATCATTTTTTCCGCCGTGCTGCATGAGATTTTCAGTTACGCCGGTAAAGACGGCCGCAGTTTTAATATTGAGACGGTAAAAGATGTGTTGCGTGCCGCGCTGCGCTCTCTCGCGCCCGGCGGCCGGCTTTTAATCCGCGACGGGCTTATTCCCGAAGATGGCGAAGAGACGCAGATCTTGGAGTTAAAAGGCAGGAACAATAAAGAGGTCTTTGACTATTATGTAAGGAACTTTGCCGGCAGGGACCTCTCCCGCGCGTATGAGGTAATCGACGAGGATACATCAGGCGAGATTTATCGCATTCGCATGAAACGCAAGGACGTGATGGAATTTCTCTTTACGCTTACCTGGTGCTATCGGCCGCAATTTAGCCCTGACAGCCTGCCATATGAGGTAAGGGAACAGTATGGTGTCTTAACGCGAAGCGGTTATATTAAACTTATTCAGGAACTTGCCCGCGAAGAGAATATAGACATGCGCGAAGTCGAAATGCCGGAAGATGAACGAACCTATATTCAGCAGGGCTATGTCGATAACCTGAAAGGAATCGCCCGGCTGATGACGCTCGATGGCAAGGAAGCCCCCTTGCCGCCCAGCAATATGATGATCGTTGTAGAAAAAACCGATAAGGCTATGCCGCCGCCGATCGCGTTTGAAAAAGAGTGGGAGGCGTCGCGGTTGGATGCCGGCCAATTCCTTTCGGCGCTGTCTCCTATACTTGGATTAGAAACGGTTATAGACCATAATAAACCGATATTTGTATTTTCGGAAAAAGTCGCGTTCGATAATAATCTGGTAAGATGTCTTCCGAAACTTGCGGAGAAAGATATAAAGGTAGCGGTAATAGTCAAGGCTGATAATTATAAGGCAAAGGCTTTGATAGACAAATTGAATGAGGGCAAGACTGAGGATAAAAAGATCCTCCAGGCCGACACAATTGATGGTATAAGAAAAGCGGCGGCAGACGCAAAGATCTCCGCGCCAAGATTTTATTATTTCAGGATAAAAGATAGCGAAGATCCGGCATTTGAAGGACGCAATATCACGATGTATGATTTGACGCCTGATATGGTCAAAAGAATAATAGACGCTATCGGCACTGCTTGCGGCGTAGAAATTGAGAAACTCCCGCTCCTTCAAGAACTAGCGCATAAGTTTGCGGAAGCCGCATAATCTCCGGTCTTTAATCATCGGACGACAATTTATGTAATTTAGTTTTTTTGTTACATTTGCATAACATATAGGATGATGAGAGAAACCGCAACCCGTGCTAAAGCGCGGGTTTTTTTATTGGAATTATTTTAAAATAGTTTGCAACAATTTTGGCACTTTTAGCGTCTTTATATGTAGGGGATGAAACGACTATATATAAAAAAGGAGGCAAATATGAAGAATCTAATACCTCGGGAGGTTATTGAGAAGAAGATATATCTCATCAGAGGGCGAAATGTAATGCTGTCCAGTGATTTAGCAAATCTCTATGGCGTAGAAACAAAAAACCTGAATTTACAAGTTAAGAGAAACATAAAACGTTTTCCCAGGGATTTCATGTTTCAAGTGACTAAGGAAGAAAACTTGAGGTTGCAATTTGCAACCTCAAGTTATGGTGGACGCAGATATTTGCCATATGTATTTACGGAGCAGGGCATCGCGATGCTTTCAGGCATACTCAATAGCGAACGTGCTATCGAGGTGAATATAGCTATTATGCGGGCGTTTGTGCGATTGAGGGAGATTTTGCTGACACATAAGGACCTCGCCGATAAAATTGCAGCTCTTGAACTTAAGTATAAAAATCATGATCTGAGGCTTTCGGAATATGATAAGCACATAACGGCCATTTTTGATGCGATCCGACAGCTTATGGCACCACCGTCAGAACTCCCTTAATTCCACTACTCTTTGGGTTGTTTTTTGATATAATATGATACATAGACATGGCAATATTCTGGCCAAAGAAAGGTGATTATGCGAATAATTGATGCCATATCATTAGGTATCGGTTCTTTCGGAGTCATTTAACTAAGATGAAGATAAGAAGCGGTGTTCTCGGAACCAAAAAGACGGCGGGCAATATATGAGCCGAAAGACGCCGCTCAGGACAGCCTTTTTAACCATTTCCATATTTCTCCTATGTTTTTCCGCCTGCGCCTACGAAGCCAAGACCCACGGCAAGAGCGCGCGGTTGGCCTCAGAGCTTGTCCAGAGAACAGACTCCCTCAATATCTATAAAGAGCTTTACGACAGAGGTTACGCCAGCCAGATAATGGCGGGAGCCGAGGCAGGCGATTTCGGCAATGTCGACGGCAATAACCGTTCCTTCCGTCATTACTACGACCCCTACGCAAACACCTCCCAAAAAGGCCTCAAGTATTTCGATTATTATCAATTATGGGCCCATTTCGATGTCATAAAGAACCTTATCTGGCAGTCGCAGGGCAGGTGGATCGATGATATGGAGATCACGCCGCCCAAGAGCGGTTATTACGACGATGCGCTCGAGTGGGCCAGGAATAGCGCCGGCGCCGCCGATATGATGAACTGGGAAGGCGCGCTTCGCGTTTACGACTATACGACGAGCTCGCGCGGCCAGGCCTATCGCAGGCTGGGCTATGTTTCGCATCTGGCGGCGGATATGGCGCAGCCGGACTACGTCTTTGGCTATCCCCATCCGGGCTCGAGCTACCGCCGCGAGGAGGGAGGGAAAGTCTATTACGGCTTCGAAGCGCTGGTCGAGAATTACATCGACGATGTGGATTTTTCCGGGAAAGAGGTTAAGAAGCTCAGTTCTCTCGACGATTATTTTAACGAGATGGCGAGGGCCGCTAAGAGGACGGGCAGTCCCGCGCGTTACGTGCTTCCGCTGGGGCTTAAGACACAGACGCTTTCCGGCGCCAAGGATGTGGCCATTATCCCGGCGATAGACGACAGTAAACCGGGGGGACGTAAGAAATATCTGGATCTCGCCAGGGAACTTTTAGATCAAGCTGTCGAATATAATGCCGGCATACTGGAGCTATTTTACGATATCGTCAATCAGCCGCCTTATGTTGCGGACGTTACCGTTACCCAGAGCGGGGAAGGCCGCTATCATGGCTGGTATGAGGAGATGTATGACGATATCCGCGAACAGCTCGCGGGCGTGATCAATCCGGCGGTTTACAAGAGAGTATCCGCAAGGAGCCTGCGTAAAAAAGCCTCTCCGATAGATAGCGGCAAGAAAGCGCTTGTCCGCGTTACGTTCGGTCCGACTGAGGACATCGAAGAGCATATCGATCCGGCGAGCGTTAAGGTCCTTGTCGGCGATATCGAGGTGCCAGGGGCCATGACCGGGCCGAGGACGTGGGAGGGCGAGTTCACTTATAATTTCGAATCCAAGGAGCCGGAGAAGACATTTCCCATAAAAATATCCGCCAAAGATATCCATAACCATTTTCCGCGCGCCGGCCTCTCCGCGCAAGGCTATGAATTGGACTCGAATCCGGAAACACCGGCGAGGCTCTCCGGTTACGTGCCGCCCTATCCCTGGAAGGATTATGAGCCCGGGGCGGATGCTAACCATTCGATCGTGATACGGCAGATTGTCCCGCCTCCGATAGCGGAGTCGATAGAGGTATTTTCACAGGGCACATATTTTGTAAGATCGCGCTGGATAGCTCCCTCCGCGGCGGAAGCCCGAAAAGGCAAAGAGGCGCTCCTAGAAAAAGACTCTTCAGGCGTGAAGGACGGAGTGGAGCTCGGGAAGACCGACTCCGCGACGGTCAGGATCACTTTTAGCCAGATAATGGACGATGGGACCCTGCGCCTTAAATTAGGCGGGGTCGATCTGCCGCTTTCCAAGACAGGTGAATTTACCTATGAAGCGATCATCCCGCTGGAGGAATTTAACAGGCCCGGATCCGATCAGGCTTACAGATTTGAGATAACGGGTAAGGGGATATCGGGGCTTGAGCTTGACGCGCAGCCCGGGACGGTCGCGGTCTTCAACGATAAAGCAAACCGTTGGATCGCCCTGGAATCCGGGCCGGATACGACGCATTCCCTGCGTATCTACGGGGAGTTCGGAAAGGCCGCACTTAAAGGCATCGTCCACGAGATGGAGCTCGTTTCTCCGTCCGGCCGCCCAGTGGCCGGCAAACCCCTCGCAGGATGGAACGTCGTCATATATGTCGGTTCGATAGAGGTCGATCAGTCTCTTTGCGAAGAGGCCCTGCGGCTCGCGCGTTTGGCGGGCATTGGGGAACATAAAGAAGACCCTAAGGCGTTAAACCTCTTAAAGGATAAAGTGAAATCGTCGTGCCGCCTTCTTTACGGCACCATGCCGGGCTGGATCGTGAAGACCGACTCCGAAGGTAAATTTACGTTTCCTCTTTATAAGTATCCGGGGCTGGATGGAGTGATAGAGGCCTACTATACGTTCTTCGTATTTCCTCCCGATAATGTCGAAACCTACGATCCCCGTTCCATGGTTTCCGACACGCTGTCATGCGATATCTTTTTCCCGCGGGGCCGTTCGCGCAATTTAGACGACGTGTCTATCGAGATAGCGTTAACGGGAGAGAAGGGTGATTATAAACAGTCGCCTGTTTTGAGCGTTTATGAGATAGGCGGGACGGTCTCCGGAGAGGAGATGGCCCCGCCGGTAAAAAACGGCTACACTACCGAAGTCCATCTGATAAAACGCGGGCTCGATGAATCCAGGACCAAAGAGAGCGTAACTGCCTTAAGCGTCGATACGCATGACCGCCTTATCACAGGCGATCTCACCGACCCGAAGAGCCATCAGCCGCCGTATAAGTTCAGGTTCAGCGAGAAGATCCCGGAGCACCTGGCGATCAACAGGTATGTGCGCATTTCCACCGGCAGCCTGGTGGTAAAGCCTGTAGGCGCGGGGCCTGTCTTATTCGAATTGAGCCCTAACGGGGACAGTAAAAAGTTCACGGACGAGGCCATAGATACATTGTGGAACAATTTTACTGCGGGAAAATAAGAATATGAAGAGATGGTCTGATGCCGTGACGAATATGTAATTGTTTTGCCTTGATGGCAAACATCCTGTATAATATTACTAAGGGATGGTGCGTGACCATGAGTGAAAAGAAAAAAATATTAATTGTTGACGATGATATTGATTTTATGTTCCTTACTAAAAAGAAGCTTGAGTATGCAGGCTATGAAGTCTCCACTGCTGATAATGGCCGCATGTGTTTGAAGATGGCCTATCAGGCGAAACCCGACATTATACTATTAGATATAATGCTAGAGCATGAGGATGGATTTAATGTACGATCTCTTATCAGATCCGAATTGTCGTTCGCCAATATACCCATACTTTTCATAACCGCACATAAGGAATTAGAGCCGCTACTCAGGCTAAGACAGCAGTCTGTGCCAAGCCAGGAATTCATTTATAAGGGATGTTCTACGGGGGAGCTAATAAATAAGATCGAGTCGACCATGAATAAGAAGTAAAATGGCAAACTGGGGCCGTCTCAGGGGCCCCAGAGGATCTTCAGATATATGCCGAATATGAGACGGTTTAAGAGGCATACAATAATTGACAAGTTTATACTTGTCGCTATTGTATGCCTCTTTTTATTCTCAGGCGTCTCATATGGTTTAGCTCCCGCACCGGGAACACAGTCGTTTCTGATCCGCTGGGAATCGAAGCTTTTGTATATGAGCCGGACGGGGTCTCTCGGGTTTGCCGGTAGCGAAGAGGACAATCTCCGGCTTCATCAAAACGACGCGCAGGTCCTGCTCTTATCTCCCGAAGGCAGGATACTTGCGGACAACAGCTTAAGGAACGACGTCGCGGGCCTTATAAGGGCTGTCGTCTATGAAGAGGTAAGGGCTGTTATACAAATAATGGCCGAAGAAGATCCCTCAGGATATTCTCTCCTCGCGAAGGCGGTCAGTCCGGCAAATGAATCGCTTACGGATCATATTATCGCGAAATCCGTCGAGCTCATCACGGCGAGGGATAACGGCCTTCTCTCCGGCGCTTTGACGGAAGAGGAAGCACGGCTCCTCGCGATAGTCGAGCCGATAATTAAATCCAACGCTCACGGCCGCTTTACGCGTCTCTTCTGGGACGACGCCGCGCGCGCCGATAGGATAAAGCTCGCGATAGCGAACGGCATACACTTTG
Organism: Candidatus Omnitrophota bacterium; assembly: GCA_026387175.1. Lineage (NCBI taxonomy): Bacteria > Pseudomonadati > Candidatus Omnitrophota > Candidatus Omnitrophota bacterium. Next base: position 30,561 of record JAPLME010000002.1, read on the forward strand.
ATGCCGCTCCGGCGGAAGGCCTTCCCGCGTGGGAGACACGGACCACTCCAAGCCCTTTGCGGAAGGTAGATCCGCATACGTGGTATTATCACAAACGTCTCGTTACGTATCAGGTGCCGGTGTTTGCGGTCGCGACCGATCAGGGCATAGGCAAGCTTTTAAATCTGCCGGCGCTTGCGAAGAAGAAGAGGGCGGAATTGGGAGTGAACGCCTTCATGCTGAATCCCATCCATCCGACGATAGACAAGGAGCATTCGCCTTACGCATTTGTTTCCGGATATGCGATTAATGAGCTCTATATCGATTGGCTTGTGGAAGCGTCCAGGTTCTTCCCTGAACTGGCGGCTGACGAAGATATCCTGGCTCTTCGGCAGCCTGAGCTGGCAAATGCGGATTTCGTCAAATATGAAATACTGGAGCCGATAGAGAGAAAGGCCGCGGAGAAGGTCTATAGAACTTTTTTGAAGGACAGGAAGTCGGGGCCTGTCCGGCGCCTGGCCGAAGAGTTTGAACGTTTCAAGAAAAGCCCCGATATGTCCTGGCTCGAGAGTTACGCGGACTTTCGCGCGCTTCACGATATCTATGACAGCGAGCGTTGCAGAAAGACTATCTGGATGGAGTGGGACGATGACGATAGGATAAGGTCCGGTGCCCGGTATGGAGAATTGAAAGAGCTTTATAAGTTCATGCAATTCCGGGCATACAGCCATTGGTTTGAGGCAAGGCGCGGATGCGAAGATAGTGGTGTTGCTTTATTTTACGACCATCCATGGTATTGCGGCAGGGACAGCGTCGACGTACGGGATAATCAGAGGTACTTCAGGGTTCTTGAAAACCCCGGCGTGCATACAAGCACCGGTACGCAGCAATGGGACTGCCTTGTAAGGCACAATTATACGGAGCTTAGCAGGTCCGGATACGAGCCGTTTCTCAAGTTCCACAGATATAAGATGGACGTGCTGGGGTTTGCCGGCGGCAGGATAGACGCCGGCCATATGGCTTATAACTGGATGTCGGAAAGGTACAGGTTCCTTCAGAACGGTGATGAGCCCGGCGATGCGCTCCTCTTGGCGATAAAGCGCGAATTCGATATCAGGAACGCATTTGTCGTAGTGGAAAATCTCGGCGCCGCTATGTGGGTGAAAGATAGGATCCAGGCACTGGGATTGAAAACGATGATGGTACTGAGGTGGCCGGATTCGCCTGTCCCGGAGAACACAATGGCGTTTCTTACCACACACGACCTGCCCCGGCCTCTCGTCGGATACCCGCAATTTTATCAGGATCGTGGAAGGGACTCAGATGCTCATAAAGAGCTGTTTAACTGGCTGGCGAATTGCGGCGCAAGAGATATATGCATCGCCGCAGGCGACGAGTACGGGGACTGGCATCGTATAAATGATCCCGGTCTCTCCGCAGAGCAAAGGATGGATCTGTGCTGGCGCTATATCTTGCCGCGCGACAGCAGTCCGAGGATGCAGTATAAGGATCTCCCCAGCCATATCAACTGGCTCAGTAAAAATTTCACCGGCTATAACTGGGAACATGTCGATGCGAAGGCTGCGCTCGTTAAAGGGAGAGAAGATGCCGCGAAGATGGTAAAAGAGCTTCGGGCCGTTTCAAAAGAGACACTCGACGATCTCGCCCAAGATACCGATTTTGACCTGAAGTATGACGAGGGATATAGAAGCCTGGTTCCCGGCGCGCATGGAAAGAGGATGGATATTTTCCGGAAGATAATCAACAGGATATCGGAGAGCGGTGAAACGGGCACCTATACCATGTGGCATCATGCCATAATGGGCGACTTCTTCGATTATAGCCGCGGCCTGCTTATGTCGATAAGAGGGCTCACCGTAAGCCGGGCGCCGGAAGTGTGGGGCTACATTAGGGAGTTGGAGGATAATATCCGGAGCAATATAAACAGGGAAGAGGCCAATTTCGTTCTTTTGGGATTCATGGCGGAGGTCCTCGAAGGCGCGGCCCTGCGGTCGCCGATGAATGGCGCGGATATTCCGCGGGACGGATTTAGCGCTACGGTGGCGGATCTTGACCGCAAAGCCGCCTGTTACGAAAGCCGGGGCCAGAGCCTTATCCTCTATGCCGACGATCTTTTAGAAAACGCGGTTATAGTGGACCTCGGAAATACGCTCAAGAATATCCTTGCCAAACACAATATATTGGAAGGCGGCCGTATAATATTATTCGCGCGTAACGGAGCGAACGCGAAGATAATGCGCGGGCTCATAAGCGCCGCGGCTCCTGCCATTGAAGTAATTGATATAACTCCCGATCAGCTGCAGGCCGGAAACGATGAAGTAAAAGAGGCGGAGGCGCTTCTCCGCCGGGCCCGGGCCAAAGGCGCGGGAGAGGTGCTGGCTTTGATCAGAGGGCCTGCGGCCGAATACGATGGGCTGGCCTCTTTCGCGAAGTCGGCTTCTCTGCCGATAATCCTGATAGGGAAGGACCATGGACCCTACTCGTTTGCGCTGGCTATAGCGCTTGCGCTCGAGGCCAAATTCCGCGATGCGCCGCTTGGCTGGCTAATTTCATTATCGAGGATAGAATCCGATGATGCCGGTTCGCTGTATGAAAGATACCGGCTGTCTCTCCGAAGCCTTATTTCCGCATAAATGCGATCCATAAACTGGCCCGATAGAATTAACTTCCCCTTAGCCTTCTCGCTAGTCTTCCTTTTACTGGGCTTCATAGGCATCGTCCATCATGAAATGTGGCGCGACGAATTACAGGCATGGATGATCGCCAGAGACAACACATCCCTCGCCGGCCTCGTATCTACTGTCAGATACGAGGGCCACCCGATATTCTGGTACCTGGGACTTTACGCGATAACGAGGTTCACTCATAACCCTTTCGCGATGCAGGTATTCCATATATTGATCGCATCCGCCGGCATATGGGTCTTCGCCAGGTTCTCGCCGTTTACTAAATTGCAGAAGGCCCTCTTCGCCTTCGGGTTCTTCCCGTTTTATGAATACGCCATAAAAAGCAGGGGATATGCGCTGGGGATCCTTCTACTCTTCCTCTTCTGCGTATTTTATAAAGACCGTTCAAAGAAATATATTCTGATTTCCTGCGTCCTGTTCATAATGTGCCAGACGAGCGTTTTGGGCCTCTTAATAGCCATATCTCTTCAGGCAATGCTTATCTTCGAGCTTCTTTCCGACGGTGCTTTCAGAAAAAATATCAATAAATTAGCGGTAGCGGTCATGCTAATAATATTTTTAGCCGGAATAGCCGCATCCTTATGGCAGATCATGCCGCCCGGCGACAGCACTTTCGCCGCTAACTGGCACTTGCAATTTGACGGCCTCCGCATGGAAAGGATCTTTAGCCTCCTCTCCCGGGCATACCTCTGTTCGCCGTATTACTGGTGCTTCGATCTGAACTCCGGCGCATATCAGGCGGAGACGTTATTTCCTAATCTATGCCTATCCGCGGCGCTATTTCTCTTTATCTCCATGCTCTTCCGCAGCAAGCCGAAGATCCTCTTCCTGTATATTTGCGGCACGGCGGTATTTTTAACATTCTTTTATGTAAAATACGGCGGATTTTCATGGCACCATGGCCATCTCTATATTCTATTGATAGCGTGTTTCTGGCTGTCCGCCTTCTACCCCGATACGCCTATTCGCAAAAGATTAGGGACCATCTTCGTCACAATAATTTTAGCCATACACTTTTATCAGGGTGCCATGGTATATGCTAAGGATTACTCTTATCCGTTTTCCGCATCTAAGGATGCGGCGCGGTTCATCGAAGATAGCGGGCTCAAGAGCATGCTGATAGCCGGAGACCTGGATTATGCCGTCTCGCCTATAGCCGGATATCTAGATAAGAAGATTTACTATTTAAGGGAGGGGAGATTCGCCACATATGTCCAATGGGACGACACCTGCCGGAAAGATTATGATCCTGCAAAGCTTCGTGAAGAGCCCGCCCTGCAGAATAAGAAGTCCCTGCTAGTGGTAAATGAAGATTTAAAAGTCCTGCCCGGCTATATGACGAAAGTCAAAGAGTTCACCAGTTCCATGGTCCCGGACGAGAAATATTACCTCTACCTGCTGGATTTCGAGAAATAATCCCCCTGACTTTATGTTTCAGCTGAACGAAGAGGAGTATGAAATCTTGAAGTCGCAATTTGCGACCTCAAAATCCTTGACGATTGGTAGTTATGTGATAGAGTTTAGTAGGATAGCCCAAGAGAATGTTAAAATAAAAAGGAGGGAAGGTATGGCAGAAAATGAGAATGAAGTAAAAAATGCGGCAGGTGAAAGCAAAAGCGATAAGTTTAAAAGGCTTGCTTCAAAGAGGGTAGTAAACGCGATACAGAAGATCGAGCTTATAACGAATCTCGCGGCTTCCAGTTACGAATCGACCCCCGAGGAGGTGGCGAAGATCCTGACCGCACTGCAGGGCTCAGTGGATAAGGTTAAGGCGGCATTTTCCAAGCAGAAGATCGACAAGACGACATTTAAGCTATAAATTATCATAGGACATGGAGCTGGAGGGCAAATGGCTAAAAAGGTTTTAGTGGTAGATGATGAACCGGATATACTGGAAATGCTTGGGATCCGATTAGAAAGCAATGGTTATACGGTTATTACGGCATTTAACAAAGAAGGGTGTTTTAAAAAAGCTACCGAGGAAAATCCGGATCTTATCTTGTTAGATGTTTTGTTGCCGGGGATAGGCGGGCTTGAAATATGCAAGCTTCTTAAAAAAGATGCTAAAATGAAAGATATCCCGGTTATTATTATAACGGCGTTGATCGGAGAATCGGCTGTTGAGGCAGGATTAGAAAGCGGAGCGGTCTGCGTAATAAGTAAACCGTTTGATCCCGCAGATCTTTTAGAGAAAATAGCGGATGTTCTTAAATCCGATCATGAGATAGTGTAATAAAAACGCAAGGAGGCAATGATAATGATGAAGAAGGCGGTGGCGGCGCTATTGGTTTTCGTGGTAATAATTTTTAATGCGGCTCCGGGATATTGCGAAACCCCGGCTTTCAGAAAATTCAGGCGGGGTTTTTGTAACATGCTGACTTTCCATATGGAGATCGGACAACAGATGGAAGCTGTAGGTGATGCACACGGCAATGGCTGGGCCGTAACCGTTGGCCTGACAAGAGGCATTCTTATGTCTGCGGCAAGGCTGCTCACAGGGGTGTACGAGACGGTTACATTTCCGGTGCCTTTTCCTGCCGAGTATAAGCCGATAATGAAAAAACCTGAGTTTTTCTGGACGGAACCATTCGCGGAGGCGCCGGGTAAATAAACTAAGCTAATTAGGCAATATGCAAAAAGTCCGATATGAGCTCGATCCGTATAACAGGCTCGTCCTCGCCGGCACCGGCGCGAAGAGCGATCTCCCGAAATTCCGGCAAGTCCTGGACGGCAAATTCAAGACGGATGAAAATAATAGCCTCTCCTACCACGTAAAAGCGCCCCTTTCGAAAGACGATAATATACCCAATCAGATCAAGCTCTCCGGCGAATGGTCCCTCACGGATGACCATGAATTGCGCCTGACATTGGACAAGTCAGCCAGAGAGACTTTCGGCGATCAGGTAACCTTGCAGGGAGATATCTTAGATGTAGATAAAAATTCTCTCTTATTCGCCGTCACGACCGCCGCGAAAGAGGGTACGCGATCGACATATATCTTGAATATCGCCGGATCATGGAAGGCCGACGAGAATAACAGGATCTCTTTTCATGTAAAGAGGGAAGGCGGCAGATACGATATCCTCACCTTCGACGGCATGTGGGAGGCTAATAAAGATCATCAGATCGTATATCGATACGAGAAGGCGAAGCTTGCACGAAAAAAACGGCAAACCCACACGGTGATATTCAAAGGATATTGGGACATAAAGGATAAGGTCAGGCTCTCCTATGCATTAAGCGGAGATACCGATTCCGTATTCGATTTCAAAACAAGCGCAGGCCTTTTTAAAAAAGACTACATCCAATACGAAGTGGGCATAGGTCTGACGGATCGTAAGAAACCGGCAACGCGAACCGTTAAATTATCGGGTAAATGGAACCTGAAAAAAGACGTCGGCCTGGTCTTTGAGATCGAGTATGAAGATAAGCCCGCAAAAGCGATAATCTTCGGCGCGGATATAAGGCTCGCCGGCAGAGACGCGATATCGTTCAGGCTCAAGAGCGGTGTCGGGAATAAAGACATGGGCATCGACCTGGAACTGTCGCGCGAGATATTTAACGGCGAAGGCGAGGTTTTCTTGAAGGCCCTTGTGTCGGGAAGAGAATCGGCCATCTGCGCTGGAGCCGCGTGGAGGTGGTAGTTGGAAGTGTAATTACTTTGCCTTCCGGGCCGGCTTTTTGTATAATGTTACAGGTATGAGAAAGACCGTTCCATTAGATATCGCGTACAGGCTGTTAGGTTCCGGGCCGGTGGTCCTGGTGAGTTCGCTATTGGGTAAAAGGGCCGCCCTTACTCCGATAGCCTGGAACATGCCGATATCTGACGATCCTCCGGTAGTGGCCCTCGAGATATGGAGGGACCATTTCGTATATAAGGCAATTCTCAAGACCGGCGATTTCGTAATCAATATACCTTCGAGCGATATGGCCGAGATCGTGCGCGGGCTCGGAAGCGTCTCCGGAGCTAAAGTCGATAAATTCGAGAAGTATGGCCTCGATAAAGAACCGTCGAAGAAAGTTAAATCACCCCGTCTTAGATCTGCCATAGGAATTCTTGAATGCAAGCTTCGCAGAGATAAGCATCTCCTTAATAAATACAATATAGTTGTCGGCGACGTGGTCTATGCCGAGGCCGAAAAGAGTATTTTTACAGACAGATGGCACCCTGAGAAGAAAGGGCCGAGACTGCTTCATCACCTCGGAGGCAGGATATTTTACGCTCCGGAAAGACGTATAATCTAAATTAACCAAAGGAGGATAGTGTGAATAGACGTATAGCAGTAGTGATATTAACGTTGTGCATATGCGCTGGAATCGCATGTGCGGCCGATGATAGCACGAAGGCCGCGTCCGAAGATAAAGATCTCGGAACAAAGACCGTCAACACCGTCACCGATACCGCAAAATCCGCCGTGGACGGTACGACGAATACAATAAAGACTTCCGTGAGCGATACGGCCGCCGCGCCGAAGACCGCCATTCAGGCCGTCAAGGATACCGCGAACACGGCTTTAAATCATGCCGACGCGGTTATGAAGACAATCACCGGCGAAGATACTAAGTAAATCGCAGTTCTGGCTCAAGTTTGACAACTAACTATTTATAGGATACAATCTAAACATGATTAATAAACAGATGAAATCAATCTATTACGGTATTATATTGGCAATGGGGTTATCTTTAGCGTGCGCCGCTTCTTCTTCAGCAGAAGAGAAAGGCGACGAGTCCATATTTAAATACAAAAAAGAGCTCTCTATCACAGATAAGCAGGAGAAGAACCTTCGCGATATCCTTACAAAGTTCCAGGACTTTATGACGGCAAAGCAGAAAGAGGTCGATGCCCTTAGCGCTGACCTCAATAAGTTGGTCACGGAGAAAGGGGACCTGAGCAAAATAAAAGCAAAACTTCAGAGTATATCCCGTATCCAGGCGGACGCGACTTACCAGGATATAGTGAGCACCAGAGCCATAGAGAAAGAGCTCTCCGCGGACCAGATAAACAAGTGGCGCGCCATGCAGGAGGAATTCAGGAAGAGCCAGCAGCAAGCGCAGGCGATGGCGGCTAAAGCAAAAGAGGATGTGGCACAACCGAAAGCAGAACAGCCGAAAATAGAAGGAAAAGTGGAAGGGATTGTCCCTAAGAAAACTAAGTAAACATAACGGAAGGAGGAAGTGACGTGCAGAAAAACATAGTACCCGTATTAGTAGTCATATGCATAATTTTAATCAGCGTTCTCGTGATCAGTTCGAGCGCAAATGGGGTAAAGCTGAAAAAGGCCCAGGCACAGGTTATCGTATTAAACAATACGATTGTGCAGAAGGATGCGGAGATAATAAGGCTTAACAGTGTATTGCAGGTGAAGCAGCAGGCTCTCGACAGCATGAATAGAGAGATGGAGAATGTAAAGACGGAATTAAGTAATACCGTAATAAGGCTCCAGGCCCTGCCTGCCGCGCAAAAAAGCGCCGCCACCAGATAGCGATAGTTTGAAAGGCAGGGACTGTCCCAACGTGTCTTCTAAGTGTTGAATGGGACTGTCCCGCTTTTCTCTATATGCGGAGGTGTCCATATGAAGAAATGGATATTTGCGGTAGTATGGATTTTAGCGATACTTTTGATATTAGGTATGGCCAAAGATCTGGTCATAAAATTTGCGGTCGAGTCGGGGGCGCGGATAGTAACGGGCCTTAATCTGAAGATAGGGGTTTTCAGGGTCGGCATATTTAACACCCTTGTGGACATCAGGAACCTGCGTATATTAAATCCGGCGGGTTTCAAAGATAAGATGATGCTCGATATGCCTGAGATTTATGTTAAGTATGACCTTCCGGCTATCTTTAAAGGGAAGATATATTTAAAAGAAGTGCGTATAAATATGAAAGAGTTCGTCGTAGTTAAGAACGAGAAGGGCGAATTAAATCTCAACTCCCTTAGGGTGGTAAAAGCCCAGAAATCCGGCAGTTCACCCAAGGTTCAGGCCGGCGGGAAGGCTCCGGAAATACAAATAGATAAGTTGCGCCTCAAGGCAGGTAAGGTCATATATAAGGATTACTCCTCCGGCGGCGTTCCGCGTATAATAGAATATAATATTAATATAGACGAAGAATATCGGGATATAACCGATCCTTATACTTTAGTGAGCCTTATCGTGGCGAGGTCCCTTATGAACACATCGATAGCGAACTTGACGAATTTCGATCTTAATGGTTTGAGCAGTTCAGTTTCCGGTGTTCTCGCGAATGCCCAGCAGGTTACCGATACGGCAAAAGCGGCGACTGAGGCCGTTAAGAATGTTCAGGGCACGGCATCGAAGGCTGCCAGTGCCGTGAGTGACGTGCTCGGTGATGTGTTTGGATCGAAGAAGTAGCGGAATTATCCTCCCTTAAGACTAAACGCGGAAAATAATATGGGATTCGGTGTAAAGAGAGACAAGGAGGAAGTCTTAAGGGTAAGGATGGTTACGCTAGGGATAAGAGAAGCGGACCTGGATGAACTTTTTATACGGGCGGGTGGAAAAGGCGGACAGAAGGTAAATAAAACCTCTGCGTGTGTTTATCTCAAACACAGGCCCACAGGCATCGAGGTCAAATGTCAGAAGGAGCGTTCTCAGGCCCTAAACCGGTTCTTTGCCAGAAGGATTCTCACCGATAAAATCGAATCGCTTATTCTGGGCCGGGAAGCCGCGGCCGAGAAGAAGATAGAGAAGATCAGGCGTCAGAAGCGGAAACGCTCTCGCAGGGCCAAAGAGAAGATGCTTAGGAATAAAAAGATGCGTTCCGAAAAGAAAGAGTTGCGAAGGCCCCCTGCGGCCGAATGAGCTGAACGAAATGTTTTGACTGAAAACCCTTTGGAGAGATGGCTGAGTGGTTGAAGGCGCACGCCTCGAAAGCGTGTGACCCTTTACAGGGTCCCTGGGTTCGAATCCCAGTCTCTCCGCCAGTTTTGATAATAGGTATATACAGGAATAATATTATGGACAAAAAGACATTAGCATTGCTATTCTGTTTAACCATTACGTGTTCATTTGCTTTCGCGGAAGATAATACGGTAGAGCCAGCAGGAGTCTATGCTACAATCGACACCAAACCTTCCATCCAGGCAATAAATATATTGAGAACCGGTACGGATAAAGAGAAGACGGCGATGGCAATGGTAATTGAATCGCATTCCGATAAATATTGTCCGGCCGTATTCTTTTCTTTGGCAGCGTATCTTTTTGATGTCGGCAAAACCGACGATGCTTTGTTCTGGTTATACGCGGGGCGGATACGAACACAATATGATATTAAGATATGTACCGATGAAACCGTTGCGGGTGGTTATGAGGAATTAAATATGTCTGTGCCGGATCTACTTAAAGTAATACAGTTTGAAAATTTAAATAACACAAAAATAATTGTACAAAAAGCAATTAAATGGGATAAAGAAACTCCGATCAATTATGATTCGCGCTGGATAGCTTTGCATGGAATGGGCGCCTTTACGAGGGCTATGGATAACAATAAAAAGAAACCCGTTCTGACTATACCCGAAAAAGAGTGGAAGGATGTGGCTGAAAAAAACAGAAAAGAATATTGGGATGCATTCCAGGAAGACCTTAATACCATAACGCCCGAACAGTTCGAACAGATAAGAGCAAAAATAAAGTCTTTGAAGCAGGAAGCCGCCGCTGCAAAAAAGTGAAAGTAGAAGAATATTCTGGGTATCACTGGGACGGTTTACACGACAATCCCCAAGCCTGTCCATGGGGCACAAGAGTTATTTTTCGTAATGACAGGCTTTTCGTGCCGTTTCTTGGCCGACTTTTAGAGACCTACCTATTGCTACATACGTCATTCCTAATATATGCAATTGTTTTGCCCTGACGGCAAATATCTTGTATAATGCTACTGTTGTATTGACAGGAATCACTATGCGGGCAGTGAGCTCAGACGCGGTTCGAATTGGTTGCACTCGCGTCCGCCATATTTAGTCAGTCTTAGTCAGTTTTATATGGCAACGAGTTGGGGATTCGAAGCGAGGCCGCGCCGAGCGAATAGCGAGGAAAAGCGCTATGCGCGACAGCGGCCGAGCTGGCTACGCAGGCGAGCTCCGCGAGCCGAAGTAGCCGAATCCCCCAACGGCGCCGCCAAACAATCCTATTGAAACTATGAAACTATCCAAACTCACAAGCCTCTCCATTGTTCTCCTCGTCATCGCCGGGCTGATCATATCCGGCCAGCAGATCAAAGACAGGGATACCCTGTATCAGGTCTCCGTTTTGGATGCTCTCATGAAAGGTGATTACGACGGTAAAGTGACCTTGAATGAAATACGCAGGCACGGTGATTTTGGCATCGGCACCTTTGACCGGCTCGACGGTGAAGCGATAGAATTAGACGGGATATTCTATCAGGTCAGATCGGATGGAACGGTCCGGCGCCCTTCAGGTGATATAAGATCCCCTTTCTCCATGGTTAAATTTTTTGGCGCTGATATAGAATTTTCTGTTCCCAGGGAATCCGATTACCTTTCGTTGCAGAAGTTTATAGACAGCCGCCTGCCGACCAGGAATATTCCTTATGCGATCAAGGTTGAGGGTAGATTCAGTTATATTAAAACCAGGAGCGTTCCCGCGCAGAATAAGCCTTATTCTCCACTGTCCGAAGTTGTTAAAAATCAGAGCGTTTTCGAGTTTACTGATATAGCAGGCACCCTGGTAGGTTTCAGGATTCCGGATTATATGAAAGGTGTTAATATGCCTGGATATCATTTACATTTCATAAGCCGTGATAAAACAAAAGGCGGCCATGTCTTGGCATGCGTGATAGATAGCGCCAAAGCGAATGTCGATGATATCGATCGTTTCATAATGAGCTGCCCATAATTTTTCTAATTTATATTGGCCCACTGGCGTATTCCATGATATTATTATTAGATAATGGCAAAGCTTATTAATAGAAACAGCATTAAATTCAAGATACTGAGCATAGTGCTCTTCGCTCTGTTCCTGCTGACGTTCACTCTCGGCTATTTCTCTTTTCAATTTAGCAAGAACCGCATCATAGGCATGCTGGGGGATTCTCTCACCGGAATTGCAGCCTCCATAGCGAGCTTTATATCCGCTGAGGACGTTTACTATATTGTAAAGAATTCAGAAAATATCAAACGAGCCGCTACGTCTGAATATAACCGCCCTAAGGGACTTGATCTGCTTTCGCCCCGGACCCTCGATGAAAAGCCCGAACCGCCGCCTAAAGAGCCGGAAATAAACCCTAGGGCCATGTATGATAAATATTCGGCGATTTTGCAAAGAATAAAGAAATTAAATAATATAGACAGTTCGATCACTGTATATCTGGCGTCAAGAAATCGTTTTTGGGCGTCACTGACAAGTGAGCCGGTCTATTTGGCGGGCACCGCTTATGTGATGAGGCAGGAAATTAAGGATGTTCTCTTATCAGGCACAGCGCAGGCGACGGGTATTTACGAAGATAAGGACGGAACATGGATCTCGGCATATGCGCCGGGCACACCTCTTCTGCTTGAGGATAAGCGGGTCGTGGTAGAGGTGAATTACAGGATCGATGCTTATATAAAAATGCTGAATCAGGAGCTGGTCATTATAGTGATAATATGCGTTGTGGGATATCTAATGGTGGCCTTTATAAGTTATCAGCTTGTCACCACTTTGGTGGGCGCGATAAAGAAGCTGGATGAGGCGATAGTCGATCTCGAACAGGAACGCTATGACAAGCCGATCGATATAAAAACAAACGATGAGATAGGACACCTTGCTGCGGCATTTGAGCTATTGAGAGTATCTATCAGGAAGAAGATAGATGAGCTGCGCCAGTCACTTAAGCGAGAGAAGAAAGCGCATCTCGAATCAGTTGTAGCCCTGACGAACGCCATAGAGGAGAGGGATCCCTATACGAGAGAGCATGTAAGCAGGGTCCAGGAATACGCTCTCCTGATAGCTAAACATATGCATCTTCCCCATGATGACTTGATCCAGCTGCGGTACAGCTGCGTTTTGCATGATATAGGCAAGATTTACATCGAGAATGCGCTTCTTAAGAAGGTCAACCTCACTCATGAGGATTTCGAAGAGATCAAAAAGCATGCCGAGCGGGGCGCCAAGATAATCGAGGGCATTGAGTTCCTGACGGATGTGAAGGAAGCGGTCCTGAGCCACCAGGAATGCTATGACGGTACAGGTTATCCGAGGGGATTAAAAGGCAACGAGATCCCTCTCCTGGCGAGAATAGTTTCCGTGGCCGATGCTTTTGACGCGATGACCACCGACAGGCCCTATAGGCCGAAGATGAGTTTCAGCAAAGCGATGGATGAGATTGAAAAAAAATCCGGGACCCAGTTTGACCCCGAGGTTTGCGCCGCTTTACTGGCATACAGGGATACGCTTGAACATATGGCGCATAAGCGGTTTACCGAGGACATATAAAGATGCCTGATAAATTGCCTTTTCTGAAAGTGGACGGAAGGAATATAGTCGATGAGAAGGGTAAACCCATCGTGCTGAGAGGCGTTGCCCTCGGCGGATGGCTGATGATGGAAGGCTACATTCTCGGCGGCCGCAACTTCCCGGAAAAAATCTTCAGGCAGGAATTCGAGAAGGCGCTCGGCAGGGAGGCCTTGGAAGATTTCACAAGGTCTTTTCGCAAATCATTTGTCAGGGAGTATGATTTTGAGCTGATCAAAGAATGGGGAGCGAATTGCGTGCGGATCCCGTTCAATTATCGGCTCATCGAGTTCGAGGACAGGCCGTTCAGCTTGAACGAAGAGGGCCTGCGGGAGCTCGATAACGCGGTCAGATGGTGCCAGAGGAACGGCCTGTATTGCATATTAGATATGCATGCCGCTCCCGGCGCGCAGAATCCCGACTGGCATTCGGATTGCGTCGGAAAGCCCGAACTATTCGCGAACGATTTGAATAAAGACAGATTTGTGAAGCTTTGGTACTTTCTCGCGAGCCACTATAAAGATGTGAGCGCTGTGGCGGGTTACGATATACTGAATGAGCCGGTTATAGAGATTGACAGGGAGAAGGAGCTGAAGGACCTTTACTGCCGGGTTACGAAAGAGATAAGGGATGTTGATTCGCGGCATATAATATTTCTTGAGGGCAATATATTCAGCCAGAGACTTGATTTTATAGGTAAGCCCGAAGACAAGAATACGGCGCTCAGCATCCATACCTATCCGATCGCCGATTACGTCTTTAACTTCGAAAAAGACTTAACCTATCCCGGAAAAATATATAATATACCATGGTCGAAAAAGGCCCTCGACCTTATGTCTCTGCCGTATAGGATGCTGATCGATAAGATCAATGTGCCTCTCTACGTAGGTGAGGTGGGAATAAACTGGCGAGGGGGCCATTATGGCGAGTTGAAGTGGGCAGAAGATATGCTGGATGTTCTTGAGCGTCATGGTATAAGCTGGACTTATTGGACCTATAAGAGCGTAGCGAATGCCATCCATCCGGATGGGATCTTTCGTTACGTGAAGAGCCCCGAATGGGTCAACCATAAAGGGCCGCTGACCGGATTGGAGACCTATGCCTCTGCCTGGCCGAAGCACAAGAATAGCATGATCTCATCCTGGAAGACCGAGCATTTCAAACTCAATGAGCGGCTCGCGGCGCTGTTGGAAAAGTTATTTAGCAAGAATTAATTAGGATTGTCGGAGAGATGCCCCAACGAACGGTTTTATGTTAGTCTGTCGATTTGCTGTTGTGTTCGTCGGGACGAACAACACTTAGATTGTGGCTGAAATTATCGGAGAGATGCCGGAGCGGTTGAACGGGCGCGCCTGGAAAGTGCGTGACCTCCAAAAGGGGTCCTAGGGTTCGAATCCCTATCTCTCCGCCAATTTTTCCGATAAGGAAAAAATGAGCGATGCCGTGAAAGCCCGAACGTCGCGATAAGCGACGTAGGCCGAAACGGCGCCGCCAAACATTACAACCTTTGGTATAAGTCAGAGATCATATGGGCAAGAAATATCGAGTAGTGACTGTAGCGATCACCTTATTATTGACGGCGGTCGCTTTTGTTTTTGCGGAAGAGAACAAACCGCAAAAGGTCACCTTCATTACGCATTGGAGCCCTCAAGCGCAGTTTGCGGGCTATTACGTTGCGAAGGAAAAAGGGTTTTATAAGGAACGCGGGATAGACGTTGAGATCCTTTCCAGCGGGCCGAGTATCTCCGCCTCGCAGGCCCTTGCCGACGGCAAGGCGGACTTTGCCGTGTTGTGGCTTTCGCAGGCCCTTCAGAACCGTTCCAAAGGCGTCAAGCTGATCAATATCGGCCAGATCATGCCGCGGTCCGGGCTGATGTTCGTCGCGAGGAAGTCTGCCGGCATACGTAAGCCCGAGGACCTCAACGGCAAAAAAGTGAGCCTATGGGACGGAGATCTGCGTCTTTCGGGGGAAGCGTTCATAAAAAAATACGGACTGAACGTCAGTAAGATCCATCAGTCTTACACGGTCAATCTCTTTCTTGCCGGGGGTGTCGATGCGGTTATGGCCATGTGGTATAACGAGTACCATACGATCATCAGCTCCGGGATGGATCCCGAGGAACTGTCGGTCTTTTTCTTCAAGGACCACGGTCTCAATGTTCCGGAAGACGGGCTATACACGCTCGAAGGTACATACCGCAAGGATCCAGCCCTTACTAAAGCGTTCGTCGAGGCTTCTATCAAAGGCTGGCTCTACGCGTTTAGCCATCCGGAGGAGGCGGTGGATATTGTGCTCGAACGTATGCGTACCGGCAATATCCCCGCCAACAGGGAGCATCAAAAATGGATGCTTAAGAGTGTCGAGCAGTTGATAACTACCAATGGTGGTATATCAAAGACAGTCGCTCTTTCGCCGGAAGATTATAGGGCCGTCTCCGGCATGCTTAAAGAGCACGGCCTGATCGACAGTGTTACCGATTTCGACTCATTCTACGTCCCGGCGGTTACCTATGTTGAAAAATAAAGGTATAACATTTAAGCTGATAGTGCTCTTTTCCGTATCGAGCGCGCTCATTCTCTCCGCCATCGTGGAGCTGAACTACGTATTTTCACGTAAGATGCTCGAGAAGAGCGTCGAGGAGGGCGCTCGAAATCTGACCATGAGCACGGTCTACCGCATTGAAACGATACTTGCCGCCGCCCAAAAAGTACCCGAGAACTTCGCCTGCGCCATAGAAAGCGGCGCCTGCGGTGAAGACCGGCTTTTGCGCCTTCTCGAAGCCATGACCGCGCGGAACAACGAGGTCTATGGCATGGCCGCGGCCTTCGAACCGTTCGCTTTCGACCCATCGAAGAAATATTACGCGCCGTATTTCTACAAGAGCGGCGGAAAGACAAAATACGTCCTTCTGTCGGAAGGATCATATGACTACTTCTCGTGGGACTGGTACCAGATACCCAAAGAGATGGACGCGCCGTACTGGACGGAGCCTTATTTTGACGAAGGCGGCGGGAATATCATGATGTCGACCTATTCTGTGCCTCTGTATGATACGGTTTCCGGCTCTAAAAAGTTCAGGGGTATAGTCACGGCGGACATTTCGCTGGAGTGGCTGCGCGGGATCATATCATCGATCAAGATACTTAAGACAGGATACGCGTTTCTGATATCGAAGAACGGTACCATCGTGACCCATCCGTCCGGCGAGATGATCATGAACGAAACGATCTTCAGTATGGCCGGGGCGCGGGGTGACAAGGCGCTTAGGGATATCGGCAGAAAAATGATAAAAGGGGAGTCCGGTTTCGCGCTTTCAAAGAGCGTTGTGGCGGGAAAGAAGTGCTGGATGTATTATGCTCCGGTCCCGTCGACAGGCTGGTCGCTGGCCGTGCTTTTCCCTCAGGACGAGCTTTTGGCCGACATCAGGAAGCTTCGCGACATATCGGCCCTGGCGGGGATCGCGGGTGTGGCCCTTCTGCTTCTGGTCGTGATCTTTATATCCCGCTCGATCACCCGGCCCATCAGAGCGATGGCGCGCGCCGCAGAGGTGATAGCTACGGGAAACCTGGACGCGCCCTTGCCGGAGGTCGAATCGAAGGATGAAGTCGGCAAGCTGACCGAAGCATTTCGATACATGAGCCGGTCGCTTAAAGAGTATATCGAACGGCTAACCGAGACCGTTGCGATCAAAGAGCGGATACAGAGCGAATTGAGCATTGCGCGCAGAATACAGATGAGCATTCTCCCGAAAAAATTTCCGGCGCTCGACGATAAGAATGGAGTCGACATATTTGCCATGATCAGCCCCGCAAAAGAAGTGGGCGGCGATTTTTACGATTTTCATTATATAGACAAGGACAGGATGTGTTTTGTGGTCGGCGACGTCTCGGGCAAAGGCGTGCCGGCATCGCTCTTCATGGCGGTTACCAAGACATTCCTGAAGGCGACGGTCATCAGGGAGGATTCTCCGGAGAAGGTCCTTGCTATCGTGAACAAGGAATTGAGCTCCGGCGAGGATCAGTCGCTCTTCGTGACAGTCTTTTTCGGGATCATCGATATACGGACGGGAAATATCTTTTATACCAATGGCGGCCACAATAGTCCCCTTGTCGTCAAGAAGACCGGCGAATCGGTATTCGTCCAGCCTATCGGGGGGATGGTCATGGGGATAATTCATGACGCAAATTTCGATGTGGGGAACTTTGTCCTGGGCTCCGGCGAGCTCCTATTCCTATATACCGATGGTGTTACTGAAGCAATGAACGAAAAAAGAGAGCAATATTCAGAAGAGAGGTTAAAGCTTATTCTGAAAAAGTCGGTTGAACTTAATTGCAGAGAGACGATTGAAGCTGTGCTCGCGGATGTGAAGGCATTTACAGGAAAAGCGCCCCAGTCGGACGACATTACTATGCTGGCCATCAGGAAGTACTTTTGTAAGTAGTTGACAAATAATAGTTAATGTTGTAACCTATTACCCGACGGAGGATCGATGGATCTTAATAATCTGTTTCAGTCAACGCTCATACTTTTCGCTATTGTAAATCCCATAGGCAGCATCCCGCTGGTTTTGCAGCTTACAGACGGAATGCCTTTGAAGGCGCGCCGCCGTGTCTTCAATATGGCTGTTTACACCTCTGCCATCATTCTCTTTCTCTTCATCCTCGCCGGGAAATGGATACTTTCCAATTTTTTTCAGATACAGCTGCCTGATCTGATGGCCGCCGGAGGGCTCCTCCTCCTGATCATAGCTATAGATCACCTGATATTCGGCGCGCTGGTGAAGAACGTCCGCGCCTCGAAAAAACAGGATACCCATCATGTTGGCGCTGTTCCGCTGGCCTGCCCCATCCTGGCCGGCCCCGGCGCTATGATGACCGTCCTTGTCATCTTCTCCGAGTATGGTTATTTGATAGCGGCCGGCTCTGTCGCTATAGTCCTTGGGATCACATGGATCATTATTTATTTCAGCGATGCTATATACCGTTTTCTGGGCGAGATAGTCTGTCTGGTACTTTCGAAGATACTATGCCTTTTCCTGGCAGCGATAGGAATACATCTTTTAATGCGGGGATTAAGCTATTATTTGAAATAGCGATCCAGTTAAAAATAACATTAGGAGGGGATATGCTTATAAGGAGACTCGGTTTTGCCGCGGGATTAGGAGCGGCGCTATTTTTGTTAATGGTATCTATGTGTCTTACTAACACGTATGCCCAGGAAAAAGCAGCTGACTCTTCAGCTACGACGCTTGACAATCTCATGGCCGCCTATAAAGGCGAGAGCAATGCTCAGGCGCGATACCTGGCCTTTGCTAAAAAAGCTAACGAGGAAGGGTATGACATAGCTGCAAGTCTTTTCAGGGCCGTTGCGCTGGCGGAGCGGGTGCATTATGAGCGTTATGCCGGAATAATTAAGAAGCTCGGAGGAACGCTGAATGCCGCCGTTGAAATTCCGGTAGTGAAGAGCACTCCGGAGAATCTGAAAGCGGCATTCGAAGGGGAAACATACGAAAAGGATGTTATGTATCCCGCATTTCTCATTCAGGCCCAAAAGGAAGAGATGAAAGACGCGATCGACGCGTTTGAAGATACTATTGCCGCCGAAGGCGTTCACGCCGATCTGTACGCCAGAATGTCCAGTAACCTGGTGCTCTCCAGAGGCTTATCGAAAGATTTTCTTGTGTGTCCGGTCTGCGGGAATGTTGTGGATGTCATTACCACCGAACTGTGTCCGATCTGCTCGACTGAGACGAGAAAATTTAAGATGGTAAGATAGAAAGCGAAAAACACCGGTTTTTTTAAGAGGCCTTCCCATATCTCGAAGGGAGGGCCTTCTTTTTAAAGGAACTAGATGATATCGATAAAGAATATAACTAAACAGTATGCCACCCGGGTGCTCTTCTCGGACGTGAGTTTTGATGTCCTTGCCGGTGAAAAGATCGGGCTCGTGGGCCGTAACGGCCACGGGAAGACCACGTTATTCAGAATGATTGCCGGAGAAGAAGAGCCCGATGAAGGTAAGATCTTCATGCCCAACAATTACTCCATAGGGTATCTCGCCCAGCATCTCGAATTTACCAAGCCTACTGTGCTCGAGGAAGGGTGTCGGGGATTAAATCCTGAAGAGGCAGGCGCCGAATGGAAGGTGGAGAAGATCCTGTCCGGGCTCGGTTTCCGGGAAGAGGATTTCGCCCGCAGCCCTTCGGAATTTTCCGGAGGATTCCAGATGCGTATCGTTCTGGCCAAGGTTCTGGTCTCCGAGCCCAATATGCTCCTTCTTGATGAGCCTACGAACTTCCTCGATATAGTCTCGATAAGATGGCTTGAGAAGTTTCTGCGATCATGGAAAGGCGAAATGATCGTGATAAGCCACGATAGGGACCTTGTCGACAGCGTGACGACGCATATCGTGGGTATACACCGCGGGATGGTAAGGAAGATGAAGGGATCGACCGGGAAATATTACGCTCAGCTCCAGGCGGACGAAGCTCTGCACGAGAAGAGGCGCGTGGAGGATGAGAAGAAGCGCGAGCAGATGATGGAGTATGTGAATAGGTTCCGCTCGAAGGCAAGCCATGCCAAGGGCGTCCAATCGAGCATCAAGAAGATCGAGAAGATGGACAAGCTTGACAAGCTCGAAGAGATCCGCACACTGTCGTTCTCGTTCAATTATGAGCCGTTTCGCGCCGCTCAGATCATGGACGTGAATGATCTTACGTTCTCATACGGCGGCAGGGAGCCGTATCTGATAAATGGCCTTAACTTTACCGTGAACAGGCATGATAAGATCGGTATCGTAGGCAAGAACGGAAAAGGCAAGACCACGCTTTTAAAGTTATTATCCGGCAGGCTTAAACCTGTAAACGGCAGCATTAAGACGCACACAGCGGCTCTTCCGGCCTATTATGAGCAGGCGAATACGGCCGATCTTGATGATGAGCTTACAGTGGAAGAGGAGATATCCAGGTCCAGTGCTTCTATCGATAGATCGCGTGTGCGCGGGATATGCGGCGCGATGATGTTCTCGGGAGACGACGCCGAGAAGAAGGTCAAAGTCCTTTCCGGCGGCGAGCGCAGCCGCGTTCTTCTGGGAAAACTTCTCGTGGCGCCTTCCAATATCCTTTTCCTGGATGAGCCTACGCACCACCTTGACATCGAATCCTGCCAGGCGATGATGGACGCTGTCAGAGATTTCGAAGGCGCGGCTCTCGTGGTAGCGCACGACGAGCATTTTCTGAATGCGGTGGCGACGAAGCTCAT
Source organism: Candidatus Omnitrophota bacterium (assembly GCA_026387175.1). Classification (NCBI taxonomy): domain Bacteria; kingdom Pseudomonadati; phylum Candidatus Omnitrophota; species Candidatus Omnitrophota bacterium. The sequence goes on from JAPLME010000002.1 coordinate 50,974, forward strand.
TGTATTTAAGAATGACAAAGTCTTTCTATATCCCGGTACTTATGGAGAATTCCTGGATAGTATCGGATGGGAAGATGACGATGAGAATAAACCGGCCGCGAAACCCCATAGCCCTGCGGCTGCGGGTTCTTCAGTCCCGGGGCCTGTGGCCGTCTCATCCGGCGCGCCAGCCGCTATTCCGCAGCCGGCTAAGCCAATTCAGCATAAAAAAATGTCGAGAAAGGCCCGCGCGGAGTTTAACGCGATGAAATCGGGCATCTTAAAGCCTCTTAAAGAGAAGATTGAGAGCCTTGAGTATGATATAATATTATCCGAGGCCAGGGTGGCTGATATGAATGAGGAGCTTGCGAAGTCTTCGACAAGAGGCGGCCCCGGGGCTATCCGAAGGAGCGAGATCTCCAGAGAATTAAAAGAACTGGCGGAAAAGATAGACTCCTGTTATTCCCAGCTTGACGCAGCGATGAAGACATACGATGCCGAGAAGATGAAATATAACGACGAATAGGAGGGATATATGTTATCATTCCTAAATGTTCCGGCAAAGATAATAGGCATACTGGAGGCAAATATTACGCCGCGGGAGATCGCCTTTGGCGTATGCCTCGGGATGTTCTTGGGCTTCACACCGCTTAACGGGACGACAGCGCTTTTACTGGCGCTGTTTTTTTTCATATTCAAAGTCAACCGCATGGCGACATTATTGACTCTGCCTGCCTTCAAAGGATTATATCTTCTCGGGGTAAGCAAACTGGCCGACGCCTTCGGCGTATACCTTCTGGAAAAAGCGAATTATCTGACCGGGTTCTGGCGGGCGGTGACAAATTGTCCGGTGATTGCATACCTCGACATAAACAGGACGACAGTCGCCGGAGGCCTCTTCCTGTCGGCGGCGCTATCTGTACCCGTATATTTCATCGTTAAGAGTATCAGCGCACCGCTTCTCGCAAAATATTCGAAGAAGATCAAAGATTCCGCTTTCTCGAAATGGGTCCAAAGGTTTAAGCTGGTATCACAGGCAGGCAATATCATAGGGCCGGATGTTTCCGCTACTCTCGGAAATGTTAAGGCCACATTGAAGCAGACCGTCATCAGTAAAGTAAAATCGGCCGTAATAAAACCCAAGCCGCCGAGAGAGAAGACGGGCATAATGAAGAGGCTGAACGTGAGTGGTATAGCCGTCATAATTGCCGTGCTCATCGTTGTCCAGGTCGGCGTGGGCCTTATCATAAGCCCGATAGTGAGCGCGTTCATAATAGACAGCCTTAACCGCAGCGGCAGCGCTAAGATAACGGTAGAGAGGATCAATGTCTGGCCGCTTACGTTATCATTTTCGATGAAAGAGCTGAAGGTCTTCGATCCTCAGGCTCCTGATAAACGCGTTATAAGAGTAGGCTCTGCCTCCGTCCATGTCAGCCCTCTGGCGCTGCTTTCGAAACGTCTCGTCTTCTCCACCATAAACATGAAAGGCGCCGAGTTGGATCTGGAGGGCGCGCCTGACGGCACTTTTAATATACAGCATCTTTCCTCATCCAAAGCCGAGGCCCAGAAGGCTAAAGGCGCGCCGGATCTCATGGCTTTATGGCGCGGAGCGCAAGAGAAGCGTGACTTGTTCGGCATGGTGTATGGGAAGATAAAGAGTAATTTCTCGAAGCAGGGGAAGGAAGAAGCAAAGGCCAGCCGGAAGGTGGCGAGGGTTACGCAGGATCTTCCCAAGGGCAAGCTTGTAAGTTTTAAGACGCCCTCCGAGATGTATATGTTTGAGATAAAGGACCTGAACATCGACGGCAGGGTAAATATTGTTCCTCATAATGCCGCTCCCGTAGAGCTGAAGAGCGCGAGGATCGCCCTGAAGCGCGTTGCTTTTGATCCGCAGAGCGGAGCCAGGCTTGACGGCATGAACATAAGAGGAGAATTATTTAAAAATAACGTTGCGGCCGGGAGGCTGGAGTTTTTATTTTCGAAGGGCTACACCGGCGCGGGACAGACAGCCGTTGTCAAAGCCGAACTCGATAAGGTTGACCTTGATGCCGTGCGCTTCATCTATGAGGATTCGCTTCCTGTCCGTATAACCAAAGGGCGGCTGACGCTCAGCTCGAAGACTAAGATAACCGGCGATGCGATAGATTCGAGAAACTCCCTCGTCCTGACAGGCCAGGCGTTGGAACCGAAGCAGGGAGGCGCTGCGGTAGTAGGGTTTATACCGATAGCAACTGTCTGCGAGGCGCTTAACCGTGTCGATCCGGCGTGCCTCAAATTCGATATAACAGGCACTATTGAAAAGCCCGAATTCGGAGGATTCCAGGAGACGCTCATGAGCCTCATCAAACCGTATATCACCAACATCGGCGAGCAGGTGAAGACGCAGAGCATCCAGCAGGCCGTTAATTCTTTAAAATCATTATTAGGAGATAAGAAATAAAAAAAGGAGAGCAGAGTGAACCCGTTATTAAAAAGAATAATCGAAGCGGCAGGTATATCCGGTTATGAGAAAGAGATCGCGCATATCATGCACGGCGAGCTTAAGAAATCGTGCGATGAAGCGCGGATAGATAACTTCGGCAACGTCATTGCTAAGAAGGGAAAGGGTAAACGGAAGATTATGCTTGCCGCGCACATGGACGAGATCGGGTTCATGGTAAAGCATATAACAAAGGAAGGCTACGTACATTTTATAAAGATCGGAGGCATAGACGACAGGGTGCTGCCGGCCCAGAGGGTGGTAATAAAAGCCAAGAAAGGCGACTGCGTCGGCATAATAGGGACCAAACCTCCTCATCTACAGAAAGAAGAGGATAAGAAGCAGCCACTGAAATACGAAGATATGTTTATAGATATCGGGTGCTCCAGCAGAGAAGAGGCGAATAAAAGGATAGAGGTCGGAGATACCGCGGTATTCGAACCCAATTCCGGTGTGCTGAACGGCAAGCTCTATTATGGTAAGGCCATAGACGACAGGATAGGATGTTATGCGCTCATTAAGGTCATGGAAAAGCTGCAGGTGAATGCCGAAATTTATGCGGTAGCGACCGGCCAGGAAGAGGTCGGGCTGAAGGGCGCGCGCACTGCGGCATTCAATGTGAGCCCGGACTATGCCATCGCCATAGATACCAATATAGCCGGCGATACGCCCCAGATAACCGAGCGCGAATCTTCTCTTAAGCTGGGCGACGGCGTCGCGATCACCATCATAGAGGCATCGGGAAGAGGCGTGATAGTCAATGAAAAGATGAAAGACCTTTTAACGGATACTGCCAAGAAAAATAAGATCAAATATCAGATCGATGTCATCGAAGGCGGGATGACTGACGGCGCGATCATATATATGAACAAGGAAGGCGTGCCGACAGGCGTATTGAGCATTCCTACGCGCTACATCCATTCGGCGACAGGGGTCTTTAATATAGATGATGTGGATGCCGCCGTGAAATTGACCGTTAAGGCAGTTGAGCGTCTTGGTAAACAATAGTCAGGAGGAGAGTATGGTCTCAAGAACGCGTATTACAGTGTTATTATTGTTGTCGTCTGTAGTCATCACAGGCGCCTCCGGGTGGGCGCAAGGTGCCGCCGGACAGGAACAGGTCCAGGCCGCGGTGAAGAATCCGCCGCCGGCGGCTGTTCCGATGATCGACCAGCGGGCTCTCGATGTATTGAAGAACATGAGCGATACCATTATTCAGGCAAAGACCATGGGCTTTCAATCGCGCAGCATGATCCCGATAAAAGGGCCTAATGGGATATGGATAAATCTTTTCGGCGTATCACGGGTCATGGTGCAGGGCCAGAACAAATTATTCGCTGAAACGCGCGGAGATTTTTTTCCGTACGATTTTTACTTTGACGGCACTACCGTGACGGCGTATGCCCCGACTAAAAATGTGTACGCGCAAAAAGAAGCGCCCGGGACGGTGGAGGAGTTGACGGACCGCGCCTACCGCGAAGAAGGCAGAACATTCCCGTATGCCGATATACTCACCTCGAATCCTTATGAGAAACTGACAAGCGGCCTGACGAAAGCCATATTTGTCGGACGGTCGACCATAGCGGGCGTAAAGACGGACCATCTTGCTTTTTCTAACGAAGGGGTAGAGTGGCAGATCTGGGTGGCCGAAGATGACCATCTGCCGCGTCTGGTCAGCGCGAGATATCTTGAGGATGTCAGTGAACCGGACTATACGATAGAGTTCTTTAACTGGAAACTGAATGAGCCTGTACCGGACGCTAATTTTGTATTCCAGAACACGTCAAATGCGGCCAAAGTCGATTTTCGTAAGCCGGATAAAACTATATAGGAGAACAGCTATGAAACAGTACAAAGTATGTATCTATATGATTGCGGTTGCGGCGATCGCGCTGTTGGTCATAAGCGATGTGGTAGCAGCGCGCGGAGGCGGCGGGTGGAGCGGCGGAGGCAGGGGCGGCGGAGGTTATAGCCGCGGAGGCGGGAGCGCTCCGGGTGGAGGCGGCAGAGGCCAGCAAAGGGATTTTCAACATTCCGACAGGGTACACCCTGACCACAATCCCGACCATCGTCCCGATCACAGGCCCGATTGGCCGGATCATAATGGTACGATCACTAAAAATGTCAATGTTAACGCGCCGAACGGCGGATGGTATGGTTACGGAGCGGCGGATGACGCGCTTGCCGGTATGATGATGGTCACGGCGATGGGCGCGGTTGCGGCAAAGTCGTCCGAGTCCAACACTGTTATTATCGAACAGCCTGCTCAGCCCGCGGTTCAAGCCGCGCCGGTCATTCCGTCCATCGGAGCGCAGGTGCCAATGCTTCCGCAGGGTTGTCAGGCCAAGAATATCGGAGGAACTTTATATTACCAATCCGGTTCGGCATGGTATAGGCCTTATTTTGGCGCCAGCGGTGTATATTATCAGGTAGTGGAGCCGCCTGCTGCAACAAGTTAATGTCCTTGGAAAAAAGACCGAAAAAAGCAGAATAAGATCATTCCTATTTTTCGTTTATGGTATAATATGGATATATCGAAAGGGGGTGTATCATGAAGGAAAGGATATTGGGAGTGGCCATCCTTGCCCTGGTTCTGTCAGCGGCTTCCGTGAATGCGGAGGAGACCGTATTTAATCAGGCAAAAAAGTGCGTAGAGGGCTGGAAGGCCCCATGCGTCTTTACGTCGACATGTGCGAAGGCCGAGCCGGCGAAAGGCACGGCAGAGAAGCCTATGCACAAGATGTGGACGATGGATGTATTAGGGAATAAAATTCCTACCGGAACTATGAAAGAGTGCTGCACAAAATAAAGCGGTATTATTACGAAAAGGGCGTGTCAGAGATGGCATGCCCTTTTTATGCTGAAAAAAATATTAAAAAGAAAATGATCGGACTAATGGAATACCGTATGAAAAGAAACCCGCTCCCGCTCTATTTATCCCTGCTGTATTTAATTCTATCCGCCGCGCTTTGTTTTGCCCAAAACATAAGCCCGATGAAAGGGTTCTCCGAAAGCGATAGGATATTGATTCTCGCCCCGCACCCGGATGACGAGGTGATGGCCACCGGCGGCGTTATTCAGGAAGCGCTGAAAGCAAAGGCCAAGGTGAGAGTGCTATTCCTGACTAACGGCGATCATAACGAACCCGCTTTCATAGTGTACGAGAAACGGCTGACTGTAAGGAAGGGCGAATTTATACATATGGGGCAGGTGAGAAGAAAAGAATCGCTCGAGGCGCTGAAGATGTTAGGGCTGGAAGAAAAAGATTGCGTGTTTTTAGGCTATCCGGATTTTGGCACAATGGAGATACTGCTTAAATATTGGGGCGATACCAGGCCGTTCAGATATATACTGACGCGAATATCCAGGGTGCCTTATTCCAATTGCCTGTCGCCCGAAGCGCCTTATGTCGGCGAAAGCGTTTTAAATGATATAGAGAATATTATAAGAGATTTCAAACCGACCAGGATATTCGTCTCTCACCCTGTCGATGTTAACAGAGACCACCGTTCGCTATACCTGTTTTTGCGGATAGCTCTATGGGACCTGGAAAGCGAGATGGCCAGGCCGGATATATTGCCGTACCTTGTCCATGTAAAAGGATGGCCGGAGCCGAGAGGGTATCATCCGGAATTGGAGCTGGCGGTGCCCGATACGCTGAAAAGCGGTGAAATATCCTGGCTAAGTTTGGGATTGACGGATGCGGAAGTGAAGACGAAGCACGACGCTATGGAGTCTTATAAGAGTCAAAATGAATATAATCCGGCTTATCTGGTCACTTATGCAAGAAAGAACGAACTTACCGGTGATTATCCGGACGTTACACTGTCCAAAAAGAGCGTATGGTGCAGCGCCGGGGCAATTCTGGCATACGAACGCAAAGATAATAAGCTGCTTATAAAGCTGGCGTTAAAAAACAGGCTGGAGAAAGATTTGGGCATATCTATTTTTCTGCTGGGATATAGAAAAGATTCGGAATTTTCCGAAATGCCGAAGCTGATTATTAATATCGGGCTGAACACCCTGAGCGTAAAAGATCGAAGACGGAATGTAAGCGCGGAAAAAGTTCAATTAACTTATGAAGGTAATAATTTAATTTTAAGGATACCTTTGTCTTTATTGAAAGACCCTGCCTATATATTGGCATGCGTGAAGGCGGGATCCATTGTTATGCCGTTTGAGGATACGGCCTGGCGCGCTATTCAAATAGTTGACAAAGACCCGGTAAAGTTGTAACTTATTTAATAGCGGCGCGTTATGAAGCTATAAATAGGAGATGATAAATATGGCCGATAAAGATAATGAGTTTACAGGTGCGCTGTTTTTTAAGACCACCAGTTGTCCCGAATGCGGAAGAGAGATAACGCGCGAAGAGGTGGAAGGCAACTTGTCTGATGACGCCGAGACCTTCACCTGCCCTTATTGCCATAAAGCGATCGATATCGGACAATTGGAATAACTAAAGAAAACAAATTTCACGGGAGGGAAAATGGCTAAGAAGATTTTAGTGGTAGATGATGAACCCGGTATGGTAAGGCTGCTGAGAGATATTTTAGAGGACGAAGGTTATGCGGTTATCGAAGCCTCTAACGGAGAAGAGTGTCTCGAAAAGGCGGCCAAAAAAATTCCCGACCTAATTTTGCTGGACGTGATGCTGACCGGGCCCAGCGGCCTTTCGATATGCAAGCGTCTCAAAGATAATGCTGTAACGAAAGATATTCCTATCATTCTGGTAACGGCGCTATTGGGCGAAGGTATCCAGGAGAAAGGAGCGGAAAGCGGGGCGGCATATGTAATAAGCAAGCCCTATGACTCCAATGATCTCCTGTGGGAGATAGAGGACGCGATCAAGAAAAGTAAGGTCTAGGCCCATATCTTCACTCCTGGCAAATTATCATTCTTGCCATCGGAAACTTTTAACGCTTAGCGGTTGTCTAACATAGTAAAACACAATATGAGATACAGAAAACTATTCTTAGCGATCGCGATAAGCGTATGCGCCGTCTTCAGCGCTGCCGGGGCCGAAGAGACGATGTTGTGGAAGGATTGTGTCAAAGAAGCAAAGAATAATCATCCCGATCTGGTATCTGCCGCGGAAAAAGTAAAACAATCAAGGGCAACTAAAGAGATCACCAGGAGCGCTTATTTGCCTCAGATAACCGGCGAGGCAAGCGAGGTCACTTCCAAGGGGGCCACCTTTGGAAGTTCCGGTGGAGGAAGCCAGAGCGATATACAGACCGGCGCTGCCGCCCGCCATGAAACTACATCATACGATTACAGCGTTACGGGGCAGCAGCTTCTTTTCGATGGATTTAAAACATCATACGACCTGTCCGCCGCGGAACGAAATATAATATCATCACGATATAATTACGATGTGGCGTCATCCAATGTGAGATTGAGGTTAAGGACCGCTTATGTCAACTTGTTGACCGCGCAGGATCTTTTGAAAATTTCAGAAGAGATAGAAGCCCGCCGGAAGCAGAACCTGGAGCTTGTCAAGCTGAGGTATGAGGGGGGCCGGGAACACAAAGGGTCGCTTCTTACTTCGGAAGCGGATCTGGCGCAGGCAACGTTTGATGTGAACCAGGCGGGAAGAAGCATATTCCTCGCGCAGCGGCAGCTTACAAAAGAATTGGGCAGGGAAAAATTTGTCCCAATGAAAGCCGAAGGCGATTTTGAAGTTGTAGATGCGGACCGGGACAGGCCGGATTTTGAAAAATTATGCCGCACCAATCCGCTTCTGCAGCAGCTCATTGCGCAAAAAGAGGCGGCAAAGTATGGGGTGAAATCCGCCAAAGCCGGGTTCTATCCTCAGGTCTTCGCTTCAGGAACTTTAGGCAATACAAATATAGATGCGTTTCCCGACAAGAATGAATGGTCGGTAGGGACGAGCCTGACATTCCCTTTCTTTGACGGCGGTAATACGATCGCGAACGTAGCGAAAGCCAGGGCGGTCCTTGGCCAGGCCGAGGCGGATGAGAGAAGCGGACGGGATGGTGTTATATATACGCTATCAAACACCTGGACGACATTGCAGGACGCTATTGAAAAAGTCGGGGTAGCTAAAAAATCCCTGAATGCGGCGGAGGAGCGGGCGAAGATCGCGGAGGCGGAATATTCGATAGGACTGCTAATATACGACAACTGGATAATTATAGAGAACAATCTGGTCACGGCAAAGAGGAGTTATCTGAGCGCCGAACGCGACGCATTGATCGCGGAAGCAAATTGGATCCAGGCAAAAGGAGAGACCCTAGACTATGGTAAATAAGAAGAGATGGATAGTTGCTCTGGTTTTATTTACGGCCGGCGCCTTAGCTATAGCGCTTTTAAATACGGGAAATAAGCCGTCAGGGGAGGTCGCGCGGGAAGTGAAACCGGCTATAGGCAATATACAGACTACCATCACTTCCACCGCTACTGTGCAGCCGCAAAACAGGCTGGAGATAAAACCTCCGATCAACGGCCGTATAGATCAGGTATTGGTCGAGGAGGGTGATATTGTAAAAGCGGGACAGACCCTGGTGTGGATGAGCTCTACCGAGAGGGCTGCCCTTTTGGACGCCGCAAGGACGCGCGGCCCGGATGCCATGAAATACTGGGAAGAAGTGTATAAGCCGACCCCCCTGATATCCCCGCTCGACGGGGAAGTCATCGTAAGCCAGGATGAGCCGGGGCAGATAGTGACCTCATCGGATGCGGTGCTTGTCCTGTCCGACCGCTTGATCGTCCAGGCCCAGGTCGATGAGACCGACATAGGCGGGATCCGCGTCGGCCAGGAAGTGATGATCAGTCTCGACGCTTATCCTAACATCAAAGTGAAAGGCAAGGTCGACCACATATATTACGAATCCAAGATAGTGAATAATGTTACCATCTATCAGGTCGATATTCTCCCTGAAACCGTTCCGGAAGTTTTCCGATCGGGAATGACGGCCACTGTCGTAATTACAGAAAAGACGAAAGATAACATCGCTCTTATACCTCTTGAAGCCGTAAAGCGGAAAAAGGACGGCGCGTATGTCCTGATAAAGGAATCTCCGGGAGCGAAGCCGATCGAGCGAAAAATTGAGCTGGGTATCGCGGATGAAAAGAATGTGGAAGTGATCTCCGGTGTGTCGGAGGCGGATACTATCATAGTCGCAGGCCAGAAATATTCGCCATCGGTTAAGGCTAATAGCGGAACTAATCCTTTCATGCCTTTTAGAGGAAGGCCCAGCGGGCAATCGGCAAAATCAAAATGATGGCTTTAAGATGATAAAACTGGAGAACCTCTCCAAGACATACAAGATGGGCGAAGTCGGAGTGGCGGCCCTGCAGGGAGTGTCGCTTGATGTCAGGCCGGGAGAATTCGTAGCCATAATGGGGCCGTCGGGCTCCGGCAAGTCGACGCTTCTGCACCTATTGGGTTTTCTGGACTCACCCGATTCCGGCAAATATTATTTAATGGGTAATGATGTAACAAATTTAAGAGATGACAAGCTCTCAGTCCTCAGGAACAATTACATAGGCTTCGTCTTTCAACAATTCCATCTTTTGCCGCGGCTCTCCTCTCTAGAGAACACGGAACTTCCGCTCACCTATGCCGGCAAGCGCCATCTGAAAAAAATAGCTATGGAAAAGATCAAGGCCGTCGGGCTCCTCGAAAGAGGTTCCCATCGTCCCAATGAGCTCTCGGGCGGCGAACAGCAGCGCGTTGCCATAGCGCGTTCTTTGGTTAATGACCCCCCGCTTATCCTGGCCGATGAGCCCACGGGAAATCTCGATTCAAAGAGCCAGAACGAAATAATGGCGATCCTGGTGGATCTTAACCGGCAGGGGAAGACGATCGTCATGGTCACTCACGAGGAGGAAGTCGCGGAGTATGCTAAGAGGATCATCAAGATGCGTGACGGAAAGATAGTATCTGATGAAACCAGGACCGCCACTAAAGATATCGGGCCCGTGCAGACCGGCATATCGGTAGATAAGATATTGTCCGGGGAATCCTCCGGCATACGGCAGGCTGAACTCGCCGATCATTTGAAGCAGGCTTTCGGTTCGATAGTTTCGCACAAGATGCGTTCCGCCCTTTCAATGCTAGGCATCCTGATCGGTGTCGCCGCCGTTATCGCTATGCTCGCCTTAGGCCAGGGGGCGAAAGAGTCTATCTCCCAAACGCTGGCGTCGTTAGGCTCAAACCTCTTAACGCTCAGATCGGGGTCGCAGAGAGTGCATGGTGTGGCTATGGAAGCGGGAGCGGTAACACGCTTTACGTTTCAGGATGTGGACGCTATAGCAAAAATTCCGAATGTGAAAAGGGTCTCACCGACCGTTACCGGCAGAGGGCAGCTTGTCTATATGAATAAAAACTGGAATACCCAGGTCCAGGGCACAGGCGTTAATTTCGCCGAGATGCGGGCATCCGTTCCCACGGCGGGCAAATTTTTTACAGAGGACGAATTACGTTCCCGCGCCAGAGTGGCACTGCTGGGGACAACCGTCGTGAGGGAATTGTTCGGAAGCGAGAATCCCATAGATTCGATGATAAGGATAAACAAGGTCAGCTTTAAAGTGATAGGCATCTTACCGTCGAAGGGCACTAACATGTTCCACGACCAGGACGACCTGGTAGTTATTCCCGTCACCACGGCCATGTACCGGCTTTTAGGGAAACAGTATGTAGACACGGTGGATGCGGAAGTCAGCGATCAGTCGGCAATGGAAGAAGTGCAGAATAACATGAAAGATCTGATCATAAAGAGCCACCGTCTCAGCAAAGAAAATGAGGACTCGTTCGAGATACGGAACATGGCCGATATACAGCAGACATTGGCGCAGACGACCAAGACCATGACGCTGCTCCTAGGCGCCATAGCGGCCATCTCTCTCCTGGTCGGGGGTATAGGAATAATGAATATAATGCTTGTATCTGTCACGGAGAGGACCAGGGAAATCGGTTTAAGGAAAGCGATAGGCGCGCGCGGATCGGACATCATGACACAGTTTCTGATAGAGTCGGTGGTGATGACGTTTACCGGAGGAGCGATGGGTGTTTTGTGCGGTTCGGGAATAGCCGCGCTTCTGGCCCTGGTCGCGGGATGGGCGATAAAGGTTTCGATCTCTTCAGTCCTGCTCGCAACCACTTTTTCTATCGCCATCGGCATAATATTCGGACTGTGGCCCGCGCGGCAAGCGGCCAGACTTAATCCGATCGAAGCGCTTAGATATGAATAACAAAGAGAAGGCCTTGCCTCTATGCTGTTAAAAATAAGTTTAATTCGAGTTATTAACCTTCTGGGAATCTCGGGGATTTACCTATACTTCTGCAAGCGCCTGAAAATATTTCCGGTACAAGTAAAAGTGCCGATATTCGGAAAGATCCGGACATTTCATGAAGCGAGGAACATTTTTGATAATTTTGGCTCCTCAGGGCAATTAAGGGACGAGACGATAGAGCGCTATCTTTCGAAAAAATCGGCGCCATGTATAGTTGATTGCGGGGTAAACGTCGGCGTGACGGCGCGATGGTGGTTTCATCTTAATCGTCGATCAACAGTTTTTGGAATTGACATGATGAAAGAATCTCAGGAATTCACCGTAGAAACAATAAAGTCCATAGGCATAGCCCCGGACAGATATAGGCCCATTATAGCGGCGTTGTGGTCCGAAAACGGAAAAGAGTTCAAAATCGGCATAGGTGACCCGCTTTGCGGCGATTACGGTTTTTATCGATTCGATAAGGAAAAGAGCGAAAGAACTTTTGTGACCAGGACGCTCGATACTGTATTCGATTCCGAAAATATCGGCGATGTAGATCTTTTGAAAATCGATCTGGAAGGCGTGGGGGGCGAAGTTCTTAAGGATGCGGCGAAACTTCTTAAAAAGACGAAACATATATTCCTGGAGACTCACTCCGAAGAGGAAAGTAAGCTGGCCGGCAGCATATTAACAAGTAATAAATTCCGCCTGAGAAAGACTGCTAGCAGGCATCAATGGTGGGAAAAATATGATATACAATAAACTAAAAACTTTTCCGCGGTTAATAGCCCTGATTACAGGTATTTTTTTTATAGGGTTCTGCGTTATATTTGCTTTAGATATCTTTTTTCCCAAAATGCCTGCCCTGATCAACTCTCTTCTGGATAGCCTCCTCCTGGTGATCCTGGCCTTCCCCCTGATATCCCGATTTGATCTTTCCCGCATCGCCATGGAAAACAAGCGAAACTTTGATACCCAGGCGGCGCTCAACTCACTTTTGCGCCTGATGATCGAAGATATCTCTCTGGACGAGATCCTGAATAGAACGCTCGATACCATCTTTTCACTGCCATGGTTTACCGTGCAGCCGAGAGGGGCCATATTCCTGGTCGAGGATGAACTCGATGTCCTGGTGATGAAGGCGCAAAAAAATCTTTCCGAACCTATACGGCAGTTATGTTCAAGAGTCCCTTTCGGCAAGTGTCTTTGCGGAAGGACGGCCTTAACAAAAGATATGCAATTCGCGGACCGGCTTGACAGCCGCCATGAGATTATGTACGAAGGTATTAATCCTCACGGCCATTATTGTGTGCCCATACTGCTCAAGGGCAAGGTGCTGGGAGTGGTTAACCTGTATTTAGATGAGAAATATGCCCGGGATAAGACGGACGAGGTATTTCTTCTTGCGGTAGCGGATCTTCTGGCCGGTATCATACAGGAGAAACGGTTTGAGGAGGGCCAGAGGAAGGCGCAGGAAAGGCTTATCCAGGCGAGCAAGATGGATGTGGTAGGCAGGCTTGCCGGCGGCGTTGCCCATGAGGTGAAGAACCCTCTTGCAATAGTGCTTATGGGAACGGATTATCTTTCAGGAAAGATTAACGCCGGCGATAAAAGGGTATTATCCACCCTTAATGATATGAAGGCCGCTATCAAAAGAGCCGATGACGTTATCAAGGACCTGTTAGATTTTTCCAGGGTCTCGGAGTTAAATATTACCGCGCAGGACATTAATTCCATACTGAATAACGCGCTCGTTTTAGTTAAATATCAAATCGACAGCGCCCATGTAGAGATACATAAAGACCTGAAGGAGGATATCCCCCGGGTTCAGGCGGATAGGAATAAGATAGAGCAGGTATTTGTAAATATCATACTTAATTCTATTCAGGCCATGCCGGATGGCGGGACATTGACGGTAAGGACTTACGCCAAAAAAGTAACAGGAGACACGAATGTAGTTATTGAAATAGAAGACACCGGCACCGGTATCTCCGAAGATAATTTAAATAATATATTCGAACCATTCTTCACCACGCGCCGCGATAAAGGAGGCACGGGCCTGGGCCTCTTTATAGTAAGAAACATAATCGAGATGCATAAAGGAAGGGTAGAGATTATTAATAAAAAAGACGGCCATGGCACAAAGACGACCATAACTCTTAAAGGATAAAAAAGGAGAGGCTTTATGGAAAAGAAGAAGATACTTATTATCGACGACGAAGCGGGCTTTACCAGAGTAGTGAAATTGGCTCTCGAAGAGACCGGCGACTATGAGGTCAGGATAGAGAATAAAGGCGAAAAAGGGCTCAGCACGGCCCTAGAATTTAACCCGGACCTGATTTTATTGGACGTGATAATGCCTGATATTTCAGGCGGCGAGGTATGCTCCCAGATACAATCCGCCGCGGGCCTGAAAGATACCCCTATAGTATTTTTAACCGCCATCGTAAAGGAAAAAGAAGTCGGGCCGGGAGTAAGCACTATCAGCGGCCATCCGTTTCTGGCCAAACCTGTAAGCAAGAAGAAGCTTATCGGAGCCATTGAAAGGTATATATGATAATAGTGCTGGGAATAATCGCCGTCCTGATACTTCTAAGCATTATATATTTACGGAAATTTATGCGCGATATGGCTGTTGTCGAAAGCGAGCTGATTAAAGAGCTTAGAGAAATAAAAAATTGCCTGATAAAGATAAATGAAAAACAGCTATAATAATCTTGCAACTTTATGATGGTGCGTGTATACTTACCTATGACCAGTAACCAGTTGAAAGGGGGTATGCGATTATGAGGAGATTAGCAGTGGTGTTAGTGATCGCGGCTATCGCGTTATACGCGATGCCTGTATTCGCTGGCGATGCGGCATCCGCGCCGAAGGCCGGAGAAAAGTCGATATTCCAGAGGCTGAGCAATGAAATCTGCGGCAGTAAGATGCCTGCCAGATTTGCTGTCAAACCGATTGCGAAAGATTCGGTTGAAGCGGTTAAGTACGTGGGTGATCGTAAAGTGAAGGTGTTCCAGGACGTGTCTGACGGTATCGCCCAGGGGTCCGCAAAGGCAAAGGGCGAGTCTCTGCGTACGAAATAATTGGTTTTCAGCATTTAGTCTTCAATAGGCCCTGTCTTTCGTGTACAGACAGGGCCTTTACTTATGAATAAGCTGAAAGGAAGAAGGGAGCTGACCCTCATTATGGTAAAAACATTATTTATCGTTTCTTTTTTATTATCCGCGCTTCTCGGAGCCGGCTATTATGGAGAACTCTGCGCTATGGAAAACCCGGTTGTCGTTTTAGAGACTACACAAGGCGTCATAGAACTTACGCTCAGGCCGGATGTCGCGCCTAAAGCGTGTGAAAATTTTGTAAAATTGGTTGAGAAAGGCTATTATAACGGCATTATCTTTCACCGTGTGATACCGCAATTTATGATCCAGGGGGGCGACCCCACCGGAACCGGCACCGGAGGGTCATCGATCTGGGGAAGGCCGTTCGGCGATGAATTACGCGCCGATGTCTGTTTTGACAAGCCAGGTATCCTGGCCATGGCAAATTCCGGGCCAAACACAAACGGCAGCCAATTCTTTATCACGACCGTCGAGACTTCATGGCTCAATATGCGCCACACGATATTCGGATATGTTTCGGCCGGGTATGATGTAGTGAAAAAGATAGAAAAGACGCCGACCGGCGCTGAAAATAAGCCTTTAGTCCCTCAAGAGATAATCAAGGCATATATAAAGACGAAACAATAATGCCGATCGTAAAGACGAACGATAGAAGAGGTTTCACGCTTGTCGAGATCATGACGGTCATCGGGATCATCGGCATACTGGCGGCTATAGCTATCGCCAATTTCATGGTGGCAAAGCGCGTCGCCCAGAAGAACGCCTGCATAGCTAACCTGAAACAGATCCAGATAGTTGTCAATACATGGGCGCTGGATACGGACTCGAGTCCGAACGCGACATTCACAAAGGCGGACCTGGTGCCCAATTATATTAAGACATGGCCTAAGGAAGGCACGGCGGATTACCCTTTGCCGGCTAATGTAAATTCTACACCGGTTTGTCCGAATGCCGCCGTTAACACCGACCATACGATATAAGCGGAAGATATATGAGATTGTTGGTATCGATATTGATATGGATAGTGGGCGCTCTCATTACCATGGCCACATTTCTGGCAAGCGTCCTCCTCTCTGTAATACTTTATCCGTTCCCATTCAGGAAAAAGATAGTTCATGCGCAGTGTTTCTGGTGGTCGGACGCGATAATAGCTTTAAATCCCTACTGGAAGATCAGCATAAAAGGCCTGCAGAATATAGACCCCTCTAAAACATATGTTATAGTGGCCAACCATCAGAGCCTGGCAGATATTGTTATAATATACCAGATACGTACGTATTTTAAATGGGTGGCGAAAGAAGAGCTTCTTAAAGTGCCGTTTATAGGCGGCCTGCTTTGGATTAATAATCATATTATGCTTTCCAGGGGGGATTTTAGCAGTGTAAAAGAAGTTTATAAAAAGGCGGCTGAGTACCTTAAAAGCGGCATATCGATGTTATTTTTCCCGGAGGGAACGCGCTCCAGCACCGATCAAATGGGTGAATTTCAGAATGGAGCTTTTAAGCTGGCTATAAGGGAAGGCAAGAGCGTCCTTCCTATATTTATCGGCGGCACCAGGGAAGCGATACCTAAAGGCGGTTTTATCTTTAAAACAAAGGTATCCGGAAAGCTTGTGGTGCTTCCGCCGATCGATACATCGAGTTTCAAGATTGCCGATTACGCGGTCTTGAGAGATATGGTGCGTGAGCAGTTGCAAAAAGTCGCTTCGGAAAAAGCTTAATCATTGGGCGGTTTTGTGTTAGAATAATTTTTGTGAAATAGACGGTTAAAGTTAATACGGGGAGCAATAATAATGAAGAAGCTGGTGTTGCTGCGCCACGGCGAAAGCACGTGGAATAAGGAGAACAGGTTTACGGGCTGGACCGATGTCGATCTTTCCGATAAAGGCAGAGAAGAGGCCGCAAAGGCCGGCGAAGTGCTGAAGAAAGAAGGTTTCGTCTTCGATGTGGCCTATACCTCGGTATTGAAGAGGGCCGTATATACATTATGGACCGTCCTCGACAAGATGGATCTTGTGTGGATACCCGTGAATAATTCGTGGCGGCTCAATGAGCGCCATTACGGGGCCCTGCAGGGGCTCAATAAGTCGGAGACCGCGGCAAAATTCGGCGAGAAACAGGTCCTTATATGGAGAAGAAGCTATGATATCCCGCCTCCGCCTCTTGAAAAGAACGATCCGAGAAGCCCCCGCAACGACCCGCGCTATAGGGACTTATCCGACAGCGAGATCCCGTTGACGGAATGCTTAAAAGATACGGTAAAGAGATTTTTGCCGTACTGGCATGAAACCATAGCTCCGGTGGTCAAGTCGGGTAAATGTGTGATCATAGCCGCCCACGGTAATAGCTTGAGGGCGCTGGTTAAATACCTCGACAATATACCGGATGACAAGATAGTCGGAGTGAATATTCCTACCGGGCTGCCTCTTGTATACGAATTGTCGGACGATCTGAAGCCGATCAAAAGTTATTATCTCGGCGATCCGGAAGAGGTGAAGAAAGCGATGGAAGCGGTGGCCAACCAGGGCAAGGCGAAATGATCAAAGTAAGAAAAGCTCTTATAAGTGTATCCGATAAGACCGGACTGGAAGACCTTGTGAAGGTTTTGCACAAATTTGCCGTTAAGATACTCTCCACAGGAGGGACGTCAAAAGCCATAATCCGTATGGGAGTCCCTGTGAAGGATGTGTCCGATTACACCGGCTTTCCTGAGATGCTGGACGGCAGAGTGAAGACGCTCCACCCGAAGGTCCATGGCGCTCTCCTGGCTTTGCGCGATAATAAGGAACATATGGATGCCGTGAAAGAACACGGGATCTCCCTGATAGATATGGTGGTCGTGAATCTCTATCCTTTCGAAAAGACAGCCTCGAAACCGCAGATAGAGCCGGAGGAGGTCATCGAGAATATAGATATCGGAGGCCCTTCGATGCTGAGGAGCGCGGCAAAGAACTATAAATCGGTATGCGTTGTCTGCGATATCGCCGATTATAAGAGAGTTATCGAAGAGATGGAGAAGAATTCAGGTTGTATCTCGGAAGAGCTCCTTGCCTGGCTCGGAACAAAAGTGTTCGCCAGGACCTCGGCCTACGACGCGGCCATACATAATTATTTGAGATCGCAAGTGAAAGGAACGGCGGCCGGCGACGAGGAGCTTTTGCCGGAAACGCTCACGATAAATTGTAAAAAGATTCAGGACCTGCGGTACGGCGAGAACCCTCACCAGAAAGCGGCATTCTACAAGGACCTGTTATCCGACGAGCCGGGCGTCGCTTCCGCGGTCCAGCTCGGAGGGAAGGAGCTTTCGTTCAATAACATAGTAGATCTTAACGCGGCGCTGGAGATAGTGAAAGAATTCGCGCTTCCCGCGGCCGTTATAGTGAAACATACTAATCCGTGCGGAGCGGCGGCGGCCGATACATTGAAACAGGCATATCTGGACGCCCTGGATTGTGACCGCATGAGCGCTTATGGAAGCATCGTCGGATTCAATGCCCCCGTAGATATCGTTGTCGCCAGGACGATCCTCAAAGAGGCCGATTTTGTCGAATGCATCATCGCGCCGTCTTATGAGGCGGATGTCGTCGAGGCATTAAGGAAGAAGAAGAACCTGAGGCTCCTGGAAGTGAAGAATTTTGGTATCAAGACCGCAAAGATCCGTCCCGACCTGAAGAAGGTCGTCGGGGGCGTTCTCATTCAGGATAGGGATATCCTCGGCCTGAAGGAATCAGACCTGAAATTCGTCACTAAAACAAGGCCGACGAAGGATGAGCTTAAGTCGCTTATGTTCGGATGGCTGGTGGCGAAACATGTTAAGTCGAATGCGATCGTCCTGTCTCAGGGCACAAGGACCGTGGGCATTGGCGCGGGCCAGATGTCGAGAGTGGACTCTGTAATGATAGCCGCGCGGAAAGCGGGAGAGCGTTCTAAGGGCTCGACTCTTGCCAGCGACGCGTTCTTTCCCAAAGAGGACGGTATCGAGCAGGCGGCCCGGGCCGGCGTCAGGGCCATAATACAGCCGGGCGGATCTATAAGGGACGCCGAAGTTATCAGTAAGGCGGACTCGTTCGGTATCTCGATGGTCTTTACCGGAGTCAGGCACTTCAAACATTAATGCATGACCTACCAGGAAGCTCTACAATATCTCGATAGCTTCATCAATTACGAAAAGAAGAATAACTACGATTATAACCTCTCCTTTAAACTCGACAGAATGAAGAGGCTATGTTCTCTTTTGGGCGATCCCCAAAAGGAGATCAGGTCCATCCATGTGGCAGGCACCAAAGGAAAAGGCTCCACTTCCGCTATAATACAATCCATTCTGAAAAGCTCCGGTTTTAAGACGGGCCTTTACACGTCTCCGCACCTTGTATCTTTCTGCGAGAGGATAAAAATAAATGACGCTCTTATAACGGAAGAAGATGTGGGCGCTATACTCGATACGGTAAAAAGCGCGATAGATGAGATGGGCTCTGAGAAGCCCTCCTTTTTCGAAATATATACAGCGCTGGCATACCTTTATTTTAAGAGAGAGAATGTGGATTTCGCCGTATATGAGGCGGGATTAGGGGGGCGTCTCGACGCCACCAATGTAATAGACCCCCTGGTATGTGTCATCACTCCGATAAGCTATGAGCACACGCATATTCTCGGAGATACGCTTGCGAAGATCGCGTATGAGAAGGCCGGAATAATTAAGAGCGGCAGCATCTGCGTATCGGCCCCGCAGGAAGACGAAGCGCTCGCGGTTATAGGAAGCGTGTGCAAAGAGAGGGAGGCTGAACTCGTGCTGGCGGGCCGCGATATTAAATTTAAGGAGATCGCCTCAAATGACGAAGAAGAGGTCTTTAACGTCTCTTCATTCTTCGATAAATACGATAGTTTGCATAT
The DNA here is from genome assembly GCA_026387175.1 of Candidatus Omnitrophota bacterium. Taxonomy (NCBI): domain Bacteria; kingdom Pseudomonadati; phylum Candidatus Omnitrophota; species Candidatus Omnitrophota bacterium. Next base: position 70,686 of record JAPLME010000002.1, read on the forward strand.
GAAACTGCTTGGGTTCCATCAGGTGATAAACGCGAGCGTGGCCATAGGGGCCGTAGAGGCGCTTCGTTTGAGCGGGATCTCCATAGGAAAAGATGCGGTAAGGAAAGGGATCGAGTTCGCCAGATGGCCGGGAAGGCTCGAGGTGGTGAGGAAGAGAAGCCCGCGCATAATTCTCGACGGCGCGCAAAATAGAGCCAGCGCAGATGCCCTGGCGCGCTCAGCGAAAAAGCTATTTAAATACAGGAAGCTTATTCTGGTCCTAGGAGTCTCTAAGGATAAGGATATAAAAGGGATGCTAAAGGAACTGGTGCCTGTGTCGGATATCATCATTTTAACGAAGTCCGGAGTGGCCGAGCGGGCGATGGATCCCGAGTTTATAGGCGCTCTTATAACCCCTGAATCTAAAGTTGCGGGTATAACTCAAAGCGTTAAAGACGCGATCGATATGGCTCTCAGAAAAGCGGGAGCGTCCGACCTAGTGCTGGTTACAGGTTCTTTATTTGTGGTCGGTGAGGCGCGGCAGATCCTGGTGAAAGAGTGATGTGATGGCTAAGATAAACACAGACGATACGATAGCGGCGATAGCAACTCCGGTAGGCGAGGGCGGGATAGGTATAGTGCGTTTAAGCGGCCCTTCAAGCCTTGCGATAGCGGATAAGATATTCGATTCCGCGTCCGGTGAGAAACTCTCCCGATGCGCGGCATATACGACACATTACGGAAAGATCAAAGACCCTAAGACATCGGAGATCGTCGACGAGGTCATAGTTACGGTTATGCGCGCGCCTAAGAGCTATACCAGAGAAGATGTGGTGGAGATAAACTGCCATGGGGGGCTTCAGCCGGTAAAGAAGACGCTGGAGCTTACTTTGAAGAACGGCGCTCGTATCGCGGATCCCGGAGAATTTACCAAGAGAGCGTTCCTGAACGGAAGGATAGACCTGGTCCAGGCTGAAGCCGTTCTGGATGTGATACGTTCGAAGACCGAAGCGTCGCTTAAGGTCGCGATGACCCAGCTCGAAGGCGAGCTTTCCGCAAGGATAAACGCTATTCGGGAAGAGATCATCGATATCACATCGGAACTGGAGGCGGATATAGATTTTTCCGAAGAAGAGGCGGGCGTATCCGACCGAAAGAAACTCTTCCTTCGCACAGGCAAAATAATTACGGATCTCGAAAAATTAATCAATACTTACGATGGAGGTTCGATACTGAGGGAGGGAGTTCTGGCGGTAATATGCGGCAAACCCAATGTCGGAAAATCGAGCCTGATGAATCTCCTCTTAAAAAGGGACAGAGTCATCGTATCTCCTATACCCGGCACGACCCGTGATACGATCGAGGAGATGATCAGTCTGAATGGCATTCCGATCCGCCTTGTGGATACGGCAGGGATAACCGACACGAAGGATATGCTTGAGAAAGAAGGCGTTGCCCGAAGCAGGAAATATCTCGCGATGGCGGACATTGTGGTGCTCATCCTGGATCATTCCACGAGGATAGACAGAGCCGACCGGGAGATCATAAAGATGTGCGCCGGCAAGAAGAAGATAGTGGCGCTGAATAAGACGGATCTTGCCGGAAAGATCGATGCGAAGGATATGCGGGCGCTCTTGAAGAAAGAGAAGTTCATAAAGATATCTGTCGGTAAGCGTAAAAATATAGATCTTCTGGAAAACGCGCTGACGGAGGCAGTATGGTCCGGCGGTTTTACCCAGGGCGAGCCGGCTATACTTAGCAACGCGCGTCACAAAGGGCTTCTTGACAAAGCTCTTGCAAATATGTTATCAGTTAAAGAGGCGTTTAAAGCGGATGAAGGGCCGGAGACCATTGCGATAGACCTGAAAGAGGCGATAGCGGCGCTGGGGCTCGTGATAGGCAAGACTATTTCAGATGATATACTTGACAGGATCTTCGAACGGTTCTGCATAGGGAAATGACGGGAGAATCCGATGGATAAAGCACGTATAGAAAAAGCGGTCAGGGAGATACTGCTGGCCATAGGAGAAGATGTAAAACGACATGACATAAAGGATACGCCCAGCCGGGTTGCCGACATGTATGAGGAGATATTGGGTGGCACCAAGGTTAACCCGGAAAAGGAGCTTGAGGTCGTATTCGAGAAAGAGCATGATGAGATAGTGCTGCTTAAAGGAATTCCGCTATATTCAATCTGTGAACATCATCTTTTGCCGTTCATAGGACGGGCGCACGTTGCCTATATTCCGAGCAATAACCGCGTAACGGGCTTGAGCAAGATCGCAAGGGTAGTAGACACATTTTCCAGGCGGTTGCAGGTCCAGGAGCGCCTGACTACCGATATTGCGGACCTGATAATGAGAAAATTAAAGCCGAAAGGCGTTCTGGTGGTTATAGAGGCCGAACATCTCTGCATGAGCATGAGGGGCGTCAAGAAACCCGGTGTAATGACCATAACCAGCGCTGTCCGCGGTGTATTCAGAAAGAACGAAAAGACCCGGTCCGAGGCCCTCGCCCTTATCCGCGGTTGACGCTTAAGAGCCGCATATTATCGTTGAATTACCCTATTCCATATAATATAATATAAATCTATTATGAACCCATTACTGGAATTCAGCAGAAATTATATATTCCTGACATCATTTGCGGCCTGGGCGATCGCCCAGACGATAAAGGTCATTCTGGGCGTAATAAGGGAGAAACGCTTTAACTTCAGATGGTTTGTCGGGACCGGCGGCATGCCCAGCGCGCATGCGGCGAGCGTATCGTCGCTATCCACATCGGTGGGCGTTACCTATGGCTTTGATTCCGCGTTATTTGCCATCGTGCTCACATTCACTCTCATAATCATGTTCGATGCCCAGACGACAAGGCTTTCTACTGGGAGGCAGGCCGGTATATTGAATAAGATGATAGACGATATATACTGGAAGCACCAGTTCGACGACAAGAAGCTTAAAGAATTTTTAGGGCATACGCCGATAGAAGTGTTCGTCGGAGCGGGCCTGGGCATAGTGGTTTCGTTACTCCTCTATAAATAGAAAAGAAGGTATTCGCCGTGAATAAAAAGATCGCGGTTTTTGCGATATCGGCTGCACTGTCGATCATCTTCGTCGTTATGCTTTATCGGCTGATATTCGATATGGCCTCGCGGGCCCGAACGCCGGCGCCGGACATATCCAAAACCGCCGCCACAATCTCTAAACCCGCGGAAAGAGAGGATGCGTACTGGCGCCTTGCCTCGATCTGCGAAAAAAAACAGGATCTTTTAAAATTAAAAAATATCTATCAGCAGATACTGGAAGAGTTTCCCTCTTCCAATAATGTCCTGAAAGCCCAGGAGGCGCTGGAAAATACCAATGTAAGGCTCTTATTCTCAGATATTCAGGACCCCGACTCTTTTATCTATCGGGTAGAGAAAGGCGATGGGCTGGCCAAGATAGCTAAGAAATTCAATACGACCGTAGAGCTTATTTTAAGGGCCAATGGATTGAAGGACGGGGTATTGAGGTACGGCAGGAAGCTGAAGATCACGAAGCTCAGATTCAGCATAGTTGTGGACAAATCGCAAAATATATTGACCTTGAAAGCGGACGACAAGATATTCAAGACTTACAGAGTATCCACAGGAAAGGATTCTTCAACACCGGTAGGCAGTTTTAAAATAATCACTAAGATAATAAATCCGCCATGGTATCCCGCTAAAGGTAAGGCGATACCGTCCGGCGATCCGAAAAATGTCCTCGGGTCGAGGTGGCTGGGCATATCCAAACCCAGCTATGGCATACACGGCACCATAGATCCGGCCTCCATAGGTAAGAGTGTAACCGAAGGCTGTGTCAGGATGAAGAACATTGAGGTCGAGGAACTCTATTCGATAGTGCCTGAGGGCACAGAAGTGGTCATAGTCGATTGATCGAAGAAAGGTATTATGGCGATGATGCCCGGGTTTGAATTCGAGAAACCCATCATAGAATTAGAGAGAAAGATAGAAGAGCTTAAAGGGCTCACCTCCCACAAGGATATAAATATTTCCGGCGAGATCAAGACCCTGGAAGGCAAACTCCTTCAGATAAAGACGGATGTATACGAAAATCTTACCCCATGGCAGCGAGTCCAGATAGCCCGCCATCCGAAAAGGCCGTACACACTTGACTACATCGAGATGATGATGACGGACTTTATCGAGATACACGGCGACAGGCATTTTTCCGATGACAAGGCCATGATATGCGGCCTGGCGAAGATCGACGGGGAGAGCATAGTCGTGATCGGCCATCAGAAGGGAAGAGATACCAAAGAGAACCTCGAAAGGAATTTCGGCTGCGCCAACCCTGAGGGCTATAGGAAAGCGATGAGGGTGATGTATATGGCCGCCAAGTTCAACCTGCCCATCGTCACCTTCATAGATACGCCGGGCGCATACCCCGGAATAGGCGCCGAAGAGAGGGGCCAGGCTGAAGCGATCGCATATAACCTGAGAGAGATGGCGGACCTGAGGACGCCGATACTGATCTTTGTAATAGGCGAGGGCGGTTCGGGCGGAGCGCTTGGCATAGGCGTTGGCGACAGAATCTATGTGATGGAGAACGCCTATTATTCGGTGATATCTCCCGAAGGCTGCGCGGCTATACTATGGAAAGAACGCTCCCGTTCGCCTGATGCCGCTATGGCGCTGAAGCTGACCGCGAAGGACCTGATCGAGATGAAGATAATCGATGGTATGATAAAAGAGCCTCTCGGAGGAGCCCACAGGGATCCTCAGGGGACGGCCACTAGCCTGAAAAAAGTGATAAAGAAGGAACTGACGAGCCTGAAGGCCATTCCAAAAGACAAACTGATAAAAGCAAGATATGATAAAATCAGATCCGTTGGCGTTTTTAAAGAATCGTAAGAATCTATCCGGAAAGATCCTGATAAAAGTTCCGAGTGAGATGAGATACATAAGAAAAGTATCTTCCGGAGTATTGTCAGGGCTTAAGCATTATAATGTTGACGAAGGCAGGCTATTCGATATAAGACTTTGCGTCGAAGAGGCGGTAAGGAACGCGATGGTCCATGGAAACCATTCCGATAGCGCCCTTTCGGTCAAGATCGCGTATTGGGTCGATAATGGAGTTCTCAGCGTAGAGATAGAAGATGAAGGCTCAGGTTTTGACCATACTAATGTGGACGATCCCACTCTTGCGGGACATATTCTGAAAAATTCCGGCAGAGGGGTTTACCTGATTAAAAAGCTTATGGATAAAGTCGAATACAATGACAAGGGCAATAAAGTGGCCATGATAAAGAGGCTAAAGTAAGGGGGGTAAGGATATGCCGATGAAGGTAGAGACCAAAAATGGATTGACTGTCTGTTATGTCGAGGGCGAGATCGATATAAATACAAGCCCCGGCGTAAAGAAATCTTTCGACAAATTGATAAGCTCGAAAACGCCGAAAATAATAATTAACCTGTCGAGGGTAACGTATGTCGATTCGTCGGGCCTGGCGACGCTTGTAGAGATATTAAAGAACATGAGGTCGTATGGGGGCAGGCTCAGGTTATCGGACATGTCCTCGAAGGTAAAGAGCCTGTTCGAGATAACGAAACTTGAGAAGTTATTCGAGATAGTCGTCGATGAGAAAGAGGCCATTTCGACGTTCGTTTAGTCTGTTTTTATAGGACGGTGATATGAATTTCTTCGAACGGATAGGCAGTATAGTACTGGGCGCGTACCGGCAGACCGTCGAGGCCCTGGCGTTATTTTTTGATACCATCGCCTGGCTGATCATCGGCCCTGCCAAGCATAAGTCGGCCAAGCGGTCCGGCATATTCTACCAGATGGTATTTGTAGGCGCCGGTTCTCTCATAATAACTTTCTTCGTGGCTTTTTTCACCGGTATAGTGATCGCGATGCAGAGCGCTTATCAGCTCGGCAAGTTCGGCGCGAATATATATGTGGCTCCGATGGTCGCGGTGAGCCTTGCCAGAGAGCTCGCTCCTGTACTGACGGCGCTCGTTGTGGCCGGCAGGGTCGGAGCGGCAATCGCCGCTGAACTGGGGACGATGAAAGTCAGCGAGCAGATAGAAGCGCTCGAGACGATGGCCCTTAATCCGATCAGGTATCTGGTTATACCGCGCTTTTTAGCCCTCCTTATAATGCTGCCATGCCTCACCATATTTGCCGATATCATCGGTATATTCGGCGGGTTCCTGGTCGGAGTCTTTAACCTCAAGCTGGATCCTTACAGGTATATAACCTTTACGTTTAAGTACATGGCATGGAAGGATGTATGGACGGGCCTTGTAAAGAGCGTGACGTTCGGTATAGTGATATCTATGGTCGGCTGCTATATGGGCCTTAAGACCAAAGGCGGCGCCGAGGGCGTCGGCCGGGCCACCACGCTGAGCGTCGTGACCAGTTTTATACTCATAATACTTTTTGACTGCATACTTACCGGCATATTTTTCTTCGCTCACCAATAATAAGGATGATCTACAGAGCCTCATGGAAAGAGAGATAGTAGTAAAAGCGGATAATGTGGTGAAGAAGTTCGGCGATCGGACGATCCTGAACGGCATAAGCCTTGATATATATAAAGGCGAGACGTTCGTTATAATGGGCGGGAGCGGCTGCGGAAAGAGCACGTTTCTCCGCCATATAATAGGAGCGCTCACTCCTGATTCTGGTAAAGTCCATCTTCTCGGTAAGGATCTGTCGAAACTTAACGAAGATGAGATGGACAAGATCAGGATGAAGATAGGGATGTGTTTTCAGTCATCCGCGCTCTTCGATTCAATGACCGTGGGAGACAATGTCAGCCTGGGTTTAAGAGAACATACAAAGCTCGATAAGAGCGTTATAGATATAGTGGTGAAGATGAAGCTTGAGATGGTGGGCCTAAGAGGTTTTGAGGATATGATGCCGAGCCAGCTCTCCGGCGGAATGAGAAAGAGGGTGGGGCTGGCGCGCGCTATATCGATGGATCCGGAGATCATATTTTACGACGAGCCGACTGCCGGGCTTGACCCGATAGTGGCTGGAGTTATCGATAAGCTCATAATAGACCTATCGAAGAAGTTGAATATAACGAGCGTTGTCGTGACCCACGACATGAAGAGCGTCTTTTCGATCGCGGACAGAGTCGCGATGTTTTACGAGGGCAAGGTCCTTGAAGTCGGTTCATCCGACGAGGTAAAGAATTCCAAGAATCCCATGGTGCAGCAGTTCATAAACGGAAACCCTGATGGGCCGATCAGGTTCTTCCGGCAAAAAGATGATTATCTGGAGCGCCTGATAGCTTAGGTACGAAACGTTAATAGGAGACTAGACAAGATGAAAATTAATAATGAGATCAAGACGGGTATAATTGTTGTGGCAGCGATCCTGGTGGTTGCGCTGTTTTACGCGAAGACCGCAGGCACCTCTTCCGGTAAAACATACAGGATAAAGACGTATTTCAATTACGCCGAAGGCGTGAAACAGGACGCCATAGTGAAGCTTGCCGGCATAGAAGTGGGCCGCGTCGAGAAGATACAATTTCAGTATATGCCGGAGACGAAGATCGAGATGGTGATGGCTATCAGCGATAAGGCCAGGATCCATGAGGATTCCATAGCTTTCATAGCCACATCGGGCATGATAGGCGACGCCTATTTGGGGATCACGCCGGGAACGGCGGATAAGCCGTCTGTGCATGAAGGCGGCATTATAGCGAGTGAAGATCCCGTGGAGGCGAGAAAACTATGGAAGAAGTCGGATGCCATAGCCGATAACCTCGATAAGATGCTGATCGAGGTTAAGGGCCTGACGGAGAACGTCAACGGCGTGATGAAAGATAATAAGGCGCGTATCGACGGCATAGCTGTTAATCTGGAACAGACCGCGGTGAACTTCAAGGATTTCAGTTCAGATATCAAGCAGCACCCGTGGAAACTTCTCATGAAGGGGAAAGAATAGCTTAAATAGCTGAAGGTTAGCGCATGCTAAAGAAGTGAAATCAAAATCCTTAAGAGAAAATGCCGGATTTATAGCGCTGATATTTATAGCGCTTGCCATCTTCGCCGGATCCTATTTCCGCGTCCTGGACAGTTATGAACTCGAAACGCTAGATCTCAGGTTCCGCCTCCGCCCGCCTATTTCTACCTCGGATAATATAGCTATCATAGAGATCGGCGACGATACGATCGCGAAACTCGGCCGGTTTCCGTTTGACAGAAGATATCACACCCTTCTTACAAAGGCTCTTTCCGAATCGGACGCCCGCATTATACTATTCGATCTATTCTTCAGTGAACCGGAAGAGAGCGATAAGGAGTTTGAGGACGCGGTCGCGAAAGCTGGTAATGTTTATTTCCCCGTTGTATTTGAACTCGATCCAAAAATATCCCGCAAAATACCTTCCGCTACAGCTTACGCCGCCCGATGCCTCGAAGGCTTCAATTCCGCCGCAAAAGGTATAGGACATATAAACATCATACCGGACATAGATGGTAAATTCCGCCGCGCGAGCGCCTATATAAGGTATGAAGGCTACAGGCTTTCACCGTACCTTTCGCTTCTTGGGGCTTGCGACTATCTCGGGATATCTCAAAAAGACGTGAAATTCGCTCCGGGTAAATATCTGTATCTCGGCAGCGGTATAAGGGTGCCGCTCGACCAGGATTCCGCCATTATAGTTAATTACTCAGCCGGGTGGGGGAGAAGTTATCAGCATTATTCCTATGTAGATATAATTCAATCATATCTGGCTAAGGCCGCCGGCGAGAAACCTGTTCTCGACCTTTCCCTGTTAAATGGAAAAATTTGCATAATAGGTTTGACCGCCCTCGGTACCGTAGATCTGCACCCGACTCCGTTCGGTTCACTCTATCCCACTATGGGCATGCATGCCGAAGTTATCAATTCGATTCTAAAAAAGAAATTTATACAGAGAGCTTCGCCGGAAGCTAACCTGGTGATACTTCTGTTTTTATCCGCTATTATTGCGGCTGTTGTGCTGAAGACAAAACCTGTAAAAGGCCTTGTTTGCCTTATATCCATAATCGCGGTACTGATATTATCCGGCATTGTGATATTCGACATGTATGGAATCTGGATAGATCTTATCTATCCCGTTTTCGTCATCGTGATGCTGTATATCTCCATCACGCTTTATAGATATATTTCGGAATGGAAGAGGAGGCTTGTTATCGAGAACGAGCTCCAGATAGCCAGGAAGATACAGGAGAGCTTCCTGCCCAGATCGACTCCGTCAATCGAAGGTTTGAGCATCTCTGTGGCGATGTTCACGGCGCGCCAGGTGGGAGGGGATCTTTATGACTTCATACCTTTCGCAAACGACAGGCTTGGTGTCATGATAGGCGATGTATCGGGCAAAGGAGTGCCGGCGAGTTTATTCATGGCGATGTCTGTCGGTGCATTCCGCACTTTTGCCTCCTCAGGTGCGAAACCCGAAGGGGTATTAGCCGGCCTGAACATAAAACTTATCAATGAGTCATCATCGAATCTCTTTGTCACGATCTTCTATTCGATATTCGATATGAAAAACAGGGCTTTTATTTATAGCAATGGCGGTCATCTTCCTGTGCTGTACTTAAATAAGGAAGGTAAGCCGCAATTCCTCGATGTGCGCGATGGCGCTCCTCTTGGTCTCCTGGACGGCCCGTATTCCGGAGGGGAAATAAAATTCGGCCCGGGCGACGTATTCATATTCTACACAGACGGCGTTACGGAAGCTATGAATCAGAAGTCCGATATGTACGGCAAGGAGCGTCTTTTGCTTGCGGCGGAAAAGAACAGGCATTTGCCGCCGGATAAGATGCTTGCCGAGATAGAGAAGGATCTGCGGCGGTTTGAGAGACAGATCGACCAGCACGACGATATAACTATTATAATCGTAAAGGCGGTATAGGGACTTATGGGAAAGCATAAACATGAGGCCGGTAAAATACTGCTGGAAGTGAGCAGGGCCATTAGTTCATCCTTGGATCCGGATGAAGTCAGCAGGCTGTACCATAAGATGAAGAGCCTTTTTTTAAGCACGGTAACGTCTTTGACAAGAGCTATTAATGTGAAGGACAGTTACACTAGCGGCCACTCCGAACGCGTCATGAAGTATGCTCTCGCTATAGGCAGGGAGATGGTTCTTGACGATCAAGCTCTCGAGAATCTCGGACTGGCAAGCCTTCTGCACGACATAGGCAAGATCGGCGTAAAAGAGAGTATCCTCATGAAACCGGCAAAACTTCTTGGACATGAGCGGCAACAGATGAGGATGCACCCGGATATAGGCGCGAGGATCGTAGAATCTATAGATGGTTCCAATGTGATGCGCCGCGGTATATTTGAACATCATGAACGTTATGACGGAAAGGGCTATCCTAATCGATTGAAAGGAGATCAGATATCTATCGAAGGCAGGATTATCGCTGTAGCGGATGTCTTCGATGCGCTAACTACGGACAGACCGTATCAAAAAGGGGACTCCGAGGATTATGCCTTCCAGAAGATAACGAGAGAATCGTCGTCGCAGTTTGACCCGCAAGTTGTTGCCGCATTTGTAATTTCATACAAAAGTCATCCGGAGATTTGGCGCAAATAGAGTTAAACATGAAAAAGTTAGTTTTTTATGATTGACATTATATATTATATATGATATTCTTAAGACAAGTCGAAAGGGCAAAACCGCCGAGAAGCGGTGACATCCCGAAACGGGATTACGGCTTGAGGAAATAGCGGCCGTAGCAAAGCCAAGGGTCTGGTAGGATATCAGGCAGCCTGGTTGCCGAAACTAAAAAGTTAGGCGATCGGGCTTTTTGTTTATGGTTAATTTTAAGGAGGCACTAAATTGAAAACTATAAAAATTTTATTAATTTTGGCATTGCTTTTCCAGCAGGTAACTGATTTTGGATATGCTTTGCCCGTCGGCTCAGAGAACAATCACATCATGAGCGTTGGAAATCAGACGCAAGCCGATGGCCTTGTATCATACCTGCAGCAGCGGGAAAATCTCGTCTCAAATAATCAGGCACAGCAGGCTCCGCCTGCGATCAATGTTCCCAGTAACGGTTATGATTCTCCGGCGGCTATAGGTATTGCTCCCGATGGCGCGACCGCGAATGCGGCAGCTACGTCGAGAGGGCTGTCTCTTAGTTACAGCACAGGAACCGCGGGCTGGGCGGGAGCGGGCTTCGATTACGGCCTTACTCCGGCGAATCTTGCAGGTATGACAGAACTGGTTGTAGGCCTCAAAGGCACACCCGGCATGGTCAAGCTGGAGATTAAGGACAAGAACGGCAAGATGGCATTTGTCTATCTTGACAGTATAAAGGCCGACGTAGAGCAGGTATGGGTTATCCCGCTGGATTATTTTGTTACAAAAGGCGTCGATCTTTCCAATGTGCAATTGATCGATTGCATTGTCGAAGGAAATAATCAAACCGGCACACTGGAATTTAACAGATCCCTTACACCGATGTGGATCGAGCCGTCGACGAGTTTAACAAGCCAAAATATAAATCTTCCAGCAGTCGGTCTAAACAATCCTTCTCAGACAGCGGTAGCTCCGGATCCCGCACAGATTACCAATCTGACAGTGACCGCGAGAGGCATAAGCTTTAACTATAACACGGAAGCGCCGGCCGGTTCTCCAAGTGCCAATAGCGATGGTTGGGCGGGCGCAGGGTTCTCATATGATAATCTGACTACTCCTCTGAAGGAATCTTTTGATCTTAAAAGCGCGCTTGGCAATTCTCCTCTTGTTATAGGAATCAAAGGCGATTGCGGCAAGATAAGATTAGAGATCGTGGATAAGAACGGCCAGAAGGATGCAGTACTATTAGATGGCGTCAGCGCTTCTCAGGAAAATGTATGGGCCGTTTCATTATCAGAATTTCAAGGAGTTGACCTTAACAATGTAAGCTATATTTATTTTATTGTCGAAGGCGCCAATAAAACCGGTTATCTGGAAATTAACAGGCTCGCAGATTCGGTTTACATACCACCGGATCCGACGAAGCATGCGAGTGATATAAATATACCCACGGAAGGCCTTACCATACCTGGAGGCGTCACAGTGGCGCCGACAGGGGCCATTGAGACACTTACTCGCACCTCCAGAGGTATATCCGTTGCCTATTCCACGAATTCCGGAGCCAACGCCGGCTGGGCGGGAGCGGGCTTCTCGTACGCGGGCACCGCGCTCGGCTACCAGGACTTATCTAATCTCTCAAGCCTCATCTTCAGCCTTCAGTCCTCCGAGAGTACTTTAAAACTCGAGCTCGTGGATTCTCTAGGCAATAAGAGTGCCATATACTTATCCGGCGCCTCAGCCACAACGGAGACATTCTACTCGGTAGACTTCACAAAATTAGTTGGTAAAGCCGACCTCAAGAAGATATCATTCATCTACGTTATAGTAGAAGGTGACAATAAGACAGGAACACTAGAGCTTAACGACCTTAAAGTTTCTAACATGATTTCGGCCGACCCAACGAAGACAGCCTCTGACATAAATATACCCACAGAAGGCCTGACTATCCCAGGAGGAGTAACGGTTAATCCGACAGGCGCCACCGCAACACTCACCACTACTCCTAGAGGCATATCCGTAGCCTACTCCACCAATTCCGGCGCTAACGCAGGATGGGCGGGAGCAGGCTTCTCGTATGCGGGCACCGCGCTCGGCTACCAGGACTTCTCAGGTCTGACAAACCTCGTCTTCAGCTTAAGAAGCACAGAGAGTAACAGCGCCTTAAAACTCGAACTTGTAGATTCTACGGGCAAGAAGAGTGCAATATACCTTATTACTGATTTTCTCCCCACTAATTCACGCATGAAGTTTCCGGTGCGGAGCGAAACATTCTACTCCATAGACTTATCGAAGATGGTCGGTAACGCCGACCTGACGAAGGTCTCTTTCATATACGTCATAGTCGAAGGCGACAATAAGACGGGCACTTTAGAGTTAAATGACCTGAAGGAGCCGAACACTATCCCGCCGGACCCCACGAAGAACCTTACGAACGTCAATGTCCCGGCCACCGACATATACGTCCCAAGCCCGATGGTGGTGAATCCCTCCGGAGCTACGGGTACAATGACAAGGACAGATCATGGCATGGTCATAGGCAACTATAACACCGGTTCGGGTGTAAATGGTGGCTGGATAGGAGCCGACCTTAACTACGCAACAGCTCAGAACCTTACGGGCCAGACTATAGTGCTAGGTGTTCAATGTAGCGAAGGCACCCTGAAGTTTGAGCTCTCGGATTCGTCCGGCAACAAGAGTGCGATATATTTGACGGGTGTTTCGGCCACAACGATGCAGTACTATTCGATAGATGTGTCGAAGTTATCAGGTAATGCAGATCTGTCGAAGATCCAAAATATGGCCATTGTGATCGAGGGGGAAAACAAGGCAGGTAATTTCTTAGTTAACTATACGCCGAAGACGCTTATAGCCCGGTATGATCCGTCCAAGACGATCGCGGACGTAAATATCCCGGTAAATAGCTTAACCGATCCTGCCGCCGGAGTCTTCAAGCCCACAGCCGTAATAGGAGACCTAACTCTCACCACCTACGGATTCGCGATAAATAACTACGATACAAAATCCGGCGTTAACGGCGGCTGGATAGGGGCTAACCTAGGTTATGCCACCTCAACCGACTTAACAGGTAAGACCACCGTGAAGCTCGAGCTCTCGGATTCACTCGGCAATAAGAGCGCCATATACCTCTCAGGCGTCTCGGCCTCGAACATGCAGTACTATTCGGTAAGCGTATCGGCGCTTTTAGGCTCGGCTGACCTCTCCAAGGTGAAGAATATCACCGTGGTAGTCGAAGGCGACAATAAGATAGGAAGCTTAGCCATAGACTACACGAAGAACTCGACCACCATACCGCCGGACCCGACGAAGAACCTTACGAACGTCAATATCCCGGCCACCGACATATTCGTCCCGTCGCCCATGATGGTGAACCCCTCATCGGCCACAGGCACGATGGTGAGGATCGACCACGGCATGGCGATAAATAACTACAACACTTCCTCCGGAGCTAACGGCGGATGGATAGGCGCCAATCTCAATTACGCCAGCCCCCAGAACCTCTCGGGGACTACGATCGTCATGGGGGTCCAGGGCGCTTCATCCACCGTGAAACTCGAGCTCTCGGATTCACTTGGGGCTAAGAGCGCGATATATTTAACAGGCGTATCAGCCACCACCATGCAGTACTATTCGATAGACTTATCGAAGCTCTCAGGTTCGGCCGACCTCACAAAGGTCGCCAATATAGCGATAGTAGTCGAAGGCAATAACAAGACCGGAAACCTCCTCATAAACTATACCCCCAAGACGATCACGACACCGAACGACCCGACCAAGACGGGTTCGGACGTAAATATCCCCATCAACAGCCTGACGGATCCCGCGCCCGGAGTCTTCAAACCCACAGCCGTAATAGGAGACCTAACTCTCACCACCTACGGATTCGCGATAAATAACTACGATACAAAATCCGGCGTTAACGGCGGCTGGATAGGGGCTAACCTAGGTTATGCCACCTCAACCGACTTAACAGGTAAGACC
>JAPLME010000003.1:0-125075 GCA_026387175.1 Candidatus Omnitrophota bacterium
TTAGGAAACCTGTGCTCTATCCATCTGAGCTACAGGGGCGAAATAATTAATTCACCGATAAATCGAGGAGATTATAACAATTATTGCAGCGGGTGTAAAGGAAAGAGTTACGCGGCCGTGAGGTAATTTTCAACGATGAGCTTATAACGCTCCAGGAGGCTCTCTGTCTTGAACGGTTCTATGTGTTTCAGATTAAGGCGTATCCGATCAAAAAATTCTATGGTATCTTTTCGGAGATATTCTTCCAGCTCTGTTTCGCTGATCGTTCCCCCATCCATTTTTTCCGGAGGTTCGAAGAGCGTCTTGATATACCGCAGGACACGATCGGCTGAAGAGCCGTCGTCTTTCGCCGCCATGGCCAGAGCAAGTCCCGCCACGCCTTCCAGATGAAGATAACCTGTTCCTTCAAACGCTCCTTTTTCGAGCACAATAAGGGTCGCCAGGTTATTGTTCCTCTCGGCCGAACCCGGCTTCCACATCTCTTTGTAGGTATCTCTATCTAAAATACATACGAGCTTTTCTTTGGAGTAATTTTTATCTTTATTTGTGCTCGATCGGGCGATCGTATCTGGGTCGCACACCTGTATCCCGCTTTCGGGAGTAAGTAAACCTTTCAAATGTTCCGCATCGATGTCATTAAAGAGCTTCTCCGAAATAAGAATAAGCGGTTGAGCGCTTTCGGCGGCAGCCATACGCTCATTGTGAAGGGATTCCAGATACGCTGGCATCTCATCCCGGACCAGCGTCGTAAGAATTTCTTTTAAAGCATCCGTGGTTCCCTCCTGTACCTGCGCCCCCTCCCTATAAGCTTTTACATGCTCTATGGCCTGCTTCATCCTTATGGGATCGACAAGAGGGCCGATACGACGGCGCAGGGCATCATCCAGGTAAGCGGCGGAGAGGTCTCCCGCCGCCAGATCTTCTTTGAGACGGTCCTGTATCGCAGCGGCCTTCTCCAGGTCGGAAATCAATCCATTGAATTCGTCCCAATAAGGAAACAGCCCTTGCGAAGGGTTCAGTTCCTGCGTTCGATCGACAAGATTGCGCTCCGTAAGAAGCGCGGCCCTTAGATCGGCAGTAATGTGGGATAGCCTCTGGACTTTATCGTTGAATAAGTCGATCTCATCCTGTGACACAGGCCAGACCGTCTCAGAATCTCCCATAGGAAGATAAATAGTGAATGTGCTTCCCTGCCCCACCACAGATTCCTCAAGGATAATCTGACCGCCGAGCTGAAGGGCCGCCTTGCGGGCGAAATAGAGGCCGAGCCCCGTGCCCGCAACAGTAGCTCTTGTCGCTTCAAGCCTGCTCTCCTGTTTGAAAAGATGATCTCTTCTATCGGTCTCTGAAATACCCACGCCTGTATCCCTAACGCTTATCCGTACATATTTCCCGTTTTCAGCCTTATCGACTGTAACCACAATCTCTTCTCCATCGGGCCGGCTATATTTGATGGCATTTTTTACAAGATCAGCGATAAGCAGAAACTTTAATATCTCCGGATCGGTGACCGCCCTGACCACAGCATCTTTGTGTATATACGAAACGACAGGTATTCTCAGCCCGCTGGCCCGGGCCTGATTCTCTCCCAGTGCGATGCTCTTGCCTATTACTTCAATAATATCTATCGGTTTTTTATTGATTTCCTGGGCAATAAGATAATCGGTAAATGGTATCGTCTCTTCGAAGATCGGAAGGTATCCGTTAATGTAGAAAGCTGCTATCATTCTTTTCTTTTCTTCCTCCGGTAATTTAGCACCGGCATCGTCATGCTCTTCTTCCAACCAGGTAAAAAATGGTTTGGGGTCATTTAACGCGCCGGGCGCTGATTGGATTCTCTCAAAAATATCTACATTGTCTTCTTTCCATTCCGATAATGCCCGCGTTATATCCCTGAGCAACGCGGGTATCTCTTTTACGTCTTTTTCTATAGATTCGAAATTTATTATGGCCTGTTGATATTCATGATCATTGATAATATCTCCCAATGTCATAAGACGCTGTTTCTCGAAAAAATATCGAGCGATGACAGCAAACGAATCCGCAAAATCCTTAACCACATTCTCTCGCCCGCCAAAGTGAGCGGCATATACCTTTCTCGCATCATCCATGGTATCTGCCATGAGAAGGAGATGATAAATATTTATGGTCGATTGAGCGGCGCGCCCAAATCCCGTAATCGTAGCTGTCCGTTCCGAACCGTCAGGCGACTCAAGGCTGGAAACATCTCTTATCCGCTCATTAAAATGCGATAGGGCTTTGGATACTCTGACAGCTTTAGACTCTATTTCTCTGATCTTTTGCTCAGCGTCTCTAATCTTTAGCGCCCGGGCAGGATCGGTTTTCGATAGTCGAGCCGGTGCAACCACCGTCGCAGTTCCCAGTGCATGAAATAGGGCGGGAAGGCTTTCAACGATCCCTTTTAGTGTCAGAGCAGCAACCGCCTCAATCTTTTTAACCTCTCTGGTATGCGCCCTCAAAGCTTCCAATTCATATATCTTTTTTGCGGCGGCGCGGGACTGCCGAAAACCTGTCGCTACGGCCATTTCCTGCGCATAGGTAAGGCGGCCTACTACAGCAAACAGGAAGAGCGGCCTCTTATAATGATCTATCGCATAGCAATATAATACGGAGTTCCCCTCATTAGGACCATATCCTGTCGGCGCTTTCTTAAGATCGCTACTAAGAAGTTTTTTCGCATCCGCGATAGTCTCCGGAAAGTCCTTTACTTTATTGAATAGTCCATCCTCTTTCAGATATTCCTTCTCCAGATATTCGATCAGCTTCTGCCTATCGGATATCATCCACATGCCGTCTTTAAATTCGCAGACATCCGGAATTATGATCGGCTCTATTTCATTCGTAACCATCATCATCTCCAGAAGCCGTTTCTCGCCGCGAAGCGGCTCATTCTTCACCCCGGATGTACGAAGACCGCGCTGATAGCACGGCTCCCACTTGATATCCTGAGCGCTCTTATCGTCCGCCGCCATTATCTTCTTATCCCTGATCGGAAGATACTGGATCAAGCGGGTGCATCCGCTCGCCGCAGATATCGTATCGATCTCATCCACTACTTTCATTAATGCTTCGTCTATAGTAAGTGCCGGGTTAATTGAGTCAATCAGGTTTTTGCTTATTCCGATAAGTAAATCCGGAACCATTCGTTCATCGACAGCGCTATCCTCAAAAAACTCACCGAGCAGATAAAACTCGCCATATTCATCGTAATATGGGCCTATTATAACTCTCTTCCCATCAGTTGCAGCGGCCACGCTAAGAAGAAATTCCTTAGCCCACATGCAATGATAGTCAAACCTGATCTTTTTTATTTTTTTATCTGTATCGGTGGCGAGGATATCTGAAACGAGCCACTTAAAGAGCCATGTCGCAACACCGCGATTATCATATAACTTGTTGACCAAAAATTGGTTTATACGGATAGCGTCGCCTTCTATGCTATATGCAATCGTTGCCACTTCATTGCGTTCCGCTTCTATCCCCGCCGAGCCGCCGACTTCTGGCTCTTTTCCGGCGGCAGACTGAATAGTAGTCTCGATTTTAAAAAAGTTTTCCGGACCGTCGGGGAAAGTTTTGTGATCGCATCTCCACTTATCGTTTTCAATCGGCCCGAGAGGCCCATCCGGTAAGCGGAGCACGACTTTATTCTCACTCACCTTTCCTGACAAAAGGTATGCCCTCCTGCCGGTGTTATAAGACTTCTTTTTGATAAGATCCTCGACTTCATCGATTGAACAGGTCGACGGATCATTGATTATTGACCAGATAAAATCAAGATATTCCACAGAAGCTCTAAACCAATAATCGTCATCCGAATTAACAAGGTTAAAATCTGCCACTCTTTTTAATCCGGCGTCATTCTCCTCTCTCCATAGCCTAAGCGAGTCAAGCGTTTGCTCCCAGCGCTGCGGATCTTCTCCCATACGAATAAGATCCTGGCGCGCGGTGTTCTTAATATTTTCCGATGGGCTCTCAAGCAAATTAACAAACTTACTGATTTCCGGATTCTGAACCAGGTGACATTGCTTTGAAACGTATTGTATATCTTTTACGAATATTCTCGAAAGATTTTTATTAAGCCCTTCAATATGCCCTACCTGCTCATGTCCAGGCCGAAGAAGACGCGAAACATCAATTTTCGCAGGATCGTAGTAATAAAGATGATACCCTTCTGAAATATCGATCTGAACATAACCGTTTTCATGCACAAATGGAAACCTATCCTCTGGCCGAAATCTTTTGTTTTCAACCTCAATGATCCGCTGTACAGCGTCCAACGTCATCACTCCTGAAAGTATATGAGAATATTGGACATGTTCGACTAAATTAATGACGTAAAGGAGATTGGCTCTGACTGCAGAATTTTCGATATTAGAGAATGGCTCAGGGGCAAGAGTAGCCTTGTCGCTTGGGTTATTGTTCACATATGCCCAACCGATATCATGCAAGACGAATGACATAATTATAACGAGTATAATAAGTTTTTTCATATAGTTTGTGTTATTTATATATAGTTTATACATATATTCGAAAACTGATAATCATACGTTGTATTCTTCTAATATGATTCATATAGTATATCAGCTAATCTGTTGAAAGCAAGACAATTTACTGACTTTTTTATATTCTAATTTTGATGCACTATTCACTTCATCAGAAAGCAAAAGGGACGCGTACAAATTTACGATTAGACCTGTCCCCCTTCTTCCCTTTTTCACTATTGCAAAAAATTTTTGCAATAATTTTCGAGGAAAAAGCGTCTTATATAGTGTGGAAAGATAATATGGGAAGCAAAATAACAAAAAGGAGATTTTTGTGCCCAGAACTGCTAGGGTTTTTATTGAAAATGTTTGCTATCATATAATTGCGAGAGGCAATAAAAGGGAAGCCATTTTTTACGATCCAACTGATTTTCGCACATACCTTCATTTAGTACACAAATATAAGCTTAAATTTGGTTGCCGTATTTATGCTTTTTGCCTCATGTCCAACCATATTCACTTGATGCTTGAATCGCCTCAAGGGCTTAAAGCAATGAGCTCATTTATGCATGGCCTTCATCATACTTATGCAATGATATTTAACGGAAGATACAAAAGAGTTGGGCATTTATGGCAGAATCGTTACAAGAATCCGATTGTCCTTAAGGATGAATACCTCATACACCTTCTATCATATATCGAATTTAACCCTGTAAGAGCCGGACTTGTCAATAAACCGGAAGACTATATGTGGAGTAGCTATAGAGCAAGAGTGCTTGGAGAGAAAAACATTATTATAGATGATCTTAGTTCTTTTTAAGCAGGGACAGGTTCAAAGCTAATTTTGTACGCGTCCCTAAAACTATAGTGGTGGTGAGGGAAGGATTCGAACCTTCGAAGGCGTGAGCCGTCAGATTTACAGTCTGATCCATTTGACCGCTTTGGTACCTCACCGAAAACAATTTAATACTTAAAGTGGAGCTGGCAGAGGGAATCGAACCCCCGACAGCCGGTTTACAAAACCGGTACTCTACCAGCTGAGTTATGCCAGCCCAAATCCTGGTATCACCTGTGGTGCCACGTATGAGCTATGCTAGCGCCTTTAATGCTTCCGGCAATTTATTCAAAATATCCGTCGCTAAAAGGCTCAACGCGCCCTTATCTTTAAGAGCGATGTCGCCCGCCAGGCCGTGAAAATATACGCCAAGCGCCGCCGCGATAAAAGGTCCGGCTCCCTGGCCTATAAAGCTAGCTATCATTCCGGTAAGAACGTCTCCGGATCCGCCCGTCGCCATACCGGCATTACCCGTCTCATTCACGTATATGTCGCCGGTAGGAGCGGCAACCACTGTATTATGCCCCTTTAAAACTAAGACGGTATTATACTCAGCGGCGAACTTTAACGCAACATCTTTTCTATTTTGCTCGATATATTTAATATCCTGCCCGATAAGGCGCGCCATCTCCCCCGGATGGGGCGTCAGGATAAGCCTGGACTTGGCGGTTTTTAACATACTGACATGCCCGGCACAGGCATTGATGCCATCGGCGTCCAGGACCACCGGTTTTTCGACTTTAGCTATAAGATTCCTGACCAGGTCTTGAGTCTCTTTATTCTGGGATATTCCCGGCCCGATAGCAAGGACATCCGCCTTATCGCTGAAATTGATTATGTCCTTCTCCGCAAAAAGGCTGAGCGACCAATCTCTCGTCTCAAAGAACGGCCGCACCATGACTTCCGTGAGCTTCACCGCCATTATCGGAAATATACTCCTACCCACCGCGAGCGTCACAAGTCCGCTTCCGGAAAGCGCCGCCGCCTGAGCCGTGAGATAGGCGGCACCCGTGCCGCCACCCGAACCGGCAATCACGAGCACGTGGCCGAAATTTCCTTTATGTGCGTCGACGGCCCTCTTCGGAAAACTCTTTATCGCTTCATTTATATTCATTTAGCACCTTCTATAAGTATCACGTTGGCTATCGCGTAATTTTTGGAATGCGACATGCTGACGACTACATTCCCGACACTCTTCTTCTTTTTCAGCTTCAGCGCATCGTTATGAAATTCTATAATAGGCTTACCCTCTTTATCGTTCAGCACTTCTATCTCCGTCCATCTTATCGGATGTTTGCTCGGCTCGCCAAACGCCTTCACCACCGCTTCCTTAGCCGCGAACCTTGCCGCGAAATGCTGGTGCGCGAAACGCCTCGCTGTGGAATATTTTATCTCCCGGGGAGTAAATATTTTAGTCAGGAACGAATCGCCCCACTTCTTTATGGCATCCTTCATCCTGTATATTTCCACTATGTCAACACCCATGCCCAATATCATCTTATGATACCTATCATATCCTTTACGGCGCGGGCGATGCCGGTAAATACCGCACGCGCAACGATGGAATGGCCTATGTTCAATTCGTTAATCCCTTTTATCTTCGCGACAGTCTTTACGTTTTTGTAATTCAATCCGTGTCCCGCGTTCACCTTGAGGCCTTTTTCCGACGCGTAAGCGACAGCGCGCTTTAAGATATCGAGCTGGCGCCTTACGGCACCGGCGCCCTGCGCGTTCGCGTATTCGCCTGTGTGAAATTCTATGATCCTGGCTCCGACTCTTACAGACGCATCGATCTGTCCGGGTGAAGGGTTTATGAATAAGCTCACAGCTATGCCGTTTCTGCGTAGCCGCGCGACCACCCGCTTAATACGCGCTTCATTCCCCTTCACATCCAAGCCGCCTTCCGTCGTTACCTCCTGCCTCTTCTCCGGAACAAGGGTCGCCTGATTGGGCTTTATCTTGCACGCAAAATCCACAATATCTTTAGCGATCGACATTTCGAGATTAAGATTGGTAATAATCTTGCGAAGCTGAATAACGTCGGCGTCCTTTATGTGACGACGATCCTCGCGCAGATGGCAGACTATCGAGTCGCATCCGGCCCTAATGCACTCTTTAGCGGCCTCTACAGGACTCGGCTCATAAGTCTTCCTCGCCTCTCTGATAGTCGCGACATGATCTATGTTCACACCCAGCTTGACCATCATCACTGTTTCTCCACGCTCACTGTAACCTGCACAAGCGTCTCTTCCATATAAATCCCCGGCGCTATCGGATTTAACGGCACCGACCTGGTAAATGATTTTGTCACGCCCCGGACATCTATGGGCATAGTGTAAGCGAAGCGTATCTTCGACAGCAGGTCCTTTGTGCCGACTACTATGCAGTAATCCGGCGCAACGACCGCTTTGCGCGAATCCGCCATATAACCCCGCGGCGGAGTTCCGGTGAGTATCGGCTTTATTGAAAGTTTCTTCGCCGAGAGCCCTTCCGAAGGCAATATTTTATTCAGGAACTGCCTGTCCTCTTCACTGCCTTTATGGAGCTCATTGACTACGTAGAACCATAGGACTAGAGCCAGAAGGAGCGAGCCTATCTTAAGCCAGACATTCTTTGTGAAAAACTCTCTAATGGATTTTAGCACAAGCTTATATTGCCTATTCTTCCTTATTCTTACCGCGCTTTAAAAGCGATGTTTTTATATTAAATGGGTTTTTTCTCTTTTCGGCCCTATAGAAAAGATTTTTCAGCGTCCTGACCAGTGCCTCCTCGTCTAGCCCGTGAGTGAGTTTGCCGGCATGCGCTACCGATACCGCCCCTGTCTCTTCGCTCACAACTACACATACGGCATCTGTCTCTTCGCTTATACCTACGGCGGCTCTGTGGCGCATTCCGAGGGCTTTAGGGAACGTCTTCTCTTCTTCCGGCAGGGGCAGGACGCATCCGGCCGCAACCAATCTGCCCTGCTGAATCACTACCGCGCCGTCATGTAAGGGTGATTGAGGTATGAATATAGAAGTGAGCAGATAATTCGTAACCTTGGCATCTATCGGAGTGCCGCTTTCTACGTAACTCTTCAACCCCACTTCCCTCTCGATCACGATCAGGGCGCCTATCTTGCGCCTGGAAAGGTTTGCCGCGGCGCCGGCGATCTCCTCTATAAGCTCAACGTTGGTCTGGTGCATGCCAAGCTGTCCCAGCTGCGCCAGACCGCGCCTTAGTTCGGGTTGGAATATTACCACAAGGGCTATGATCGATATGGGAATCAATCTGGTGAGAACCCAGCTGATCGCATACAGGCCGAGCTGCTGAGTCACAAAGAATATCGCGCCCAATACAAGAAGCCCTTTAAGAAGCTGTTCGGAACGCGTGCCCTTTACAAATAAGAAGCTCATATATATGACATACCAGAGGATCGATATCTCAACTATTATCTTCCAGTACGGCAACACCTGCATTAATTTGCTCCTGACCGTAATATGCTGTCTGTCATAAGGGCAGCCTGTGCGGCCTCTTTAACATCATGAACTCTTATCAGGCTCGCGCCTTTCATTATAGCTATTACAGATGCCGCGATCGTGCCGATAAGCCTTCCTCCCGGATCTTTTATACCAAGGGCCTTTCCTATGAACGACTTGCGTGAAGTGCCGACGCATATAGGCCGCTTCAACTCTGTAAATTCCTCCAGCCTGTTCAGTATCTCAAGGTTATGTTCGAATGTCTTGCCGAACCCTATTCCGGGGTCTATTATGATCTTATCGCCGGCCACGCCTACTTCCTTAGCCATCTTTATCGAAATTTTTAAATCTTTGACTATATCTTTTACGGTGTCTTTATAACGCGGCCTTAACTGCATATTCCTGGGCGTGCCCTTCATGTGCATAATTATAACTGAAGCGCCATACTTCGCGACAACGGACGCCATATCCTTATCATATTTCAGTCCGGAGACATCGTTTACGATAGTCGCGCCGGCCCTGATGGCCTCTTCCGCAACCTCCGCCTTCATAGTATCGATAGAGATCGGGATGCGGGTCTTTTTCGAAACGGCCAATATCACAGGGATCACACGGGCCAATTCTTCTCTGGCGCTGATACCCCTAGCGCCTGGACGCGTAGATTCGCCTCCGATATCTATAATATCCGCGCCTTCGCGGGCAATTGCCAGGGCGCGTTTTACGGCCTTCGTCTTATCAAAGAAACTACCTCCGTCGGAAAAAGAATCCGGAGTCACGTTCAATACACCCATCACATGGGTGCGTCCGGAGAGATCAAGCCTTGGCAGTATTTTCATCCTTGGCAATTCCCAGAAGGGTCTTTATCTCGTCCACATCCATCACTTCTTTTTCCAGAAGCTTCTCGGCAAGCATCTTCAGCTTGTCTTTATGTTTGATAAGTTCATCTTTAGCCCTGGTGTAACATTCGTCTATTATCCTGCGGATCTCCTGGTCTATTACGAGCGCCGTCTGATCGCTGTAGTTTCGCTCCTCAATGATATCCCGGCCCAGGAAGATCTGCTCTTCTCTGTGGCCGAATGTGAGGTGCCCCAGCTTTTGGCTCATTCCGAACCTTGTGACCATCTTGCGGGCAAGGGCCGTAGCAATCTCAAGGTCGTTCTGAGCGCCGGTGGAAAGTTCATTGAACATCAACTCCTCACTCACTCTGCCGCCGAGTAAGCCCGTGATGCGCCCGAGAAGCTCTTCCTTGGTAACTATATATCTGTCTTCCAAAGGCATACGTATGGTATAACCCAGGGCCATACCCCTGGGCAATATCGAGACCTTATGCAGCGGATCGGCGCCCGGCATCACCAGAGCAAGAAGCGCATGTCCCGTCTCATGGTAGGAGACTATCAGCTTTTCCTGTTTTGATATGATCTTAGATTTACGTTCGGGGCCGGCCATCACCCTTTCAATAGATTCCTGCAATTCAGGCATCGTGACCGTCTCTTTATTCCGGCGCGCTGCCAGGAGCGCCGCCTCATTTACAAGATTGGCAAGATCCGCGCCGGAGAATCCGGGCGTCTGGCGCGCGATCACATTTAACTCAACCGACTTGTCGAGCTTCACGTTCTTGATGTGAACCTTGAGTATCGCCTCTCTACCCACTATATCCGGCCTATCGATCACTATCTGACGGTCAAATCTCCCAGGCCTGAGAAGAGCCGGGTCAAGCACATCGGGCCTGTTGGTAGCGGCTATCAGGATGACCCCTTCCTGCGTATTGAATCCATCCATCTCGACGAGAAGCGCGTTCAGGGTCTGCTCTCTTTCATCATGGCCGCCGCCGATACCGGCAAAGCGCTGGCGTCCTACGGCGTCTATCTCATCGATAAATATGATCGCTCCGCGGCCGCTCACCTTCGCGGACTTCTTCGCCTGCTCGAAGAGGTCACGGACTCTCGATGCGCCCACTCCCACAAACATCTCGACGAAATCGGAACCTGACATTGAAAGAAATGGCACGTTCGCCTCTCCGGCGACTGCTTTGGCAAGGAGCGTCTTGCCGGTGCCCGGAGGGCCCATCAATAAGACACCTTTCGGGATCTTTCCGCCCAACCGCTGAAACTTGCGGGGATCTTTCAGGAATTCAATGACTTCCTGCAGTTCCTGTTTGGCCTCATCCACTCCGGCCACATTTTCAAACGTGATCTTCACCTTCGCCTCTGACCCCAGCGTCACGCGCGACTTCCCGAACGCCATAAATCTTCCGCCGCCTTGAGCCGCGCTGCCCCTGTATACGAATAGCCATAGGAATAGGATGAATAGCACCATGGGCCCGAGCGAATAAAAGAGGTTCATCCAGAGCGTCTTGGGCGGTTTTATATCAAAATCTTTCACGTTCTCACGTAAACTTCTGATCATATCCTGGTCCGAATCGGGTATATTGACTATGAATTTTGTCCCGTCGGAAAGCGACCCCTTAAGGATATTTTCGATCTTTACGCAGGCAGTTATATTATGAGTGGTGTTGTTATCTTTCAGCATCTGAAAAAATTGCGCGTAGGGTATTTCCCTGGTAGGCTTTTCGGCCGGGTTCTGGCTGAAGGTATTGACCAGGTAGAGCACGCCCAGAATTATGAAAAACCAGATTATAAAGTTACCTTTACTTCTTGCCGGTGGTACATTTTTATTTCGATTCTTGTTCGGTTCCATTTATTTTTAGCTCCATTCTTATTTGGAAGTTATTTTAACAGAGTATTATTAATATATCAAGATATAGTCTTGCAAGCAAGATTAGATTTTAGCAAAACGGAGGGTCTTTTCGCCTCTCACGGCCTTTATGCCGCCGGGCAGATGGACAGAGCTGCCTTTCGCCTTACGATTGATAAGGGCCTCTACCTCTTTCCAATGCCTGAACGACAACTTCTTCACTTCGCCGCCGGCTTTCTCGAGCAAGTCGCGCAGGATCTCTTTCTGAATGGCTCTCGCCTGAACGATCAAATCCTTAAGGCCGATCTCGACACCGCCATCTTTTGAATAAGAGACCATCCCCTTGATTCCGGCGTTGGCCTCCTCTATGAATTCGAAATCTTCGCGCAGATGCTCCGCCATACTGAAGAGGGCACGCTTCAGGCGCGGATTGAATTTCTCAAGGAACGGAATGATCTCCCCCCTGATAATATTCCTGAAATATATCGGCTCGAGATTTGTATGGTCGATCCTGTAATCTATTCTTTCGTTATCCAGATATTTCACGATCTCCGACTTCTCGAGCTCACAGAGCGGCCGCACTACCTTGAGGTCTCCCTCATTTCTCGAAGGAGCAATTCCGACAAGCCCTTTTAACGAAGCGCCCTTTATCACCCGCATCAGAACCGTTTCGGCCTGATCGTCCAGCGTGTGGCCGGTCGCGATAACGCCGGCTCGCAGTTTTGCTCCGGCTTCCTTAAAGAACTTGTAACGCTCCGCGCGCGCCAGCTCCTCGGTCGAAATCCCTTTTAATCCGGCGCTTTTTAAATTCACTTTCTTATGGATGAATTCAAGGCCTAGCTCTTTCGCCATCTTTTTAACGAAGAGCGAATCAGCCCGGGACTCCTTACCGCGCAAACCATGGTCCAAGTTACAGACCGCCACTTTCTTAAGCTTGAGCTTATTCTTGAGCCGGACGAGCGCATGTAGTAAAAACACAGAATCCGGCCCCCCGGAACACGCCACCAGCACCGCGTCTCCCGGCTTCAAGAGCTCGTAGTTTCGGATAGTTTTCAGAACCTGTTCAATTAAATTAGTCGCCATTAAATCATCCTCAGTTAACTTGGGCAGCGGCGCCTTCACCTGCGAGATGGCCGGTCGAGAATGCCTGTTGCAAATTATAACCGCCGCTCGAGGCGCATCCGTCTATGATCTCGCCCGCAAAGTATAGTCCCGGGACTATCTTCGATTCCATAGTCCTCGGATTGATCTCCCGCGTCGAAACCCCTCCGCCGGTAACCATCGCCTCTTCTATGGGTAGCGCCCCTTTAATAGTCAGAGGCAATGCTTTAAATAAATTAAGAATTGCGCGCCTCTCTTCATACGTGATCTGGTTAGCCTCTCTTTCAGCGTCGATCCCCGCTAAATTCATGAAGACCGCTATGAGCCTCTGCGGAAGATAGCCTTTCATTACATTCTTAAATTGCATTCTACCCGGCCCTTTGAGATCATTCAGCATCCTCTTCTCCATCTGTTCTACGGTCAAGGCCGGCTTAAGATCGATCAGGAGGCGAACTTCCTTATTCTCCGATAGAAGCGTCACCACCTCGCCGCTTAAATCCAGGACAAGCGGCCCTGAAACACCGAAATGAGTAAACATCAGCTCGCCTATTTCAGAGACCAGCCTCTTCTTACCGCATTCGAACGTGAGACGTATATGCTCAAGCGCCAGCCCCTGCAGGTCCTTAACCCATTTCTCTTTTGTGACGAGCGGCACGAGGCCGGCCTTAAGAGGAACTATCGTATGCCCCAGCTTAGCGGCTATATTAAAAGAGTCGCCCGTCGAGCCGGTTGCCTTATATGACGCGCCTCCTGCGGCGAGGATAACCTTCTTTGCGATTATCGTATGGCGGCCCTCTAGCTCAAGCTGAAATAATCCATTCTTTGTTTTAATAGCCTCAAGCTTTGCCTTATACATTACTTTAACACCGTTTCCGGCGAGGCAATTCTCAAGGACCTCTACGACCGAACGCGCCTTATCGGTTACCGGAAATACCCGCCCCTGCCGCTCAGTCTTCATATCGAGGCCGTGGGACCTGAAAAATTCTATCAAATCGGCATTGAAGAACCTGAATAGGGCCGTGCGCAGAAACTTACCGCTTCCACCGAATTTTTCAATAAACGTTTCGATGGGCGCGGTATTCGTTATATTGCACCTGCCCTTGCCTGTGATGAGTATCTTCTTACCGATCGAATCATTGCGCTCTATCAGGATAACACTCTTCTTGAGCTCGCCGGCCCGTATAGCGGCCATGCTTCCAGCGGCACCACCTCCGACCACGGCGATGTCAAAAACTTCCGATTCAGGTGGTTCTTGCGTCATGACAAATATCTTTCATCAGTTTCTTCACAACCTTAACATCGGCCTTCGCGAAGTCGTATTCGCTTAATTGAGAAGGCTCGACCCATCTTAATTCATCGTGATCGAGCGCCCGGAATTCTCCGGAGAGATAACGGGCTTTGTAGACCAATAGCTCCAGCGGCACCAGCATATATCTGAATCTGCTCGCGCAGATGAATTCTCCGATCTCGGCTTCGATGCCGAGCTCTTCTTTAAGTTCCCGCTTCAGGCACTCCTCGGGAGTCTCACCGGGGCCTATCTTGCCTCCCGGGAATTCCCACCTGCCGCCGTGACGATCGCCTATGCGCCTCTTCGCTATCAATATCTTGCCGTCTTTTTCAATGACAGCGGCTGTAACCTTGAACACGTTAACGTCCCTCTCTTCTCATCTGCTGCGGTATCGATCGTCCCACGTCTCGTCCTTAAGCCCGTCAAGCTCTCCTTGCATCTCCTGGAACGCTCTCTTTTCCGAATACGCTTTGTTAAGATCGGCCGGATAAAGTGACGCATCGGCCCACTTATTCGCTCCCTCATCCCAGAAATAAACCACCTTCCTGGCGTCGAAGTCGATCTTTATCTTAACCAGCTTATTATCCACCTTAACGGTATCTTCTAGGTAGCGCTCTTTCTGATGCTGTTCAGCGTATGTGTGCGGCAAGGAGAAGGTTGCTGCTATTATGAGGGTTAAAACTATGACCGGGTAGCGCATTATTTTCCTGCTACTTCAACATAAGGGAAAGGAACATTAACTGGTAGCGGGGGTAGGATTTGAACCTACGACACGCCGGGTATGAGCCGACTGCTCTGCCAGACTGAGCTACCCCGCCACTATTTTCAAAAAGGGGCACTTATGAAATCGCTTTCACAGCCGCCCCTGAATCACAAGTAATTTTACGCCAACGCCAGCTTCTTCTCTATCTGCCCGAATCTTACCCCATTCTGCTCAATGGATGTATCCAGCTTGTGCTCTACTTTCGTTAGTCGCAACTCTACGTTTATCAGCCGTGAATCTATATTATAAACAACAATCTTTACAGTGTTTAATTCGGACTCAACGGTACCTAACCTGGCCTCTATGCGATCAAGCCTGGATACAATGCCAGAATGGCCCTCGGCAATAGTCTTAATGCCCGACTGCATGTCCTCGAGCAAAACTCTCGTTTCTTGATCAAAATCTGTGCTTCTTCCGGTCTTCATATTCTCTTTCTTCATTTTTTTAGCTCCTTTATTATAGTCTTACCACTTAAATTGTCAAATTATTTAACAGCCTCTCCCCCCATATATAAAGACGCTAAAAGTGCCAAAATTGTTGCAGATTATTTTAAAATAGTCTGCATCCCGTGGGCTTTCCGCAAAGGGATTGCAAATTTCTCAAAATCTTTTATTCCAAATTTGTCCCGAGCCCGCATCTAAGTGGCCGAGGGGCACGATATTTTAAAAAAATATTCCCGCTCGCTTTATTGATATTGACTTACTTCCCTCTGTGGCGGTAAAATACAAGGCATGAAGGATTACAATAAAGAACTTATTAGATAATATCATGGGCATTGGTGATAAACTGGTGCCCTTTTTATTATGAGGAAATAAAAATGAATGATTTTATAAAAGTCTCGCTAATCGGGATAATCGGCACTGTTATAGGTGGATTAATTTTATGGAAAGTTGTGTTAATGATAGAAAGCGTAAAAATAGATAAGGTAATTGCTTATCTCCCATATGCCAACGACTATAATTATCCTAACGGCAAAACCTATCTTAATGCTTCCCCTGCTGGTGATATGGAACGAGACATAAACCCGAAGAATCCCATACCGTTAAACATCAAAAAAGATGAACAGAAATTAACCCTCGGGGTGCGAAATATTAATTCAAAGACTATTAATGATATAAAACTATTTTTAACATTCCCAGATGAGTTTGAAGTAACAAGATTTCAGCCATGGCAGAATTACACAAATAAGAATTATAATATTGGATTGGGAAACATAAACAGCGGCATAGGTCACAATGCTGCTCAACCAATATTTTTTGCAGTAAAAAAGCCCGGTCGATACTACATTATATACACAATAACAGGAAGTGATTTAAAGCAACCTATAACTAAAGTAATGACCTTTAATGCCTATGAACAATAGGAAGTGTATATGAGCAACAAGACCAAGAAAATCATAACGGTTACCTTGCTGATCTTTCTCTCTCCCATCTTTATAAATACCTGTTATGCAAATTTAACCTATTATGATGATGTACGGGGTGGATTTTGGCAAGGGTTATGGCATGGCATAATTTCATTTATAAAATTGCCAGCAAGCGTATTAGCTCCGCAGTCTTTACACTTATATAATTCAAATAATAACGGTTTGGCGTATAATACAGGATTTTTTATTCCCGCCATTGCCGAGCTTGAGATGACAATTCCGTTGCTAATAGTTGCGTGGATTCTTCGGGGTATTTTTTGGGTAATTATGGCTGCAATAGCCTTATCGTTTGGAGCAGTAAAAACATAGAGTGAAAGATAAAAAAATATTAATTATAACCTGGGGCCATCCCATAAAGGGACACCCTGGAAATGAGAATCGCAAACAGCATAAAGGAGTGAGCAATACGTGAAAGACGCGCCAAAGATGTTAATAACGGAAAATATCAAAAAATTCTTGTTAAATAAAGAATTTGTAAGCGTCGGGACATGCGATTTAAGCGGCAGGCCTAATGCGGCGCCTAAATACGTAATAAAGATAGATGATGGCTTTATATACCTGGCCGATTATGTCAGAGGACATACATTTCAAAATTTAAAGATTAACCCTAAAATATCGCTCTCCGCCACCGATATGAAGACTCTGGAGGGATGGCAAATAAACGGTACAGTCAAAATTATAACCGAGGGGCCTCAATATAAGAAACTCTCAAAGACAATGATAGATATGGAAGTGCGACATACCGCAAGGCGTATTATTGAAGATGTTCAGGGAATACAGAAGCATAATTTTTTTGAAGTGTCATTTCCTAAAAAAGTTGTGATATTTAAAGTCAAATGCACGAAGATCACTAAGATCGGCATCACCGGAAATTTGCAAGTCAAAAGGATAAAGAATTAAGAATATCGGACCGCTTCATGCATGCTACCGGTCCGGTATCCCATCAGATCGATCGTTATATAGATAAAACCGAGCTTCCTTAATTTATTCGTAATTTTATCCCTCAACTTAATAGCTTTATTCTGATCCGACGGTAATAGCTCAAGCCTAGCGATATCTTTGTGCAATCTGACTCTTACCTGCTTAAACCCCAGACTCTTTAAATAACTTTCGGCTTCATCTATCCTCTTCAGGTTTTTCGCGGTTATCTTATTATGGAATGGAAGGCGAGATGCGAGACAGGCAAACGGTGGCTTATCCCAGGTCGGAAGCCTGAGACGCTTCGAATATCTTCTGATATCGGCTTTAGTAAATTTAGCCTCGAGAAGCGGGCTTCTTACGCCTAATTCCTTTGCCGCGAATCTTCCGTAGCGCACATCTTTCAGATCGTCGTAATTGGTGCCGTCGAGAAGGTAGCGCATTCTGCGCGATTTCCGCAAGTTATCGAGCTTCCTGAAGAGCTCTTTCTTGCAATAGTAGCATCGATTGACCGGGTTCGATTTGAAGTTCTTTATCTCAAGCTCTTTTGTATGTATCGTGATGTGCCTCGCGCCAATCTTCTTTACTATTCGCATCGCCTCTTTATATTCAGCCTCCGGATAAGTTTCGGAACGCGCCGTCACGGCAAGCACATTCTGCCTGCCGAGCGAGTCGAGGGCCACTTTTAGCAGAAACGTGCTGTCGAGCCCACCGGAATACGCGATCACAACGCTCTTCATGCCCTTCAGTATTTTTTTCAGCTTCTCTATCTTACCCATAAAATTATTGCGCTTCCTTAATCCAGCCGCCTCCTACAACAATATCCTTATCGTAGAAGACGACCGCCTGACCCGGCGTTGGCGCTGATTGAGGTTTGTCGAAATCAACCCGAACGACATCGGCGCCCATATTCGTGACAACAGCCTTCGCCTTCTTATGATTATACCGTATCTTAGCCATCACTTTCAGAGGTTTCTCTATCCCCTTTACCGATATCCAGTTGAGCCTGTCGGCAATAACGGTCTTCTTCATCAAATCTTCTTTCACCCCGACCACAACACGATTACTCTCAATGTCAAATGCCGTAACGTAGAGAGGCTCTTTATATGCTACACCGAGCCCGCGGCGCTGGCCTATCGTATAGAATGGTATACCCTTATGCTGGCCAAGTACTTTACCGTATTTATCTACGATCTTACCGATTTTTATCTCGACGCCCGTCTTCTCCCTGATATATTCTGCGTAATTCCGGTCCCGGATAAAACAGATATCCTGGCTCGAAACCGTATTATAGGTCTTTATCTTCATTCTTTTAGCGAGAGCCCGCACCTTCTTCTTTGTCATGTTGCCCAGCGGAAAGATCGCATGCTTTAACTGCTCCTGTGAAAGATTGAATAAAAAGTAAGACTGCTCTTTTACCTTATCCTTGCCCTCTTTAAGTAGAAACCGCCCGCTCTTCTTATCTAAGCCTGTCTTCGCGTAATGGCCCGTCGCAACGTATGACGCGCCGAGCGATCGCGCTTTCTCGAGAAGTTTTCCGAATTTAATTTTTTGGTTACAGATAACGCACGGGTTCGGTGTAAGACCCTTCAGATATTCCGAGCAGAAATAGTCTATAACATGCTTTTTGAAGTCCGCGCTAAAATCGACCACATAATAAGGTATCCCTAAATCCTCCGAGACTGCCCTGGCGCGGGTCACCGCTTCGAGAGAGCAGCAGGCGCGCAAGCTACTTTGCCCGCATTCTTCCTTCGGCCACATTCTGAATGTGATGCCGATGACGTCGTAGCCTTCTTTCTTAAGAAGCGCGGCCGCCAGCGACGAATCGACTCCGCCGGACAGCCCCACTACGACCTTTGTCTTAGAGCTTGCTCTTTTCTTTAACATTGTACCGCTTCCAAAATCCTTCCGTCATCTTGACATTAAAATGGCTGCCGGTCTTTTTAACCATCAAGGCATCGATGCCCTCTTCTTTCGCGAATCCTAAACCGTCTTCCCCCAAGATGCATAGCGCAGTCGAATATATATCCCCTATAGTCGGATCATCCGCTATCACAGTAACGCTAACCACACCATCGCCTATAGGCATCCCCGTCCTGGGATCTATTATATGAGAGTAGCGCTTCCCTCTCAACATGAAATATCGCTCATAATCGCCGGATGTATCAACACTCTTGTCTCTCACCTCAAGCTCATAGATGATCGAGAGCCTCTCCCGCGGATGCTGGATACCCACCTTCCAGGGTTTACTGCCGGATTTAAATCCGAGGCAATACATATCGCCGCCGGCATGAACGATAGCGCTCTTCACGCCGTTTTCCTTTAGTACTTTTATCGCCTGACCGGCCGCATAGCCTTTCGCGACTCCGCCCAGATCGATCGCCATGCCGGGCTTCTTAAATGAGATTGTAGATCCGGAACTGTCCAATACTACATCCCTTGAGCCGACTTTATCGATCGCGTCTCGAATATCGCTTTCCGATGGAATTTTTCCTTCGGCCTTCGCCCTGACCCAGATATCTATGAGCGGCTTTACCGTTATATCGAACACTCCGCCGGTCTTGAGGCCGTATTTGATAGCTTTACTTATGAGCTCAAAAGCCTCTCTGGAGATCTTTAGCGTTTCTCCATTTTTTAAACGATTGATCTTTGATATCTCGCTGTCGGCTTTGTATACGCTGAATACGCTTTCAACCCTGGCTATTTCATCGAAGGCCTTATCGATCGCCTTACCGATCCTTCCGGCATTGCCATCCGGGCCTACGGGAGCCTTGATCTGCACGATAGTGCCCATCAGAAATTCTTCTTTTTCTATTACCGGAGCGTTCTGATGGATAGCGCGCGTTATGATGAGCGCCAGGATGATCATTATAAATAATAATGAAATTGTTACTGCGCGCGGAGTAGTCATTTCAGGCTGGCGACGACCTTATCGATATCGAGGGACTTCTCGACCATGTCGACGATTATCTTAATCTTTTCGGTATCCTGGGGCTTCAACTTCACTACCATCGAATGTATCCGTGAGGCTATCTTGTATGTATCCTCTTTGGTGATCAGGACAGCTATATTTGATTTACTGAGATTCTTCACGCTCCCGCGCCCGGGCATGATCCCGCCGGATATGATCAGGCCGGAAAAGCGGCAGTTCTTCTTCATCTTGTCCGACTGAACTTTACAGACCGCCGCGATCAGGTCATCGCGATCGCCGGGTATTATCATTAAAGTATTATTACTTACAAGCTGCATCGCATCCTTGACGTTCATGGCCCCGATCAGCACATTCTCGACGGGCTTATCGAAACTGTCCCCTTCGTATAAAATCTGTATCTTCAGCTCTTCCTTTATCTCGCGCATCGTGGGTATATCGAGGATCTTCTGGTACGGCAGTACCCCGAAAACGTTCAGGCCCTTTTGTTCAAGGCCCTTCCTTGCCAGGCCGGCTATCCTCTCGTACTTACCCGGCAATACCTTATTGACCACAACTCCGGCAATATTTACCCCCTCTTTGTCAAAGAGCGCCTTATTGAGCATCATCTCGTCTATGGGCTTGCCTACGCCGCCCGATGAGATGAGCAGGACGTCCGCTCCAAGAAGCTTTGCCACCGAGGCATTGGACAAATTTAAGACGCTCCCCACGCCCGCGTGCCCGGTGCCTTCGATTATCACAAGATCGTTATCCGCGGCTACACGCTCATACGCGTCGGCGATCTGTTTCGCATGGTCCTCTTCGGCGCCCTTTTCGATGAACCGCTCGGTGAATCCGCGCTCTATCGCGATCGGGGACATATCCTTAATATTGCATTTGATCCCGAAGACCTCTTCGATAAGTATCGAATCTTCGTCGACCTTATAGCCCTGTTCCACGAGATAGCGCTGGCCGATCGGCTTGATGAAGCCGATCCTGTCAAAGCGCTTCTTCAGCGCCGCTATGAGGCCGAGCGATACGGTCGTCTTCCCGTCGTTCTGCATCGTAGCCGCGACAAACATCTTCTTCGCCATAAAAATTAGGTTAATTTTCCTTCGCGAAAAGCTTTGATATAATTACCGCAGTATTCGTCGATGCCCAGGAGGGCGCCGGAGGCGGTAAAGCTCGACGCTATATGCTTCTCGGTCGGATCGACTATCGCCGCGTCCAATCCCTCGCTCATTGCCATTGCCAGAAATATGGAATTTATGAGGCCCCTACTAGGAAGGCCGAACGAGACATTGGAAAGCCCGCATATCGTCTTAACGTCGCCCAAGCTCTTTATCATCTTTATCGACTTTAAAAATTCGCTCGCCTGGGCGGGCTCTGTAGATATCGGCCTGATAAGCGCGTCTATGTAGAGGTCATTTGTATTAAAACCTGCTCTCCTCACCTTTTCGACGATACTCTTAGCGATCTCGAAGCGCTCATTAGCTGTATCCGGCATCCCTTTATCACTCATCGTGAGGGCGACAAGCTTCGCTTTATATTTGATCGCTAGCGGAAGAATATTATTTATTCTCGAATCCTCGTCGGTTATCGAATTAATGAAAAGGCTCCCCGTAGACTTATAGACCTTAAGGCCTCTCTCCAGGGCAAGATAGTTAGGACTATCGATACAGATATTCACGCCCGGCACCTTGCTCTGAATAACGCTGATCACCCAGTCGATATCCTGAAGCTCATCGCCTGAGGTAACGGCGCAATTTACGTCGATATATACGGCGCCTGCGGCAATCTGGCTTTTAGCCTCCTTCAGAATATCGGCGGCGTTTCTCGCTTTTATGGCTTCACAGATTTTCGGCCTTGTAGAATTTATTCTCTCACCTATGATCAGCATCTACTTCTCCTTCGCTCTCTTTTCCCTGTTCTTTTCTATTGTCTTTACTAGATTGGTCAATACCTCATTGACCGGAGTCGGGATGTTGAGCGCTTTCGCCTGTCTCACTATGGCGCCATTTATAAAATCTATCTCCGTCCTCTTCTTATTCAATATGTCCTGAAGCATGCTCGATACGTTCGAGGAAGTCGCCCTGCAGACGGACTCCACCTTCTGTATCGGGTCATCATATAAAAGCTTTATGCGCTTACGCTTCACGACCTTTACCGCTTCCTGCACCGCGCTTCGCAAAATTTGCCGGCATTCTTCGTGTTCGATAAGCGCGCCGTTATTCAGGCGAGTGATAGCAGTAAGAGCGTTTATCCCGACATTGACGACCAGTTTACTCCATATTACGGAATCGATATCCTTGGAGACCTTTGCCTCAAAACCCGCCTTCGTCAATATGCCGGCGACTTCGCGTATCGCGCCGAGCACTCTGCCGTCCGCCTTGCCTATGATCGTGTCGCCTTTTCCCGCATGTCTTACATGGGCGGTTTCGATCAGGGTCGAGCCGTGGTTCGTGACGCCTGCGATCACCCTCTCCGGGCCGAAGTAATCGTTTAATATCTGAATGTTGCCAATGCCGTTCTGGAGAGTCAGGACTCCGGTCTTTTCCGATACTAGGTCCTTTATCCCTTTACAGGCATCCTCGGTAGAATAGCTTTTCACGCACAGGATAACGAGGTCGCACGAACCGATATCATTGACGTTCGCCGTCGCGTTAACCTTGACCGTGAACGGGCCGCTCATGCCTTCGACCTTTATGCCTTCGAGCGAGATCTTCCTGGCCCTATCGGCGAATTCGTCCAGCAGCCAGATCTCGTCCTTTGTCTTATTTTTCAATAACGCGGCTATCAGACATCCTAACGCGCCCGGACCGACGACTGTTATCTTCATCAAAGCACCTACCCCTTTTTAATTTCCTTCAACTCTTCCGCTTTTATCGTGAATGTATGTTCGGGTCCCGGAAATTCGCCGTTCTCCACTTCCTCTTTATACTTCTTAAACGCATCCGATATCAGAGGCAAAAGCTTAATATACTGTTTGACGAATTTCGGGACGAACCTGTCGAAAAGGCCTATCATATCGTTAGTGACCATTACCTGGCCGTCGCAATCAGGTCCCGCGCCGCAGCTTATGGTCGGTATTCTCAGCCTTTCAGTGACGAGCTTCGCCACCTTGTCGGGAACGCATTCGAGGACCACGGCAAAACAGCCGGCCTTCTCGAGCCTCAATGCCTGATCGATGATCTTCTCCGCCGACTCCCGGTCCTTGCCCTGCACCTTATATCCGCCGAGCTTGGAGACGGTCTGCGGAGTGAGCCCCAGATGTCCGAGGACGGGGATCCCTGCGTCCACTATCGCCTTCGTGACATCGAGCACTTCGTCGCCGCCCTCTAGCTTCACGGCATCGCAGAGAGCTTCCTTCATGAATCTTCCGGCGTTGCGTACAGCTTCTTCCTTGGAGACCTGATATGACATGAACGGCATATCGCCGACCAGAAAAGCGAATTTCGTGCCGCGGCGGGCTGCCTTCGCGTGATGGATCATCTCGTCCATCGTCACCGGCACCGTCGAATCGTAACCGAGCACCACCATCCCGAGCGAATCACCGACCAGGATCACGTCGATCCCGGCATCATCGATAATACGCGCCATCGGATAGTCATATGCGGTAAGCATCGTGATCTTCCTGCCTTCGCGTTTCTTCGCGGCCAAATCGCCGATCATTATTTTTTTGCGTTCCATCTGAATTCTCCTTCTTCTTGCGAAAAACTTATTTCCTTCTGTACGCTTCCAGGAATGAGTCGCAATAGATATGTTTGTTCAATATGAGCTCGGCGGCAATCATGGCGTCCATCAGCTCCTTATCGAGCGGATCGAGGATCGCGGCCGTCAACCCGTTGGCAAGGGCCATCACCAGAAATGTCCTGTCTAAGAGGCTGCGGTGTCTTTTCGTCCCCTGCGATACATTGGACAACCCTATAACGGTATTCGGAGCGGGATTAGAGAGCACGCTAAAATCTCTTATCGCGTCCATAACCTCGCGGCCCTGGCTTTGAGTCACGTTTACAGGCATAGCTATCGGATCGAGATAAAGGTCCGCGGGACTGATACCGTACTCTGTAGCTTTCGCGACTATCTTCGCGGCAAGCCCTAACCTGTCGTTCTTCGTATTAGGGATCCCCGTCTTATCCATAGCGAGCCCTATGACCTGCGCATTATATTTCTTCGCGAGCTCAAATACCGCGGACATCTTATCATCGTCGGCGCTTGTCGAATTGATGACCACGCGATTGGCCGCGACCTTAATGCCCTCTTCAATGACATCGATCTTTGTCGAATCCAGGGATAGCTGCACGCTGACAACCTTCTGGATATTCTCGACAAGCCATTTCATATCATCCTTCGGATTGTTCGAATATGGGCCGGTGTTGATATCCAGGATATTCGCTCCCGCCCTCACCTGCTCTTCCGCTACATGCTGGATGACATCGGCTTCTCTATTCGATATCGCCTTGCTGACATCTTTGTACATTCCATTGATAAGCTCGCCTATGACTATCATCTACACCACCGCCTTCGCTATTTTGTCATGATCCGGTCTATATAGTTCTTCACCGACTTAGCCGCATCCGGATGGCGCATCACTATCAGATCGGCGCCTGCCTGGATAAGTGACACAGCCGTCGTTATCTCCCAGTTTATGCCCTGAACCTTGCCGAACTCCTTAGCCTCCTTGGTCCTCCATGTCTCCGCTCCGACGAATACTATAAAAGGCATGGCGAGCATCCTGTCGCCCATAAATGCCGCGAGCCGCGCGCGCTCCATTATCGAATAGACATATTCCATTCCGTATCCGAGAGACGTCGTCGTGGGATGCATCACTATCCTCTTCGTGTCGAAACCCATGTCGCTTATAAGTATATTGACCTGTTTGGCGATATTTACATCGATCGGAGAGTCCGCGATTATCGAATGGCCGTCGGCGAGGCATGTGGCCGCGAGCGTCTTATAATTATTCTGCGCCGCCATGCCCAGGAGGCAATTCTCATCCTTAAGGGCCTGGCTCACCTTCGGCATTATATCGTTATCACGTTCATCGTCGCCGGAGCCCATCACTATCAAAGGCACGCCGGTCTGGTTCGAGATCGCTTTTAATATCGCGAGCGGCTCCTCCACCTTCCTCGCACCGTAGTCCGGATGCATACTCGCAAGGCGTACGCACAGGACTTGAGCGCCGAAATCGTTAACGCACACCTTCGCCCATTTGACCGGGTCTTTGATGGCGCTACCGTAAGGCTCCATAAGGTGCTCCGGCCAGTCATCGGGCGCGCAGTCGAGTATCTCATACGCTATGAGCGGCGGATTGGGCATCTCGCCTTCCTCGAACAGGAACGGCAGGGCAGTCTGTCCACCTATCTTCACTGCCTTATCGGGTCTGCCTATCTCGACCGTATTTATCGCTCCCGCGCACTTTTCCTTCACAAGCTCTATCGGCATTTCAATTCTCCATCAATTTTTCAAATATCTCCCCGATCCGGGAGCTAATCTCTTTACTCTCGAACCCGAAGATCGGCTTATCGGAAATATTCCACTCTACGAGCGCCTCATCGTATGGCACCGAACCTGCCATATCCATTCCTGCGGACGATATCTCGTCCTTTAATGCCGAAAGGGAACCCGAAACCCTGTTTATTATAAGATATGCCTTCCCTATCTTTATTTTAAGTTCTTTTGCGAGGTCATAGATCCTTTTCGCCGCGCGCACCCCTGCCACCGAATAGTCGCTCACAAGCACAAGCTTGGCGATTGCCCCGGTGGTGCGGCGCGATATATGCTCCATGCCTGCCGCATTATCGATAACCACAAAATCGTAATTATTGGTTATGCGGTCTATTATCTCCCTTAAAAGATTATTGACGTAACAATAACATCCGGGGCCTTCCGGAGCGCCCATCACGAGAAGATCGAAGTCCTTCGTTTCCGTAAGCGACTCCTGGACCTTCATCTCTATGAAACGGTCCTTCGTCATGCCCGACGGTATCTTATCCATATTTTTAGAGATATCTTCACACACCCCCACAATCGTCTCCGGGCTCTTGACGCCGAGCGAAAGCGCAAAACAGGAATTAGGGTCAGCGTCGATCGCAAGTATCGAGCCCTTTTCTTTGCGGATAAGCTCCGAGACGATCAGGCTCGCGATCGTGGTCTTACCGGTACCGCCCTTGCCGTTTACCGCTATAACCGTACCGATGGGAATCTCCCGATATCTGTATGCGGAAAGAAGAGTGACGCAATGTACTCGTCCATATAGCCCGGTTCCGCACCCAGGTCCAAAAACGTGATATTCTTATATAACTCGTTCGCTTTCTCAAAAGCCTCATGCGAAAGAAGCGACATCCGCGCCCCGGCAAGAGAAGAATTTCCTACAAACTCGTAAACGGATCTTTTGATATCCGGTAATAGCCCGATGAATATTGAATTTTCGATATTCAGATAATTGCCGAATCCCCCCGCTATGTAGATCTTCTTTACATCTGAAATATTCTTGCCGACTTTATTAAGGAGCGCGATGATAGCGCTGTATATTGCGCCTTTCGAACGTTTCAGGTTCTCAATGTCATCGTCCTGGATCACTATATCGCGCCCTATCGCCGTCTCAGGAGCAGAGGCTACTACAAACTCGTAGCTTGTATCGGCTTTCCGGATTCTTCCTGATCCGGTATCGCGGTTTATCCTGCCGTCCTTACCTATTATACCGCGTTTAAGCATCTGGCATAGAAGATCTATGTATCCGGAACCGCATATGCCTTTTGGCGCCGAATGAGAAATGGTGTCAAACTCCGCATTGAAATTAGCGTCGATCGCCACCCTCTGTATCGCCCCGCTCACGGCCTTCATGCCGCAGGCCAGGCCGCTGCCCTCAAACGCGGGTCCCGCGCTGGCCGCCGAGCCTATCATCCATTCGCGGTTTCCCAGGACTATCTCGCCATTGGTACCGATATCGACCAGAAGCGCCAGCTCTTCATTCTCGGCAAGCCCGCAGGCCAATATTCCGGAGACTATGTCGCCGCCTATGTAGGTGCTGACTCCGGGCAGGAACGCCGCTATCCCCTTCGGGTTTATTTCGATAGCGAGCTCCGCCGCGTTAACTGTGGGAAATACGCTCACAGTCGGGACATACGGCGCCTTACGTATGCCGGACGGATCTATCTTAAGAAGTATATGCATCATCGTCATGTTACCGGCGGACACAATAGCGTAAATATCGTTCAAATTGACCTTATGAGCGGCTATTAAATCCTCGATTATCTCATTTATATTATCAATAACGCAGGAGTTCAATTTCTCCATGCCATCTGGTTCGGATGCGTAAATTATCCTCACGATGACATCGGAACCATATGCGGCCTGTTTGTTAAAAGCTATCCTCGTGCCCAGGATAGCTCCGTCCTTCAGGTCGATGAGCTGCCCCACAACCGTCGTAGTGCCTATATCGAAAGCGAAGGCGAAGTTGGAGCCGGTCGTATCGCCGGGCTCAAAAGACAATATCTCCAAGACTCCGTCCCTATACGCAAGCGTAACCGTTATTTTAAAATCGTTCTCTCTCAAGACTTCGCTTAAATGCTTCACATTGGTAAGCTTTGTCGATAGACGCGGGTTACCGATCTTATGCTCGAGAGCGTTTACAATTCTATCGAGGTCGCTGGTATTGTCATCGGTCGTCGGTGGCGGAAGCTCAAGGTACACCTTGTTGATCAGAGGTGAAAAGCGAAATACCTTCTCCCTCTTTAGGATAACGCCCTTTGTGAAATCTTCGGCATCATGACTTAAATGCTCGTGCGTCTCCAGAGATTCTTTAGGAAAGGTCACTTCCAGGTCGCTCTCGACTAGGGTCTGGCAGGCCAGCACCATCCCTCTCTTCCTGTCAGCTTCTCCGATAAGGCGCGAGACCTCTGTCCTTACATTGCCTTTTTCGACTACCGCACGGCATTTTCCGCAGATGCCTTCGCCGCCGCAAGGCGCGCTCACCGCTATTCCGGCCTTAGTAGCTGCCCTCAAGAGGTCAGTCCCTTGAGGCACTACGATCGACTTACCCTGCGGCTTGAACGTTACAGTGAATTCGCGCATCCTAAGGCTTCCAATTTTTTAAATAATTGATTATGCCCGACGCCTCACGCGGCCCGACCGATATATTCCATCCGGAGACCTCTTCGAGCTTGCCGCTCAATACCGCGACGTATCCGGGTATCGTGAGCGTCCGGTGTGATACCATATTCTCGATCCCGCACTTCTTCAGCATTGCGGATATCTGCTCCGCGGTGAACTTCTCCGCCGCCCAGGCCGTCAGGACCGACATCCCTTCGGCATCGCAGCATATTACATAAGTCGGGACCTTGCTGGATTCGACCTCGGCGGCGACCGTAAAATACGTTATCGAGAAATTTGTTGTGACGAGCACAGGCGAGTCTTTCGTCACCTTGCCTATCTCGTATATCCTGGGCTCGACCTGGACAGGCTTCTGGGGGTCCTGATAGATATCCTGACGCGCCACGAGAAGCGGATATACAAATTCCTTATCCGTGTTCTTCATCACCACAATCCCGGCATATTTAGCCATATACGAGACCGCCTCGGCAAGCTCAAGATCCGGATCAGCGCTTTCGGTAAACGCTATGATAGGGTAGCCTAAAGGCCTGAAATTTTTTTTCAGCGCGAGGCGTCTTATGTATGTGAATTCCTGGATGCGCTTTGACAACCCCTCCTCCTTCAGATTGATCACTATCTCTTCTACTCCGCCTGTCTTAGCCTTAGTAGTGGCCTCGGCGACCTTTTCAATGCCGGCGCAGGTTACGGCGATGGGAAGATTATTTTCCGCGGCAAGCTTTATAAAGGCATCCGGAGATGTCTTCTCGCCGCAAATTATCAAAGGCCTCTTCTCCTTGCATAATTTCACGGCCTCCCGCATAGCCTGTGCGTCGTCACTATAAAGCGCAATAGGCAGTTTTGATACGGCCTCCACAGCTCTCACCGCCGTCAGGAATTTATTGCGATAGCCGGAAGAGTTCTTTACGCATATAAGGTTCACGCCTATCTGCTGGCCGACACGCTCGAACTTCAGAGCGTTTATTTTAGCGACCGTCTTACCGATCTCTTCTTCATCCATCGAGTCTTCGACAAGAAGGCCTATAGCGGCAGGATGGTAAAACTTCTGCTCATGGCGATACATAACGGTCTCATTGCCTACCTCGAACTTTGCCTCAGCCGTTCCTATCGTAACGAGTTTTATCGGCGGTTGAGAAGCGCTCTCGAGGGCCTCCCTGGCTGCGGCTGTAACATGCGGACACTTGTCGAGCGAAACTTTCTTCTGCGCGAGCGCCATCGCCATCGCCAGGCAGGTCGCGAATCCGCACTCCTTGCAGTTAGTCTTCGGCAGCAGCTTATATATGTCTAATCCCGACAATGCCATAGCTATGGACCCTCTAACCTTCTTTTAATGTTGCCATGCGTTCAGCAGGTTTACAGTCACCGGATCGTATACGGCGCACGTTAAGAAGATATGTTTAAATAGAAGAAAATCTGTGACCGCAACTGCCATAACAGCTGAAACGGATAACGCAAAAGCCTTATTACCGAATCTTGTAAATAACTTCGACATGAAGACGGCCGCAAGTATCCGTATCGGCAGGTCCAGGAATATCACATACCTCAGGTTTTTACTGAAGAGGCTGTATACCATATATGAAATTATGAAGAAAGTGACGAGATAGAAACTGGCGTCGTCCTGCGCGATATTTCCTGTAATGAATAAAACGAAGAAGCCGGCCGCCGCTATGACCGTAAGCGGCGAGATCAATATAAAATCGATCAGGTATCGTAAGAGCGACCCCGATTGATACATTCTGGCATATTCATTCGTCATCGGAGACGTAGATATGATATTCACCAGCCTGACCAGGTTATCCTGCCCGATAAAAACAAGATAGGCGACGGTAATAAAGACGAAAGCAGCCGCGATCGAGATCGCAGGTAATAGCACGTTCAGGCTTTTATTATAAAATGTTCGGTCCCAGAGTATAAAGAAAGCGAAGAAGGCCGCTAAGAGCACGGTGGACTCCTTGACCATGACACAGATAAAAAACGATACAATAAAAAAGATATAAGCCACGCGGCTCTGACGCTTAAGCGCAATATAGAAAGCATACAGGGTCAATAAAACAAAAAAATATATCGTACCGTCCTGCAACGCTCTTCTCGCCAGAGCGAGATTAAGG
Organism: Candidatus Omnitrophota bacterium; assembly: GCA_026387175.1. Classification (NCBI taxonomy): domain Bacteria; kingdom Pseudomonadati; phylum Candidatus Omnitrophota; species Candidatus Omnitrophota bacterium. The sequence continues at coordinate 30,114 of JAPLME010000003.1, forward strand.
GGCGATACCGCAAATAGCATGAGACTCAACAGCGCTATCTTCTCGTCAAATAATTTTTTGGCGAATAGGTATCCGACAAAAAGCGACAAAATGCTGAAGAAGGCCGACATTCGCACGAGAGCATTGAAATCGAAACCATTAAGCATCTTGAGCCATAGGCCCGACATTACAATCTGTCCGATCCTTGTAGGGTTCGGGAATAGGTGCATCCCTGCATTCGCGATATACTCGATCGCCATGCCGTTTATCGAGGGCAGGCCCTTTTCAGCGAAGATATTAGCATATCGCAAATAAAAGCTCTCGTCTGGACCCATGTTATATTGACTGACGTTCAGGAAGCTTATCCTCAAGAGTATCCCGATCGCGAATGCCGCTATCAATAAAACCGTAAATAATTTTCTGTTTTCCATAAAAATTTTCTGTTTATCCTAAATCATGGAAGGCATGGAAAGCGCCGGGTGGCCGACTTTCGTCAAATACTCGACGAGCGCGGCGGCGTCGGTCGTCACGGTCTCATCCGCTATTTTATCGAATAGATCCGGTTCGCCGATCTCTTTGGCTCGCGCTTTAAGCCTGTCCGCCAGCGCCTCTTTAAGCTCCTTCGGCATCCAGACCACACGTTTCAACCCGCCATCGGCGGAGATGAACTTCTTGCTTATAATATAGAGCCGCCCCACACCCAGAAATCCCGGAGTTTGCGCGCCGCCGCCCACCGTGCTTGCAAGCGTCGTGAACTTCATCCCTGCAGGCGTTTCGCCCGTATACTCGCGATTGACTATCATCACGCCGTTGGCCTCCGGCACTATCGCCACAATACATTCAAAACAGCCGCACGAGGTCATGGGCGACTCCATTATCGAATAGACCGCCATCTCGGTTGTATGCTGATGGGAATTTTCGGCAACGAACTTATTGACCCCTTCCCATATGCCCTTATCATGGCTCAGGGTCTTACCCTTCTTTATCGGCTGGTTTCCTCCCGTCGGAGTTATCTCGTGGGCTGCCTTTGCGTCAAGCCATGAATACGCGCCGCACAGCCCGAGCCTCTCGGGGCTCACCACACATACATGGTCCGGCGCAAAACTCTGACAGAGTGTGCAGCTGTAGAATGTGTCGACAGACTCATCCGTCATCCCGGCTATCCTGTCATCCCTGGCTTCATATACTTTCTTCGCCTCAGGCAGAAGGCCCTTAACATCGCCTTCATTTGTATAGATAGTCACCTGCACCTTGTCGACGATCGCGCCATACTCATCGTGCAATTTCGTGACCAGGATATCGCCGAAGTGGCGAATCTTGAATCCGGCCTTTCGTGCGTCTTTTGAGATGCGGACCCAGTTCATATCGCGCTGGCCCATATGGAATATACCCATGGCGTAATTCAGAAATTTGTGGATCTGGCGCTCAAGTATCGGCTCGAATTCAGTGCTCATCTTCCTGCCAGCTACTTCGACCAGTATCCCGAGAGGATGGCTAGAGCCCTCTCCCATCTGATCCACTTCAGGACCTGTCACGATAATCTTGCCGTCCTCAACCTCGTCCATCTTCTTCATCCTCAGATATTCAAAAGCGGCCGAGTATTTGCCTCCGAACTGCACAAACATATCGGCCATCCTGACGCGCTCGCCTTCGAAGGCCGCCGAAAAAGGAACGGGTACCGGCACCTGAAGAACCTTCACTTTTATTCCGCGCGCCTCTATCGCTTTCTGGACGATTTTTTTATGGTCCGGTTCCCGGACAAGGCATTCTTCGTGAGCGCAAACTCCCGGCACGCTTATCTCGGGCAAGTCCAGATCGGTGATGATAGGCACTCCCGCGGCCAACGCTCCGGCGCCTGCGGCAGCCTTTATCTCGTCGACTCCGCCAAGCAGTAAGACAAATGCGGGAACCCTGTTCCTTACATAATCTACGACGGCAGCCGTATTGCCTGCTTTTATGCCACCGAACGTGAGCGCAGCGCGGATAGCGAAATTCAAAACATATACCACAGAAGCCGTGTCACGGCCGAACGGCACGACATAGCTCTCGAGGCCCATATGCAGGCCGCCCTCCTTAAGCTGTTCGATAATACTCACACCGTCGACACCCGAACCGACGAGCGTAAGTATATTCCTCTTCTGAAGGTCACGTACGATATCGACCGCGGTTCCGGCGTTCGGAGCCTTCCCGACGAGAACCGCTATGCCGGATATCCTTCCGTCAACAAGCTGTATGCCGAGCGCCCTGAGAAGCGTATCCGAAAAGAATCCCGGACAATCCGCCTGAGGTTCCGTGCCATACAGATAACCGAGCGCGCAAAGTATCTCACAGCATAATATCGTTCCCACTCCTGCATCGAGAGCTTCCTTTAAGGATGCACCGGCCCCGGCTTTGGGCAGGAATGTTTTTGCCGTCGCAAGGACTTTCTTAACATCGACGAGAGTCTTCACTTCGACTCCCAGTAGAGCGTTTGCGAGCGGCAGATAAAAAGCCGTCTCCGGAAAAGCTATACTCTGGGCTTCGCCTTTCTCTTTAACGGCTTTCAATAGATAATCATCGGCAAGGCCCGTAACCTTCCGCGCGCCTTCCACCATCAATGACACGACATCGTTTGCTGTAATTTTCGTCGCAACTTTTGACATTACCTTAACTCCCTTTTATAATCCCGCTGCGTCCAGGACGAGCGGCACTTTTTTGGCCCAGCCTATCGGCATTATGTGGATACCCTGGCACAACGGCTTCAGCTCTTTAATAAGACGCGCGGCGATATTGACCGATGCGACGGCCTTGTCCTTAGCCTCTTCCATCTCTTTTATCAGAATATCCGGCACGAATACGCCGGAAACGTTCTTATTCATAAAACGCGCCATGCCCGCCGACTTTAATAATACTATTCCGGCAAGGACGGGCACCTTCAGATGTTTGATCTCCAGCATAAACCTCTTAAAAAGCTCGATGTCATAGACGGCCTGCGTCTGGAAGAATCTGGCGCCGGCGGTTATCTTCTGCTCCATCTTGATTATCTCGGGCTCCAGAGGATCAGCCCCGGGATTTACCACAGCACCTAAACAGAAAGAAGGGCTCCCCGCAAGTGGATTGCCTTTCATATCTTTGCCGCCCTGCAAAGTCTTCGCGACCTCCAGAAGCTGCACGCTTCCCAGGTCGAAGACCGGTTTCGCCTCAGGGTGGTCGCCGAGCGTGGGATAGTCTCCGGTAAGTATCAGGATATTTTCTATTCCGAGAATGCCGGCGGAGAGCAGGTCGGACTGCAGCGCGAGCCTGTTCCTGTCGCGGCATGTCATCTGGAATATCGGCTCTATGCCTCTATCCTTGAGCAGATGGCAGACCGAGAGCGATCCCGCTCTCATCACGGAGCTCTGCAGATCCGTAACGTTTACGGCATCCACTCGGGTCTTAATCAGAGAGGCGTCGTCGAGGAGGTCTTTTACGTCTATTCCTTTGGGAGGGCCTATCTCGCTTGTCACCACGAACTTGCCGGAGGCGAGTTTTTCGCAAAAACTCATCTATCCTCTCCTCGCAAGCTGGGACTTGAACTGCTCTACGGTATTCCTCATCAGCATCATCGTAGTGAGGGGCCCTACTCCTCCCGGAACAGGCGTTATATACGACGCTTTCGCGGACGCGCCTTCAAACTCCACATCGCCGGCTATTTTTTCGCCCACCTTATTGATCCCTACATCGATGACTATCGCACCGTCCATCACCCAATCGGCCTTTATGAGCCCTGCCTTGCCGGCCGCCGATATCAGGATTTCGGCCCGGCGGACATGGTCGGCCAGCGATCCTCTCTGGCTTGTGGCAATATGGCAGACCGTTGTCGTAGCAAAATTATTCAAGAGCATCAGCGAGAGCGGCTTACCGACTATCTCCGAATGCCCCACGATGACCGCCTCTTTGCCGTATAAATTCACTCCTGTCGAGACCAATAGCTCCATCACAGCCATTGCCGTGCACGGGCCTATTGAATATTTTCCCGTCAATATCTTCCCTATGTTCTGCGGATGCATGCCTTCGGCGTCTTTCTCAGGCGCTATCTGCGAGACTAATCTCTTTATGTCTATCTGGCTCGGCGCCGGCAGCTGCAGGATCACGGCCGTAACAGAGGAATCCGTATTCAGGTCCTTTATCGCTTTTTCCGCTTCGGCCTGGGAGATGCCGGCCGGGAGAGATTTCAGCTGATATTCGATACCGAGCGCCTCGGCTGTCTTCTTCTGACTCCTGACATAGATGGCCGATGCGGCATTCTCACCCATCTGCAGGGCGACCAGCTTCGGCGAGCTGCCGTGCTTTGCCTTCAAAGCTGCGACCTCTGCCGTAATAGCGGCCCCTATCTTCTCCGCAAGCGGTCTTCCTTCCAGCAGCGTAGCCATATAAACACCCTTTCTAATCAACAGCTAAGAGCTGATCGCGTCCTCGCACATTTCCAATATCTCTTCTTTCAGCCCGGGCATCTCCTCTTCGAGGGCGGCCAGGAGATCATGGATATTGGATATATAATCCATATCTTTTATATATTTGAGATTTATATAAACATGGAATTTGGCCGAGAAGAAAGCCGCTTCAAAGAGTATCGCGGCTGTGGCGGTATCGGTTACGAGATTCCTGTTACCGTATTCCGCCAATCCCCGACACAGCTTGATGCATTTATTCGTTATCTTGCAAACCATAAACGGCACTTCCGCCGCATCCTTATAGAGATCTTCCAGTTTCGCGCCGTCCCCGGCCGCGCCCTTAAGAGCTGTCGAAAGCTTCATATAGGCATCGACATCTTTATCTATCAAGGCCCGAAGCTCCGAATCGAGCTTCGTAGTTTCCAGCAAAATGTCCGCGATCTTGTCTTCGGCGTCTTTATACCCCTCTTTTCCCAGCGTGAAGTTCGCAACCATTGACATCAGACTCGTTCCGGTTGCCGCGGCAAGCGCGGAGGCGCTCCCTCCTCCCGGAGCGGCCCTTTTTGCGGCAAGGTCATCGAGATATTCTTTTAACGGTTTATTTATGTACATATCTTATCCTGCCCTTCCGGTCTATATCGATATTTTCGCCTGCGGGATGCGCCGGAAGGCTCGGCATCGTGAGCATCTTGCCGCAAAGCGCATACAGGAATCCCGCGCCTATCGAAGGCTTCACATCCCTTACGGGTAACACAAAATCTTTCGGCGCGCCCTTCAGCTTAGGATCATGCGAGAGCGACAGGTGCGTCTTCGCCATACATATTGGAAGTTTACCAAATCCGAACTTTTCATATAAAGCGATGCTCTCCGAGGCGGCGGGTTCTAAGTGCACGGACTTCGCCCCGTACACTTTTTTCGCTATCACATCTATCTTATCCTTGATCGAAGAATCAGAAGAATATAAAAATTTGAATTTACTATTTCCCCGGCAAGCCTCCATTACAGCTGTGGCAAGACGTTCGGCGCCCTTGGAGCCGTACCGGTAGCAATCATTGACAACGCAGTCGAACGCACCGTGCGCAAGCGCTTTCTTTCTGACAGCTTCTATCTCTTTATCCGTATCGGTCGCGAAACGGTTTATCGATACTACGCAAGGGACACCGTAGAGTCTGGAATTCTCTATCTGTTTTTCGAGATTTGTGCATCCGGCCTCAACAGCTTCCAAGTTCTCTTTGATTATGCGTTTTTCCAGAGGCTTGCCCGGGATCATCTTATATATACCGGAATGTATTTTGAGCGCTCTCACTGAACATACCAGTACGACAGCGTCGGGCTTGAGGCCGCTCACCCTGCATTTTATATTGGCGAATTTCTCGAGGCCGCAGTCGGCGCCGAATCCCGATTCGGTCACTACGTACTCCGCGAACTTCATAGCTACCCTATCGGCAATGATCGAACTGTTGCCGTGTGTTATGTTGGCAAACGGGCCCGTGTGAATAAGGCAGGGTGTATGTTCAATAGTCTGGACGATGCTCGGCTTTATCGCCTCCCTCAAAAGAAGAGCCATAGACCCGGCCACCTTAAGATCTTCGGCAGTCACGGGCTTCTTATCCTTTGTCAGGCCTATAACGATCCGGGAGAGCCTTTCACGCATATCTTTGATCGAATCGGAAAGCGCGAGGATAGCCATTATCTCGCTCGCCGCAGTTATATCAAATCCCGTATCGCGTTCGACTCCGTTCTGTTCCTCGCCCCCCAAACCTATCCTGACATTGCGAAGCGCGCGGTCATTAACGTCTACTACACGTCTCCAGTATATCTTGTTCTTGTCTATATTTAACGGATTGTCCCGAAAAAGATGATTATCGATAAATGAGGCGCAGAGGTTATGTGCCTGGCCGACAGCGTGGATATCTCCAGTGAGGTGCAGATTTATGTCGTCCATCGGAAGGACCTGGGACCAGCCGCCGCCCACTCCTCCTCCCTTAATCCCAAAGAATGGTCCGAGAGACGGCTGCCTTATGCAGGAAACGGCTTTTTTGCCGAGGCGGTTCAGGGCCATTGAAAGGCCTATTGTGGTGACGGTCTTGCCTTCACCCAGATGCGTGGGAGTTATGCCCGTAATAACCACATATTTGCTTTTTGATTTGCCGGCTCCTTTTAAGGCTTCTAACGATATTTTAGCCTTAAAATCTCCGTAAAGCTCAAGGTCGCCTCTCTTTATGCCAAGAGACGCGGCTATCTGAACAATAGGTTTCAATTTTGCTTTTTGGGCAATCTCGGTATCTGTCATAGCAGGTTTATTTTAATATAAAGGTCAGGTGGGGTCAATACAATTCACCCCGCTGGAAAGCGCTTTTACGGGGCCGAAAGTCCTGCGGTGAATCGGGGAAGCGCCATTAGAAACTAGCGCCTTTTTATGCATTTTAGTGGGATATCCCTTATGCCTTGCGAATCCATACTGCGGAAATGTCCTGTCATATTCGATCATAAGCCGGTCACGCGTGACCTTTGCTACAATGGACGCGGCTGCTATAGAAAGGCTCGAGGAATCTCCTCTGATAATGCATTTTACGGGGCACCCGGCCAAAAGCCGAACCCTACCATCGACGATCACGTAATCGGGAGGTATTGCGAGGTTTGCCATTGCCTCGTTCATCGCCTTTATAGTGGCCTGCAGGATATTTATCTCGTCGATAACCTTCTCGTCCACCACGCCTATCCCTACTATGGCTTTACGTAATATCTCGCGATAGGCTTTTTCGCGCATACGCGCGGAAAGTTTCTTCGAATCGTCTATCCGCTCTTTAAAGCGGAAGTCCTTAAGTATAACGGCCCCGGCAACAACAGGGCCGGCCAAAGGTCCCCGGCCGGCCTCGTCTATACCCGCTATGAGCTTATAGCCTAAGCTATTTAGCCTCTTCTCGTGTGTCAGGAGCCTGTGGTGCGTCTTGCGACTGGGCATGCTCTACCTTCTCTTCGACCTTAGACGCTTTTCCGACTTTACGCTTCAGGTAGTAAAGTTTCGCTCTTTTCACGTCGCCCTTCTTCACGACCTTTATCTTGTCTATCGAAGGCGAATGTAACGGAAATACCATCTCGACTCCCTCGCCGTACGAGATCTTACGCACGGTAAGCGTCTCGGTAAGTCCCGTGCCCGCGCGCGCTATAGCGACACCTTCAAAGGTCTGGATACGCGACTTGCCCTCTTCGACGATCTTAAGCTGCACGTCTACTGTATCGCCGATATCGAATTGCGGAATATCCGCCTTCATAAATTTCGACTCCACGAACTTGATATGATCTTTCACTTTATTGTCCTTTCTTTTTTAATAGATCCGGCCTTCTCTGCCTCGTTCTCTTCACAGCTTCCGTCTTGCGCCACGCCTCTATCTTTTTATGGTCTCCGGATAACAGGACATCCGGAACCTTCATACCGTCAAAATCCGCGGGCCTTGTATATTGCGGATACTCGAGAAGGCCCTTCTCGAACGATTCCGAGACGATCGAATCCTCTCTGCCAAGAACTCCGGGTATCAGTCTCGCCACCGAATCGATCAATGCCATCGCGGGTATCTCTCCGCATGTCAATATATAATCGCCGATCGATATCTCTTCGTCGGCAAGCTCCCTTATCCTCTCATCGAAACCTTCATAATGGCCGCATATAAGAATGAGCTCTTTTTCTTTAGAGATGCTTTTTACCAGTTCCTGATCCAGCTTTTTACCCTGAGGCGTCAATAGTATTACTTTTGCTGTTTTTCTTTTTGCCGCCTTAAGATTGGCCAGGGCAAGGGCGACCGGTTCGACCTTCATCAGCATACCCGCGCCTCCGCCGAACGGCCTGTCATCGGCAGAGCGGTGATTATCGAAGGTCCAATCCCTTAAATCGTGTATCTTGATTTTAAGCGCGCCTTTTCCTTGAGCGCGCTTTAAGATCGATTCGCCAAGAACGCTCTCAAACATCTTAGGGAATAGAGTCAGGATATCTATCTTCACGAAACTCTCCTGCGTCAACAATTACAACTAAACGCTGACTTTAACTCCCTGCTTCTTCAATAGAGTCCTGGCTGCCGGAGAAGGTGTGGCGCCAACGCCGATCCAATACTCGGCGCGCGTTTTATTTACCTTCACCGTAGCCGGATTCGTCTTCGGATCATAGAATCCCAATAGCTCTATCGGCCTTGAGTCTCTTGCCCGATGCTTGTCGATCACGACTATCTTATGAACCGGCTTCTTCAGCGTTCCCGCTCTCTTTAATCTGATCACTACTGACATTATACTTCCTCCTAGTTTATTCAGCCGCATTGTCGGCTAAGTGCCGATATCCCTGATATCGGCCTATTTCTCTTTTTCTCTCCAGACCTTAGCGCCCAATGCCGCCAGTTTCTCTTCGAGTCTTTCGTAACCTCTATCCAGATGATAGATCCTGTGAACTTCCGTCCTGCCTTTGGCGACCAGGCCCGCCAGCACCAGGGCCGCTGAGGCCCTCAGGTCCGATGCCATTACCGGGGCGCCGCTCAAGTGCCTGACGCCTTTTATTATAGCGGTCGCTCCTTCTAAAATTATTTCGGCTCCCATACGATTAAGCTCGCTTATATGTATAAAGCGTTCCGGATATATCTTCTCGGTTATCACGCTTATACCGTCCGTGACGGTCATAAGGCTCATCATCTGCGCCTGCATATCCGTCGGAAAGCCCGGATAAGGCAGCGTGGTTATATCGATCGGCTTTAATTTTTTGACGTACCGCACCCTCAATCCGGACGGGACTTTCTTTACCTCCAAACCCGCTTCCTCTAACTTATCTATAAAGGCTATCATGTGATCGGGCTTCGCGTTTTTCAGCGTCAGATCGCCTTTGGTTATCGCGGCGGCGATCATATAGGTGCCGGCTTCGATCCTGTCGGGTATCACGGTATGCTCCGCTCCGTGGAGCGATTTCACACCTTCGATGATTAACCTGTGCGTCGCGTGGCCCTTTATCTTAGCGCCCATCTTTATAAGAAAATGTGTAAGGTCTACGACCTCAGGCTCGCATGCGGCATTCTCGATAACCGTGACGCCCTTGGCAAGCACCGCGGCCATCATGACGTTAGCTGTGGCCAGAACGCTCGAGCCAAAATGCCCGCCCAGATAAACATGGCCCCCGCACATCCGGCGCGCATCCGCCATTATATAGCCTTTTTCAACTTTGATATCCACTCCTAGAGCCCTTAATCCCTTCAGATGGATATCTATCGGCCTGGGGCCTATAACGCATCCGCCGGGAAACGAAACCTCGGCCCGCTTTCTCTTACCCAGTAACGGCCCGAGCACGCAGATGGACGCGCGCATCGTGCTCACCAGGTCATACGGCGCGGTGAATTTTTTGTATCCCGCGGGCTCGATCGTGACGACATCGCCTTCCTGTTTAGCCTTCACGTCAAGGTTCTTCAATATCTTGACCATCGTCGAGATATCGCGAAGCGTCGACGCGTTCCTTATCACCGATTTGTCATCGGTCAAAAGCGCCGCCGCGAGTATCGGCAGACACGCGTTTTTCGAACCGCTTATGTCAACGGTCCCGGTCAGTCTCTTCGAACCTTCTATGACTAATTTATCCATTCAGCTATTATCACCCTGTCGATCCCGTTAAAATCTTTTCTCGCACCCGAAAGCCTGAAGATGCCGCTCTTACCGATAATGTCGGCGACCGCGGCCCTCTGGCCGTAACCGATCTCCATCAGAGCATATCCGCCGCGTTTTAAATGTTTCGGGAGGGACGCGGCTATCCGTCTGTAAAAATCGAGCCCGTCCGCTCCGCCGTCAAGAGCTATCCTGGGTTCCCTTAAGACTTCTTCCTGCAATGTCAGGAATTCATGTTTTGCTATATAAGGCGGGTTGGATACGATTATATCGAACCGGCCTTTTATATCAGTAAAGAGATCACTGCACACAAATTCTATACCACCATAAACGCCGTTACGGACGGCGTTTCGCCTGGCGACTTCGAGCGCATCCGGCGAAATGTCAGAAGCGATTATTCTACAATTACTTAGGTTTTTTGTCAATGGCGCACATTTTCCGGCCATCAACGCTATCGCGATGTTGCCGGATCCCGTGCAAAGGTCCAGTATGTCAAGCTCATCTGCCTTGGAGGCGCTTAACCCGGCAAATTCGGCCGCAGCCTCAACCAGTAATTCCGTCTCCGGCCTGGGAATGAGAACGCGCTCATCGACCTTAAACTCCAGTCCGCAGAACTCTGTCTTGCCAATCACATACTGAATCGGCGTATACGGCTCAATTGTCTTCATATCGTCGCCTTAAGCCTGAGCTTCCTCTCTTCTTCCTTCAACGCTCTTATAAGTTCATCCATCTCGCCTTCCAAAACGCTTTCCAGAGCATGAGTCGTAAATCCTATCCTGTGGTCCGTGATGCGCCTGTCGGGAAAATTATAAGTCCGGATCTTCTCCGAACGGTCTCCTGTGCCTACCTGAGCGCGCCTGGACTTCGTTATCTTATCAGACTGCTCTTTCTGTCTGGCGTCGAAGAGCCTTGCGCGCAAGACCTTCATCGCCTTTATCTTATTCTTTAGCTGCGAACGCTCATCCTGGCAGGTTACTACAATGCCTGTAGGAAGATGCGTCAATCTGACAGCGGAATCGGTCCGGTTAACTCCCTGCCCACCGGCGCCACCCGATCTGAAGACATCCACTCTTAAATCTTCCGGCTTTACCTCGATATCAACTTCCTCCGCCTCCGGCAATACCGCTACCGTAGCGGCAGACGTATGGATCCGGCCACTCGCTTCGGTCTCCGGCACTCTTTGGACACGATGGGTACCGGACTCAAATTTCATCTTACCGTAAACCCCCGAGCCCGATATGGAGCAGATTACTTCCTTATATCCGCCTTTTTCGCTGAGGCTGGAATCTATAAGCTCCACCTTCCAGCCGTTCTTCGCCGCGTATCTCGAATACATTCTTAGGAGGTCTGCCGCAAAGAGAGCCGCCTCCACGCCACCGGTGCCGGCTCTTATCTCTATAATGATGCCCCTGTTTCCTCCGGAATCCTTCTCCAGCACCATATCTTCCAGGCTGGCCGCGGATTTTTTCAGGGCCTCACTGAGCCTGTGTTTCTCCTCCTCCGCCAGGACCAGGAACTCCTTATCATGGGTCTTGTCGCTGAGCACCTTCTCCAGGTCTTTAATATCCGCCGTCATCTTCATGTGCTCGTTATACGCGTTGATTATCGGCGTAAGCGAGGATAACTCCTTGGCATACGACTGGTACTCAGAGCTATTACCAATGACTTTCGGATCGGCCAATAACTCATGCAGACGGTCATACCTCTTTCGGCGCTCTTCAATTATCTTCTCGATCATACTTTATTAAGCGGTTTTACCTTCGCCGGGCTTTTCCTCTTTTTTCACTTCGGCCTTTTCAGCCTTCACCTTAGGCTTGGTCTTGCCCGCGTAGCGCTTCGAGAACTTCTCGATGCGGCCGGCGGAGTCGACCAGTTTCTGCGTGCCGGTGAAGAACGGATGGCACTTCGAACAGAGATCGACATGTATACTCGGCTTTGTTGAGCGGGTCTTTATCACCTCGCCGCAAACGCAGACTATCGTAGACTCTTTATATACAGGATGAATTTTATCCTTCATACTCCCCTCCTAGTTTATTCAGCCTTATTGCAGGCTAAGTGCCGATATCTCTGATATCGGCCTTATTTTATTTTTTGCTTTACTGGTTCATCGACATTAAAAATTCGGCATTCGTCTTCGTCTTCGACAGCTTCTCTATCAATAACTGCATAGCCTCGTCGCTATTAAGCTCGTTCAGCGCCTTCCTCATGAGCCATATGCGCTTCAGCTCATCGGGATGGAGCAGCAGCTCTTCCTTCCTGGTGTTCGACCGCTTTATATCGATCGCGGGATATATCCTCTTCTGGAAGAGGTTCCTGTCCATCTGGAGTTCCATATTGCCGGTGCCCTTGAACTCTTCGAATATGACATCGTCCATCCTGGAGCCGGTATCGATGAGGGCCGTCGCTATTATCGTGAGACTTCCCCCCTCCTCGATATTACGCGCGGCGCCGAAGAACCTCTTCGGCTTCTGCAGAGCGTTCGAATCGACGCCTCCGGATAGTATCTTGCCCGAATGCGGCACGACCGAATTGTATGCGCGCGCGAGCCGCGTAATCGAGTCAAGCAGTATCACAACGTCTTTCTTGGACTCGACCAGCCTCTTCGCCTTCTCGAGCACTATCTCCGCCACCTGTATGTGCCTCTCCGCCGGCTCATCGAACGTGGAGCTTATCACCTCGCCCTTCACCGAGCGCTGCATATCCGTGACCTCTTCCGGGCGCTCGTCTATCAGAAGCACTATCAGCACGACTTCGGGATAATTTGTAGTTATGGAATTCGCGAACTTCTGCAGGAGCACCGTCTTGCCGCTGTACGGAGGCGCGACTATCAGGCCCCTCTGCCCCTTTCCGACCGGCGCGAGGAGATCCATTATCCTCATCGATATCTCCTTGGGACTACTCTCCAGTATGAAGCGCTTATTCGGATAGAGCGGGGTAAGATTATCGAAGAGCGTCTTGTCCTTGGTCTCATCCGGATTTCCTAAATTAACCGCCTCCACCTTGAGCAGCGCGAAGTATCTCTCGCCCTCCTTCGGCGGGCGGATCTGGCCGCTGACCGTATCGCCGGTACGCAGGTTAAAACGGCGTATCTGGGACGGGGATACGTATATGTCGTCGGGCCCGGGGAGATAATTATAATCGGGACTCCTCATGAATCCAAATCCGTCCGGAAGTATCTCCAGCACGCCCTCGCCGAATATAAGGCCCTCCTTTTCGGTCTTGGCCTGCAGGATCTTGAATATGAGATCCTGCTTCTTCAGTCCGCTCATGCCGTTGACATTGAGGTCCTTCGCAAGCTTCGTCAATTCGGCGATGCTCATCGCCTTGAGCTCGGCTATCTCCATACGATTTCCTCCCATACTTTTCTTACCTGGCTTCTCGTCAGGCTTCTCGTCCTGTCGTTCCGCACGACGAAGTCCGCCATTTTCAGTTTTCTCTTCATTGATATCTGGCTCCTTATCCTCTTTAACACTTCTTCCCTCTTTATGTGAAACTTTTTTAAGCATCTCTCGATCTGCCTTTTTTTAGAACTTTTAACAACGACCAGTTTATCGACTATATTTAAAAGACGCGCCTCGATCAAAAGCGGCGCATCTATAACCACGACGGCGTTTTTACCGGCCGCCTTAATTTTCGCCTTTATCACCCGTATGACTTCGGGGTGCACTATTCTGTTCAATTTCTTGACCGACCGTTTACTGCTGAACGCCAGAGCGGCAAGCTTCTTCCTGTCGATCTCGCGGCCGGGCGCGAGTATACCGGAGCCGAAAGCGCCGATTATCTTTTTATATGCAGGCTTACCCTTCTTAATAACTCCATGAGCGATCGTATCGGCGTCTATGACGCTGGCTCCGAGGGACTTAAATATCGAGGCCACAAACGTCTTACCCGTGCCAAAAGATCCCGTCAGCCCTATTACCGTCACTCTATCGCCTCCGGATCTTATTATAGAGCCCTATATAATCCTTCGCCGAGACTTTCCATGAGAAGTCGAGCTCCATGACCTTCTTAACGAACTCTCTCCATGCGCTCCTGTGCTGGTGAAGGCTAAGCGCCTTCTTTATTGCCGCAAGAAGCGCCTCCGGCTTATATTCTTCGAAGGTGAATCCGGTGCCTTCCTTAGTATCAAGCGCGTATTCGCGTATGCTGTCCTTTAGTCCCCCTGTCCGGCGCGCGACGGGGATGGTGCCGTATTTGTAACTTATCATCTGGCTCAAGCCGCACGGCTCATATCTGGACGGGATTAAAAATATATCACAGGCCGCGTAAATCTTCTCCGCGAGGATAGCGTCAAACTTTAAATTTATCGATGTATTCTTCTGGTGCGCCTTCGCCATCTTTTCCAGGAGCACGTGGTATTTATGATCTCCTACGCCCAATAAAACGAACTGCACCTTCATACTCAAAATATCATTAATTATCTTCGCGAGTATATCCATGCCCTTCTGGTCTGCCAGGCGCGATATGATACCTATCATCGGAATATCGCAGTCGACCTTCAATCCCAGATCCTTCTGCAGGGCCTCTTTATTGATATACTTGTCGTCGAGGTTCTCTATCGAATAATTCTTCACCAGTTCGGTATTGGTAGCCGGATTCCAGATATCGTAATCTATGCCGTTCAGGATACCGTAAAGAACATCCTTCCTGGTCTGTAGTACCCCTTCTAAGCCGCAGCCGTATTCTTTCGTCAATATCTCCCTGGCATATGTCGGGCTCACGGTGCTTACCGCGTCGGCATAGACGATACCGGCCTTCATCAAATTGATCTGTCCGTAAAATTCGAAATAGTGTATGTGAAACAATGCCCAATCCAGCCCCATCTTCGGGAAATCATCTTTATGGAAGAGGCCCTGATAGGCTATATTATGGATCGTAAATAGCGTGCGGGTATTCGCGAAGAACGGGTCGTATTTATAGATGGTATTGAGGTATACCGGAATAAGCGCCGTATGCCAGTCATTGCAATGTATTATATCGGGCCTGAAGCCTTCCTTTATGCACCTCTCCAGGACCTGTCTCGAGAAGAACGCGAAGCGGTCGAGGTTATCGGCGTAATCTCCGAACTTATCGCCGTAGAGCTCTTTTCTGTTGAAATAATCATCGTTCTCGACCAGATAGACCTTCACGTTTTTGCCTATCGTCGTCTCGCTGTCAGCGGTTTTAACGGAGCGGTATTTCGGCATTATGACGCGCACATCCACGCCGAGGGCTTCGAGCGCTATAGGCAGGCTCCCTGCGACATCCGCCAGTCCGCCTGTCTTGGCGAACGGCACAACCTCGCTCGACGCGAATAGTACTTTCAATTTTTCCAATTCAGATCTCCCCTGGCGGCAACTAAGAGCCGTATTTCTCCTGCTCCAGCCAATTTTTGCCGACCTCTATATGCGCCTCGACCGGCACTTTCAATTTTATGACATTCTCCATGCCGTCTTTCACGATCCGGTAGCTCTCTTCCAATTCCTTCTTCGGGACGTCGAAGACGAGCTCATCATGGACCTGCAGCGTCATCTTTGTCCCCAATCCCTTCCTGGCAAGTTTTTCGTTTATGGCTATCATCGCGACCTTTATCACATCGGCCGCGGATCCCTGGATCGGCGCATTTATGGCGGTCCTCTCCGCGAACTGCCTCATCCTCATATCGGGGCTGTTTATTTCCGGGATATAACGCCGGCGCCCCAGAATGGTTGTAACGTAACCTTTCTCCCTGGCCTCGACCATCAGCGACTCCATATATTGTTTAACGTCGGGATATCTCTCGAAGTAAGCGTCGATAAACTCCTTGGCCTTACTCACGTCTATATTCAAGCTCTGAGATAGCCCGTACGGGCTCATCCCGTAGATTATGCCGAAGTTGACGGTCTTGGCCATGCCGCGCATCTCAGCCGTAACATCTTTTTCATCCACATTAAAGACCAGGCTCGCCGTGAACGAATGGATGTCTAGGCCTTCCCTGAACGCCTTCGTGAGGTGTTTGTCGCCGGACATATGCGCCAGTATCCTGAGTTCGATCTGCGAATAGTCCGCCGAAAGGAGCAGCCTTTCTTTCCCTGAGGGAATGAAAGCTCTTCGTATCTTTCGCCCCTCCTCGGTCCTTATCGGGATATTCTGCAGATTCGGCCCGCTCGATGAAAGCCTGCCCGTCGCGGTGACCGCCTGATTAAACGAAGTATGTATCTTGTGCGTCTTCGGATTCAGAAGATCCGGAAGAGAATCCACATATGTGGATTTAAGCTTAGAAAGCTCCCTGTATTCCAAAAGCGTCTGTGGCAATTTATGTAAGGAGGCGAGTTTCGTAAGGACCTCTTCGTCGGTGGAGTTCCCTGTCTTGGTCCTTCTGATCACCGGAAGCTTGAGCTTTTCGAACAGTATCTCCGAAAGCTGTTTCGGCGAGTTGATATTGAACTCCGCGCCCGCCATCTCATATATATTCTTCGTAAGCCTGGCCAGTTTCTTTTCCATCTCGGATGAGAGGTCGGCAAGATATTCTTTATCTATGGAAACGCCCGTTATCTCCATCGAGGCCAGGACCTCTATAAGTGGCATCTCCACCTTGTAGAAGAGGTCGTCCAGGCCCTTATCGGAGATCTCTTTCTCCAATATTTTGGCCAGGCGCAGCGTCACATCGCTGTCTTCACAGCAGTACGCGCATACTCTGCCGACATCGACAAGATCCATTGTGATCGCTTTTTTGCCTTTACCTATCAGCTCTTCTATAGGCGTAGTCATCTTATGGTTCAGATATTCGATCGAGATCTCTTCCAGATTATGGTTCGGCTTCGAAGGATTAAGGAGGTACGAAGCCACCATGGTATCAAAGAACTCACCGGCAAGTTTTATGCCATAGTTAGCCAAAATTATATATTCATATTTGATATTCTGGCCGATCTTCCTGACGGACGCGTCTTCAAAGATGGTTTTGAGCTCACCGAGAACGGTATCGCAATCAAAGTACTTATTAACTGGCACATAACAAGCACGCCCCACTTTCCATGAAAAAGAGACTCCGACAAGAGAAGCCAGCATCGGATCTTCGGATGTCGTCTCAAAATCGAATGCGAATTCATCCAGATCCCTTAGTTCTTCTACGAGTTTTTTGAATTTCTTGTCATCATCGATCAGTTCGTATACGGATTTAAGTGCTTTCTTGGGAGTGAATTCCTTTATGAGCGACTTAAATTCCAGTTCCTTGAAGAGCTCCAAAAGCTTTTCCTGATCGGGCTCTTTAAGAACAAGTGCTTTAAAGTCGATATCTATCGGCACATTCGTATCGACTACGGCAAGCTCTCTGCTCAAGACAGCGATCTTCTCATTTTCACGCAGCGTCTTTTTTCTTGCTTCGCCTTTAACCTTATCGACATTCTTCAAGAGATTATCGAGGCTCCCGAATTCACTGATGAGTTCTATGGCGGTCTTTTCACCGATACCCTGAACACCGGGTATATTGTCCGAGGTATCACCCATCAACGCCATTATGTCAGGCATCATATCAGGGGTAACGCCGTACCTCTCCTTTACCTTGCCCGCATCATAGATCAGGCCGTCTTTATTCGTGTTATAGACTTTTATATGGTTATTGACAAGCTGAAGGGCATCTTTATCGCCGGTGGCGATAAAGGTCTCGATATCGTTCTCTTCTGCCTTCTTCGCTATAGTTGCCAGGACATCGTCAGCCTCATAGCCTTCCAACTGGTATATAGGTATATTGTAGGCTGAGACCACTTTCTTGATATAAGGCATCTGTCCCACAAGCTCATCGGGCATGGGTTTACGGTGTATCTTATACTCCTCATATCTCTTATGCCTGAAAGTCGGACCCTTCATATCGAAAGCCACCGCCAGCATATCAGGCGCGTTATCTTTGATTATCTTGCCCAGCATGGTCACGAAGCCATATACGGCATTGGTCGGCTGGCCCCTGGAATTGGAAAGCGACCGTATGGCATAAAAAGCCCTATAGCAGAATGAATTTCCATCGATCAGAAAGAGTCTCTTTTTGGACATTACACGGCAAGCCTTATGAGGTATGTTTACAGAGGGATGCTTTCAACATTTATAATAGATTCTATTTTTTAGGGATTTAATCTCTCGGAAATCAATGCGAAAGAGGACGTCAGAACCACTAAACCTATATTAATTATACGGATATATGCGGTTTTGTCAACAAAAATTATGCTTATTACCTTATTTCAATGTTTCGCGTCACTGCCGTCAATGCGGCCCGTGTATTCATTCGAGGCATAGCCCTGCCCATGGCCGCCCCGATACGGACTGCCGTAAACAGCAGGACTGGCTGGATTTTTCAGATGCTGCCTGTTCAGCAATAGTACCGCTATAACAAGAAATATTAACGCCAACAATATTTGACTTATAAACACTACCGGCTTCTTCATTTATATGCCCCTTTCTTTCCTGAACCCTGACTTATCCACATTGTAGCTGACGTTTAAACGTCAGCTACAATCATGGTATCCAGTAATATATCCTTGAGCGAACTCTCGAGCTTTTTATGTACCAGATCCTTAAACAGCCTATGCCGCAAGCCGCCTGTACTGGCGTGCTTGCTGTGCGCCACCCAACAGCGGACGGAATCGCGGATCTCCTTCTCATTCATTTCGCCGTTTTCAAAGAGATGAGTAAATTTCCCGAGCCTTTTTCTGAAGCGCCTGACATTATCAGATGTAAGGCGCCTATAATCCTTATATATCCTGAACCCTAAGAACTTGATCCCTTTCTCGGTATTGTAAATCTGGGATTTTCCTTCATGCATCTGAAGCGCTAATCTCTCCTTTAAAAAATCCCTTATCTTACCTTTAACTTCAATAAGCGCTTTCTTATCATTGCCAAAGATCAAAAAATCATCCATATATCTTATGTAATGGCGAACCCTTAATTGAAACTTGACAAAATAATCCAACTCATTTAAGTAAAGGTTTGCGAGGAACTGGCTAGTCAGGTTGCCTATAGGCAAACCTTTTACCATAGCTTCTGTGTTACCCCCCCCCCCCGGCATTTTCCGCTATCTGCCTCGCTGAATCGATTATCCCATTGATAAGCCGCAGTAGAGGCTCATCCGTAATTCTTTTGGCGAGCATACTTTTAAGTATACCGCGGTCAATCGAAGGGAAAAATTTCTTCACATCCGCGTGAAGACAGAACCTGTTCGACTTTAAAAACCTCTGGGCTCTGTCCAGGGCCTTATGCGACCCCTTATCCTTCCTGCAGGCGTATGAATCGTAAATAAAAGTCCTGTCAATGAACGGCTCGATAACGTCATGCACGGCATGATGGACTACCCTGTCCCTGAAAGGCGCGGCGGCGATCTTGCGCTCCTTCGGGTCGTATACGTTAAAGACACGGTACTTCCCGTGCCTGTAAGTCTTATCCGTCAATTCCCTGTGCAGTTTCTCGATCTCCTCTTCAAGAAGGAAGTTAAAATCCGCTACCGAGTCCCTGTATCGCCGGGACCTCGCCGCCATATAGGCGGAACGATAGAGATTTTCTTTGGAAACTATCTGGGAATACAGGCCGGTTAATTTCTTCATATCCCTTTACTTCATTATAGTTATGGAACAAGAGAAGTCTTGGCACAGCGAATGCCGTTATTGTTGTTGCGATTAGCATTCGTGTTCGCCGCGTTGTTACGGTCCGATACACGAGCGTTGGAACTGTCGTTGTTCCAATTGCCGCCGCGGTAGCCTACAGCGCACAACAGCACTTACGGCGCCGCACCTGGATAATGCGTATTAGCGCCTTACAGAAATATATTTAAATATCTCCATAAGGCGCCGTGGTTAATTTTTTCTTTTGTCATAAAAAACAAAGAAGGAAGGCGAGCGCCTGGACTTCCCCTTTCCATATTCCGCTCCTGATATCCGTAAACATCAGGATTCTGGGCCTATACAATTCAAAGAGCGGACGATTTTAACCAGCCGCCGACCATCTTCCCTACCTCTATGGACGATTGGCAGAAAAAATCATAAGCATGTATATTGACGTATTTCATATCTTTGGCTATACGCATCATAAAACGTAAGGCATCTAACTTTAAATTTACTTTTATCAATATCTCTCTTTTATTTTTTGAATAAACAGCTTCGATCAACATCTCCAGTATATCCAGAAGGATCGTTTCGATCCTGTCCGCCAGTAAAAACCTCTGGTCCTTCGGAAAGTTCGCGATCTTGGGCAGCATCCAGAGGATCAACCGGTAATGCTTCTCGACTACGGGAGTTATTTTCTTCATTCAAACCTCAAAAAGGGATGTGTCCCCTTTTCAAAAATTCAAAAACCCAAAGAGCTACAAACTAAGGGGAAGTCCTGGCACAGCGAATGCCGACATAGTAGTAGCGACCAGCATCCGTGTACGCCGCGTAGATACGGTCCGATACACGAGCGTAGGAACTGCCGGTGCTCCAACCGCCGCCGCGGTAGCCTGAGCCGGTCGCGTTAGTTCCCGGCCAGTCGGTATTAGTTGTGCTTAAACTGCCGTCGCCGTGACTTCCGATAAATAACCTGCCGGTACTATTGCCTACGGTAACCGGCCTCTCCCATAAATTCCCTGAAAGCTCCATTATTCCGTAATAGGAACCGCCGGAGGCATATCGGCTTGAGGAACTGGTCGCGGCAAATCCTGAGCGCATAGGACCTGATACAGTACCGTTGTAGGAGCAATTAGCGTTGTTAGTAGCAGTTTCATTATTCGCGCCGGGATTTGTGGGCCCGGTAGGACCAGCGGTGGGAGCGGTTGGCCCCCAGGCGTATTCATTGGCTATCGGGTTCATCAGCCCTATAGACGCCTTTTCAAACTCAAGCTCTGTAAATGGCCGGAGTCCCGCCCAATCAGCATAAGCACATAAGTCGGGCCAGCTTACGTAGTTACAGGCTATCCATTCGCCGTCAGTGGATTCGTTCGGTGTGCCATTATTGTTGTAATCACAGTAAAACGTTATTGGGGTAGTGGCTGGAATAGCGGCATCACATCGTATTCCACTACGATAATTAGAAGCGGAAGCGATATTAGCGGCAACACTGGTATTTGCCATAACATATATATTGGTTACGGATGTTGTGCCCGAAGCCAGGGTTGTCCCGTTACCAGCCCTTTGGTTCTGCTGGGCACGGTTTAATGTATTCAGAAAATCCCGGTATTGGCCCTGGTTAACTTCATATTTCATCATGTAGAAACCGTTATAACCTTTGGGGAAAGCGGCAGGTATTGGGCCAGCCTGATCGCCGCCATAAGTATTTGAATTCGGATAATAGAGATTCCCGGTTGCTGTGCCCACAATAATAGAGTCTTCAGAGGATATCTTGTAAGGGCTGGTGGTGTTGGGATAGCTATAGAAAGCGTTTGTCTCAGTACCGCCTGAACCTACATAGAACGAACCCGTCGGCACATAGACCATTTCTATCGCCATAACTTTAACCGAGATAGAAGCCGAAGGAGAGACTCCATCTGTGGCGTAATCCCAGTATACGACTTGGTTGGTCCCGGGCCTGCAGAAAGCGCCTTTTTGATCGGCGCTTATTCCGGTACCGCTTTGGGCGTTATAGCTACTTACTGTCCCCCCTGAAATTAATGTGGCATGGCTCCAGGCTGTATCGGTACCGGCATTCGCGGCGTCGAAGTACTTCACGAATACCCAGGCCCGGTCGAAGAAAGTCTGGCCGTTATTGTCTACGGAAGTGAAAGAATTGTCCCAGACAACGTCGAACTTTACGCCTATCGTACCGTTCGGCTGGCCTGCGGCTTTATATAAGGAGACATTACTTACGATTATATTATTAGCGTAAGCCTGGGAGGTGAATATTGAATAATGGAAAGCGGAGAGTGCTACTAATAAGAAGAGGACGCGAAACTTAGAGAGAGAGAGAGAGAGAGAGGAAAGGCTACGGGCAAAACGTTTCAACATATTTCCTCCTGTTTTTTAAAAATGGGACACATCCCTTTTTCTAAAGAAAACACGAAAATCCAACTTACCTGATTATACTTCTCTCCCCCGTCTCGCGTCAACTGTTTAATAAAATTGGTATGGGGTCAGGTCTCCACTCTACACTTTTACCAGATTATTAATTTTATCATGCCTGCTTTAATAGCCTGCGTATTTCATCGTGATTACCATATGCGATGAATTCTATAAGGCCCTTCTGTTTTTTAATCAAAATACGCCTATTTGAGGCGGCATCTATCTCGAAATAATCATCCTTACCCGCCATCTTTCTTACTCGTAAATCGGCAAATATCATATCCTTGTTGTAATAATTGAATAGCTCGCGGATCTTTTCATCGATCCTGGATTTTTCAGAATGAGGAAGCTTCTTGTATACACGTTCAAAAGAAGGCTTGATAATAATCTTCATGCATTTATGATGCCTTATGAAGATGTCTTATAGCCGCATCAGCGCTGTCAAACGCCTTTCCTTTCGCGGAGGCAAGCTTTTCGATTTTCTTCCATTCCTGCGGTGTATAAGGGTTATCCTCTTTGATTGTTGTGGTCACTCTTAATAACATAAAACCACCTGAAGCCGCTTTAAAGGCTATTTCGGATCCTTCTTTAAGGCCGAGCAAAGCCCTCACGGCTCTTGGAATGGTAGTCTGACCTTTTGAGGTAATATGCGACATGTAATATCTGCCCTTATTAAGTGTTTTCATTTTCGCGCCGCTCCTTTCGTATTCATTATTCCTTACTTTCTTACTTCCTTACAATACAAATATACCACATTTCGCCGGTTTGTCAATAGGAATCAGGTTCTAACCCTTTTTAATGTGCTCCGAAAGGTAGTTACCCGTAAGATCATCAATGGCTTGCGTCAATTCCTGTATCCTCAGCTCCTTTTCGAAACGTAGCCTCATATCTACAGGCGGAGATGTCATGATCTCATACTGCAATCTTTTGCGCTCGAAGTATGCCCTTCTCAGGTCATCGAGAATATCATTCCTTAATTGAGTCGTAAGGCGCGAACGGACGTCTATATTGGTCTGGTCATCGGACCAGATCAGGTTCGCCAGGTCCCATGACACCGAAATATCGAAACCTTCATTGATATCATCCGGGCCCACTACCACGCGATCCCTGTCCGGGACGGTTGCGGCCGCGACTATGTTATAATTGTTGGATGTGCTGTTATCAAATCCCACGCTGACCTTCGGCGCCAACGCCCTCATCCGCGCGGCAGTACGCCACTCCTTTATCTTATCGGGGTGGACTTCATTAAACCTCATCGCAGCTTCCTGCAGCTCTTTAAAAGAAGGCTCGCCGTCAAATATCACCTTCATCGTCTTCAAGTTCTTCTCCACGTCCATATACTGGTTCTCTGTGAAATTTCCTATCTCTAATTTATAAAGGCCTTTGTCTGTGCCGGCCCAAAGCGTCTTCTCTTCCGCCTCTCCAAATACGATTTTCTTCACGTTCAGGGCTTTGTCCATGCCTTTGTATAGTTCGCTCCATTTGTTCTCATTCGCGGCGAACTCAAAGACTCCTTTAGTCGTCGCACAATACATTTTATCAGAGCTCTCCGAAACGAGAAGACAGTTTACGGTCCCGCGCAATCCCGTAGCGCAAAGGTATTTCCAGCTCTTAGCATTATCTTCCGAACATAATATACGTCTGGTGGATGCCGCATAGATCTTCGATCCTTTAAACGCAATGCAATTTATACCCGGATCGGCAGCCTTCTCCGGTTCTGCGGAATCGGATGCCTCCTCCGGAGTATCACCGATATCCGACGCGTTAATATAGACAAATACCCTCTGCCAATCATAGGAATGGTCTCCGGTTGAATATAATCCGTCGTCGGCTCCGGCATATATATGTCCGCCATTAAGCGCAATACATTTAACCCGATGGTTCTTCAGTATACCGCTTGAGTCGCGCCACCTGGCGCCGCCGTCGTCGCTTATAAACAGCCCCCGCTCGGTGCCGATCATTACCTTATCGGCATTACGGCCAGGAATATCAATGACGAGAACGCTCGACTTCTCCGGTATTATCGTCTTGAATACATTTCGCCAGGTCTTGCCAAGATCTTGAGATTTGAAAAGCCCGCGCCTGGTCCCGACAAATAAATTGCCGGAGTTACCGCTTATGCAGGCTATCTCATTATCGCTCGACGGAATAAAGAATATGGATTCCCATCTCGCCTTTGGCCCGTTTGAAGCATAAAGCTCGGTCCTGGTGGCCAAATATATCTTCCGGCCATCCACAAAGACGGACCTGGTATCGATATTGCGTATCGAGCCGTCCTTTGACGTCCACAGTTCCTGAGGATAAATGGTTAACGCGCCCAGCAGCACAAAAGCCAGTACAAAAATAATGCTCTTAATTGACATAAAAAATCCTCCATATTTTCAGGAGGAGATCATACCACAATATTGACTTTTTGTCAACTTAAATTTGATTTTTAATTAAATTAATAGAGCAGGCTTTTATTGAACGTGCTTGTTGACGAGTTCCAGTAGACCTTCCATGCTCACCGGCTTTATAATATAATCCGCCGCTCCCAGCTTTCCGGCATCGAACGCGTATTCTATATCGCTCTGCGCCGTGATTATTATAACGGGGATCGTAGATGTCCTGGAATCGGCCTTTAACCGTAAAAGAGCCTCGAAACCGTTGACTTTCGGCATAACGAGGTCCAGCAGTATGACTTTGGGCAGATCTTTTTTTGCCTTTTCCACCCCGTCATGGCCGTTATACGCTCCGATGACGTTATATCCATAAGCCTCAAGCCGCATCTTCACCGCATCGACAAAACCAACCTCGTCATCTATCACAAGTATGGTTTTTTGCGCCATAAGCTTCACTCCCCTTCTTTTAATGAGAGTATATCACATAATATATCTAAGAACAGGCCGAATATATAAATTTTTTATCCACCAGCCTGAGCTTTCCCTCTTTCAGATCCGCCAGGTTTACCCTGCCTATCCTTATGCGTAAAAGATCCAGCACCTTATACCCGAGAGCCTCAAAGAGCCTGCGCAGATGGCGCTTCTTCCCTTCGCATATGATCACGGTCAGTTGCGTCTTGTTCGGCCATCTTTTACTTATCGAAGCGGATTTCACTTTAAGGATCTCTCCGTAATCTTCAACTCCTCTTATCAGCTTCTTGATTATGGACTCTTCGGCATCGCCCTCTATAGTCACGATATATTCTTTTTCGATCTCAAACTTCGGATGAGTAAAACGGTGGCAAAGATCCCCGTCATTCGTAAGTATTATCAGCCCCCGCGAATTTTTATCGAGCCTTCCTACGGGATAAACGCGCCCGAACCGCTTCGGGATCAAATCAGTTATCTTCTCCTCCGCGAATTTGTCCTCACAGGTCGCCGTTACGCCCCTCGGCTTATTGAATAGGATATAGACCTGCTTTTCGGCGTTTAATAATTTGCCGCACGCCTTGACCGCGTCGTCATCCGATACTTCGAACCACGGTTCAAGCACGGGTTTGCCGTTTACGGTGACTTTACCGTCTTTGATAAGGAGCGCGGCATTCCTCCTGGAACAATAGCCACATCGAGCTATGTAGAGATTCAGCTTCATGAAAATATTACTCCCGCTATAAGTACGATTAAGGTCTTAAAGCTGAGCGCGGCTATCACAAGGCATGTCTTAGGTAAGCCGAGTATCGGGAGAAGGAATAACCCGGTTACGAGCGCGCCAATACACGAACCGAACAGGTCCCGGCCGTAATTTATGCCCGCCACATGTCCCCTCTCTTCCTCATTATTCAGGCAGAGCGCTCCGGCGATCGGAAATATAAAACCTCCCAGGAATCCGGAAAGCAGAGGTAGCATCAAGAATATGACATTGGACCCGAGCCAGCTCACAAACTCGCCGTGTGCGCATGAAAGGTAGCTGAGCACCGACAATAACAGGAGCGGATACAGCGAAAGGATACTTAAAAGAGTTATAAGCGCGTACTTATTCCTGGATTGATCTAGGCGCGACAAAACTCTTAGGCCGGACAGGCCTCCGAGGGCTATGCCCGCCATGAAGGCAGTCAGTATAATACCCAGTTTATAGAATATGAAACCGTAGATCATCTGGAACGAAAGCAGTATGATGATCTGGAAAGACATCTGGCTGAAACCGTTGACCGACACGGAAAGCATCGTCACGACCTTGCAGATCTTCTTTTTCTTCACAAGTATAAAACCCGCCGCAAGGATCGCTATCAGGACCAGTATCACTGCCGACCAGACCACTCTTTCATTGACGGTCTTCAGCGTCTTGGCCAGCGAGGAGTCTTTAAAGCGGGCGGCCCACGCCGTTATTCTGTAATAATACGATGAGGGCCTGAAATCACGGTTTATCCGTATGTTCCGGTCATCCTTGACTATCTTATCCGTATAGGAAATAAGCTCATTGGACATCCTCGAAACGAGGTAATATTCACGTACATACTTCAGTTTCAATCCCCTGGCCTTGGCCCTATCCATCAGGATATTGTAATCATAAGTGAGCACACCCTTTTTCGGCGATGCCAGGAAATACGCCGTTTCGCCGGGAATAACTTTGATATCCGGAAAGACCTTCTCCAATGTCGCGTATATCGACCTTAGGAAATCGGCAAGCTCAGGGCCTATATAACTCTCCGAGGCGCTCAGCCCGAACGACAGGACTCCTCCGTCATTCATTATATTTCTGACCTCGTTATAAAATTCCAGCGTATAAAACCTGTTCATCTGCGCCGTATACGGATCACCGAGGTTAATTATGACGCAATCATATTTTTCAGAGGTCCTCTTGATATAGCGCCTTCCGTCTTCGAATATAACGGACACCCCGGGATTTAAGAACTGCGCGCGATTCTCCGCGCTCAGATGTTCTTCGGCCATCTTCAGTATGAGCGGGTCGAGCTCGACATAATCTATCTTTTCGACCGGATGCCTGGCTATTTCGTCCAGGAGCCCACCCGCGCCTCCGCCTATCAGGAGCACCTTCTTTGGGGCCGGGTGCTCCAGGAGAGCAAAATGAGCGGCCTCTTCCGCTGTGGGCCTGTCCGGAACCGCATACAGATAAAGGCCGTTATCGAAGAAAGAGAATTGGTTTCCCTTTTTCGTCACGGCGACATTGCCGTAAATAGAATTTTTTGATGCCAGGAGTTCGCTCCCCCGCCATTCCACCTTCAGGAAATATTCGTCCAGGGCCTTCCACCCGCTGAAGAGCCATAAGATGATATATAAGGAGAATACCATTACCGCAAGGAACGGTATTATTCTGTTGGATTTTTCTTCTTTGCGCGACCTGGATAGCGTAACAGCCGAAATCAACATTAGCGAGCCCAGCGCGCCCATTATCTGCATCGAGTTCAAATACCGGATCAGGATAAAACTGGTGATGACGCCTCCTATCATCGCGCCGACGGCTTCCATGATATATACTTCGCCTATCCTGGACGCTCCGAGGCTGGGCTCGGGCCTATGGACACGCGATGCCAGCGAGAACATGAAGCCGAGGATCGTGCAGATAGGCAGCAGAATTATCAGGCTGGCGCAAGCTATCGGGAAGATAGGGACTATCTCTCCGGGGTTGACCCCGAGAGCCAATCTGACGGATCGGACCGCCATTACAGACAGAGGAAACAGTATGCTTACGGCGACCTGACACGCGATGAAGACCGACATCCTGTTCTTTAGCCTATCCGCAAAATGCGCTCCCAGGAAAGCGCTCCCTATCGCGCCCCCTATGAGCCAGCTCGCGAGAATGAAGGCCAGAGAAAGCTCATTTCCGCAGAATACTATAAGAAGCTCGCGGATAAGCACTATCTGCGAGGCCATGGCGGTAAAACCGATGAGGGCTATCGAAAAGACGATGGGTTTTTTCATAGCGCTTTAATTCCCGCCCGGATAAGGCCGAGGCCGAATAATATTAAAATGGCTGAACAGGATATCCTGAATATGCTATTGGCTGTTTTTGAACGGAATATCTTGCGGGCAAAGCCCTTAAAGATACCGGTGAGGCTCGCGATAACTATGATTCCGGCAAGAAAAGTGCCGAGGCCGAAAGAGAACGCGTATGACGCGCCCTCAAACGCGCTCCTCGATATGAGCGCGATCTCGAACAGCAGAGCAGTCAAGGGCCCGCAAGGGCTTATTCCCACTAAAAATCCGAGGGCGAGAAGACTCCCTGAATTGTATACCTTACCGCTGTATTCATTACACGCGCACAATTTAGTTTCTTTATACATAAATACAAATATTCCCAAAAGGATGCTTATCACGCCGCTGGCTAGATTAAAATACGGCGTAAGGTCCGTTTCGATGAAGCGCCTTAAATAGAAACCCGATAGACCGGCTATCGCCCCCAGTATAATATACGCAAAAAGCCTGCCGGACAGGAAGACCGTTATATCGGCGGCAGTCTCTCCCCATCCTTTCTGCCGGGCTGTTATATATGTTATCATGACAGGCATGCAGACCAGAAGGCATGGCCCGTAACTTGCGAAGCTGAAACCTATCCAGAAGACCTGAAGATGCGTGATTAAATTATCGGGCACTTATCTCTTCCATATCCCTTCGAGGTTATAACCGCAATAATTACACTTTCCATCTTTGATGCCGTCCGTCCACACCTGATAACCCAGCCTCTTTATGACGAGTTTTCCGCAAGAAGGGCAGTATGTATTTTCATGCTCGTTGCCGGGGACGTTGCCGATGTAAACATATTTCAGCCCCTCTTCCTTGGCTATCCGGTACGCCTCTTCCAGCTTCTCCACCGGTGTGGGCGGAAGATTCTGTAATTTAAACGACGGCATGAACCTGCTGAAATGAAGCGGCACGCTCGAGCCCAGATTATCTTTTATCCACCGGCACATCGCCCTGATCTCTTTCGGGTCATCGTTCTGGCCGGGTATTATAAGGTTTGTGATCTCGAGCCACACCCCCTCATTCCTGATCGTCTTTAACGTCTCAAGCACCGGAGCCAATTCTGCCATAGCGCCCATCCTGCGATAAAAATCGGGATTAAACCCTTTCAGGTCGATATTGACGGCATCCATATACTTCAGAAGCTCTTTAAGCGGTTCCTGATTTATATAACCGCAGGAATGCATTCCATTCTTAAGCCCCCTGGCACGGGCAAGCTTGGCGATATCGAGCATGTACTCATAGAAGACGGTGGGTTCCGTGTAAGTGTAGACGATGAGCGGCGAACGCGACTTAATAGCCTCATCCACCACTTTCTCGGGAGGAAGATCGTATGCGGTAACCTCATCGGGTTTTGATTGGGATATCTGCCAGTTCTGGCAGAACAAGCATCTCATATTGCATCCGGCAACCGCCAGTGAAAAAGCGCTCTCTCCCGGCAGGACATGAAAGAAAGGCTTCTTCTCGATCGGATCGACATGCACCGCCACGGGATTGCCGTATCCCAGAGTGTAAAGCGTCCCATCCTTATTTACGCGTACGGTGCAGAAGCCCCTCTGCCCTACGTCGAGAACGCATCTGCGCGGGCATAAGGCACATTGGACTATTTTATCCTTAACCTTGTTCCAGTAACTTGCGATGTGAGGTGCGTGACTTGAAAGTTCCTGGGCGGCATACGAAATATTTACTGCGGGAATTACGACTAAAGATACGATGAGCGCAACCGGTATCACTCTTCTCATGATCGATCTCTCCGACAGGTTATTTTATATCGAGCAGCTCGAGCTGAATGGACTGGACGCCCTGCCAGTCATTGATGGACGGCACATAAGCTAAATCCGCTTTCTGGCCCGCCTCGGGCATATCGAACTTGTCCTTATTGAAGGTGATGGCTTCGCAGGTGATCTGTCCGTCGGTCACCCAGATCTTAAAACCCTTCTTTCCTATGGGGCGGGGGCCGTCCTTTATGGTGAGCTTACGGGAGACCAGCACCGGACGGGGGTTCTCTTCTCCGAATGGGGCGAGAGAGTCTATCTCTTTTATAACGCCCTCGTTCAAGCTGCTGAGCGGGAGATCCATATCCACATCGAGTTTTTCGCTGAATATGGATTCATCGGCGTCCTTTGCCGCCTCGGCATTTATCTTCTCCCTGAAACCGTCGATATTCTCTTTATCTATCGTTATCCCGCAAGCCCCCTCGTGCCCGCCGAAGCCCGCCAGGTAATCCTTGCACCTCAATAGGTATTCGAAGAGATGAAAATGCTCTATACTGCGGCCCGAACCCTTCCCGAGTTTTCCGTCGAGCGATATCACAATGGCCGGGCGATAAAAGAGGTCCGATATGCGCGAAGCCACTATCCCGATTACGCCGGGATGCCAATTTTCGCCCGCGAGGACTATTATGCGGTGGTCCTTAAAATTAACTTCCCTTTCGACTTTCGCGAGGGCCTCTTCAAGTATTTTCGCTTCTATCTTCCGGCGGTTCCTGTTCTCCGTCTCCAGCACCTTAGCAAGCTTTACGGCTTCTTCAGCATTATCGCTAAGCAGGAGATCGAGCGCCTTCTGGGGCGAGCCTATGCGGCCCATGGCATTGATCCTGGGGCCGAGCACAAATCCGATATGCCCGCTGGAGATATCCTTCGTGCCGAGCCCCGCGACATCCATCAGGGCCTTCAGGCCCGTGCGGCTGCGTGTGGTCAACTCGACCAGGCCATGTTTAGTGAGCGTCCTGTTCTCGCCCAGGAGCTGGGCAATATCCGCTACGGTGCCAAGCGCCACCAGGTCGAGAAAGTCCTCGGCGAAATGCGGTGTCCCCTCATACAGAGCTTTTACTAATTTATACGCGATACCTACACCGGCCAGGTGCTTGAACGGATATTTGCAATCACTCTGAAGGGCGTTTATGACGGCCAGGGCCGCGGGCACACGGTCTTCCAATATCTCATGGTGGTCCGTGATTATAACGTCTATATCCAGCATCTTGGCATGATCTACCTCTTTAAATGAGGTTATACCGCAATCAACGGTGATTATGAGCGTTACGCCGTTATTATGCGCTCTTTTTATAGCCGCGTTATTTAACCCATACCCCTCCTCAACGCGATTCGGGATATATGTATCGATTATAGCGCCGAGATTCTTAAGTGCTGAATAGACTATAGCGACGCTCGTCATTCCGTCCACGTCGTAATCGCCATAGACGAGGATCTTCTCTTTTTTTGAGATCGCCTTCTTTATGCGCAATACCGCCTTGTCCATATCTTTGAAAAGGAACGGGTCATGGCAGGACGCGAGCGATGAATTCATAAACTCTGAGGCGCTCTCTATATCATCTATGCCCCGGTTTACCAGTAACTGCGCTGTGACTTTCGATATATTGAGGTGCTCTGAAAGGCTATTTTGCAGCGAGGGATGGTGATCTTTTATCCGCCATGTTTTTCGCATAAACTATTTTGCTTTAGGCTCTATATGCACCAGCACATCCGTAGTTTCCGGGATATTTTTCTTAAGGGCCGCTTCTACGGCGTAACAGACTTTATGGGCATCTTCGATCTTCATGGCCGCTTCGACCTCCACGTGCAGATCTATGCAAATGTCATCCGGCCGTCCGCGCGTCCTTATCTTATGACAAGCCTTGACGCCTTTTACGGCCATCACTATCGACACTATCTTCTCGGAATCCGCTATCGCTACCGTATCGCATAATATCTTGGAAGCATCTTTAATTATCTCGAATACCGCGTATCCGATAAATATCGCAATGACAAATGTCGCTATAGGGTCGATTATCGGGAAGCCCAACTTTATGCCTATCAATGCCACTATAACCGCTAGCGACGTATAGATGTCGGCCCTGGTATGCATTGAATCCGCGACAAGCATATCGCTGCGCAGCTCTTTGCCCTGTTTATATTCATATTTCACTACCAGGGTATTTACCGCGATCGTGACAATCATCACTATAAAGCTTATCAGGTTCACCTGCGGCACTAATGGATGGAAGAAGCGTACGAAGCTCTCCCTTATCAGACTAAAGCATACCAGCATGAGAAGCGCTGCTATGCCCAGAGAGAAGAACGTCTCGTATTTTTTGTGGCCGTAAGGATGGTCTTCATCCACAGGCCTGGCGGACAAGGCTATGCCTATAAGGCCTATTATATTAGAGGTACCGTCGGACAGAGAATGGAAGCCGTCGGCCGTCATACTCTGACAGCGCGTCAGAAAGCCGATCAGCATCTTCGCCACCGCCACTGCCCAGTTCAATATCAGTACTATTATCAGGACCCAGCGGATGCGATTGAAATTATTTTTACCGATTCGTTCTGTTTTTCCCATGAAGAGTAACCTTTACTTCTTTTTTAATATCCTGACATGATGCCATGATATTACCATGGGGCTAGCGATGTAAACGGTCGAATAGACTCCCGTAAGGAAGCCGACGAATATGCAGAACGAGAAGTTGTTCAGCACTTCGCCGCCGAAAACAAGGAGCGCCACCACCGCGAGCATCGTAACGCCGGTAGTGAGCACGGTCCTGCCCAGCATCTGGTTAACACTTAAGTTTACAATGTCGCTAAAGGTTCCTTTTTTGACAATACGCAAGTTCTCCCTTATCCTGTCATAGATAACGACGGTGTCGTTGATGGAATATCCGGCAATGGTAAGGAGCGCCGCAACTATGGTAAGGTCAAATTGTCTGTGCGTAAATGCCATGGCGCCTATCGCGACAAATACGTCATGTATAAGCGCTATTACGCCAGCTATTCCGTATTTTAGATCAAACCTGAACATAACATAGATCGCTATGCCGGCAAGCCCCAGGCAAAGACTTATCAGTGCGTTCTGTCTTAAGTTCCTGCCAACAGCCGGACCGACACTTTCAACCTTCAACACCTGAAAGGCGTTATCCTTCAGCTCCTCCTTGAACGCATTGTTCATCTTCGTCGAAATATTCTCCTGTGTCCTTATTATGACCTCCCGCGGATTACCAAATTGCTGTATGGACGCGTCTCCGTGTCCTATGCCTTTCAATACACGCCTGACATCATCCATCTTCACCGGTTTATCGAACATCAACTGCTCCAACGTCCCGCCCGAGAAGTCTACACCATAATTTTTATCGCCGCGCATCGCAAAGAGCACGATACCGCCTATGATAAATACTGCCGAAAAGATATAGCATATCCTTCTCTTGCCGATAAAGTCTATCTTGGTCTCGGGAAAGAGCTGTAAAAATTTGAGTTTCATCAGATTGAACTGGTCGCACATCACTTCGAATATGACCCGCGTGCACGTCACTGCTGTAAAGAGGTTTGCTATGAGGCCTATTGTAAGCGTAACGGCGAAACCTCTTATTGGGCCGGTTCCAAACTTGAATATGAGAGCCGCCGCGACTATAGTCGTTAAGTTAGAGTCAACGATCGCGGAGAGCGCCCTGTGGTAGCCGGAGGCTATCGCGGCACGAAGAGTTTTGCCGAGCTTCAATTCCTCACGTATACGTTCATACACAAGGACGTTAGCGTCAACGGACATACCTATGGTCAATATCAAGCCCGCGATGCCGGGGAGTGTCAATGTCCCTTTAAATAGCGAAAGCGCCGCCAGTATGATAAGCACGTTCAATACCAGCGCCATATCGGCAACCACTCCCGCCAGGCGATAGTAGAATATCATAAAACCCACAACAAGCAGAGTGCCGATGATCGCCGCCTTCATACCGCTCTTTACAGAGTCCGCTCCAAGCAGCGGCCCGACAGTCCTCTCCTCTTCCACCACTACAGGCGCCGGCAGAGCGCCGGCCCTCAGGATAACGGAAAGGTCGTTGGCTTCGTTCACGGAGAAATTGCCGCTGATCTGGGCCTGGCCCGAAGGGATCGCTTCGCGTATAACAGGAGCCGATACCACCTTACCATCGAGAACTATCGCCAGCCTCTTCCCCACATTCGTTGCTGTCACATTCGCGAAGAGCTCCGCGCCCTTCGAGTTCAATGTGATCGATACGTAAGGCTCGCCAAAACCTCTCGAGCTGAATTCGGTCTTCGCGTTCACCAGAAGATCACCTGTAAGGCTGGCGTCTTTTGCAATAAGAAGGGGCTCTCTTCCGGCGCGCTCTCCTTCCAGATACTTGAGCTCATACCCTTCAACGGATTCTTTCGCGATAGCCTTCTTAAGGTCCTCGACATTGTCCGAGACTATCTTAAATTCAAGGTGCGCGGTCTTACCTATGATCTCAAGCGCACGCTCCCTGTCGGTGACTCCGGGGAGCTGAACTATGAGATTATCTTTACCCGATCTCTGGATCGCCATCTCTCCCACACCGAACTGGTCTACCCTGTTCCGTATGATCTCCATGGCCCTGTCGATCGCGTCTTTTCTTGTTTCAAGAGGAAGCTTTGAAGTGTCGACCTTAAGCAGGACATGCATACCACCCTGTAAGTCAAGGCCGAGGTTTATTTTACCTTTTTGAATTAGCTGGCCGTCTTTATCCTTTATCGCAAAGGGAGGCCATATAAGATATATACATGCCGCGGTGATCGCTATTATTCCCAGCAGTTTCCACTGAAGACCTCTATTCATCACTATCCTCCTGTATAAGTATAATGTTTTATTCCGAAGCTTTGCGCTTTATGGAAGCGACACTCGTTTTCTGGACCTCTACTTTTACATTGTCGTCCACTTTCAAGGTAATGGTGGACTCCTTTACATTGGCTATTATGCCATGAATGCCACCGGACGTTATTATCTCATCATTCTTCTTCAGGCTCGCTATCATCTTCCTATGATCGTCCTGCGCCTTTTTCTGCGGGCGGATCAGAAGAAAGTAGAACACGACAAATATTAGAATGATCGCTATCAACTGCGATTGTACCGGATTCATCTATGCGCTCTCCTTGTTTATTCAGCCATATTGTAGGCTAAGTGCCGATATCTCTGATATCGGCCTTGTTATATTTAGCTGCAAACTCATCCTTAAAAGAGGCAAAGCGGTCTTCCGCTATAGCCTTACGGGATAATTCTATTAGTTTAACATAGAAATGCGTATTATGCAATGAAACAAGCCTTAAACCCAGGAGCTCTTCCGTGTTAAAAAGGTGCCTGATATAGGATCGCGTATGGGTCCTGCATGTAAAACAATCGCAAGCCTCATCTATGGGACTGAAATCTTCCTTGTATTCGGCGTTTCTTAATTGAATATCCCCGTTAAAAGTGAATGCCTGGCCGTTGCGGCCATTGCGCGTAGGGACAACGCAGTCGAACATGTCCGAGCCCAGCGCTATGGCTTCCAATATATCCTGCGGCATGCCCACGCCCATAAGATAGCGCGGCTTACCTTCCGGCAATAAAGCCGCAGTATATCCGGCGATCTCGCGTATAAGATCCTTCGACTCGCCTACGCTCACTCCTCCTATGGCATAGCCATCAAAGCCAATCTTAAGCAGTTCTTCGGCTGCCCTCTTGCGAAGATCCAGGTAAGTGCCGCCCTGTACTATCCCGAACAGGAGTTGCCTACCCTTGGCGGGCAATTTATCGAGATGCTCTTTTGAGCGGCGCGCCCATCTCGTGGTGAGCCCAAGCGATTGCTCCACGTAATCCTTTGCGGCCGGATAATGCACACACTCGTCGAATACCATCATTATATCGCTTCCGAGCGTCTGCTGGATGTCTATCACTTTTTCAGGAGTGAGAATATGCCTCGAACCGTCTATGTGAGATGAGAATTCGGCTCCGTCATCGCTCAATTTACGCAGTTTCGCCAGGCTGAATACCTGATATCCGCCGCTATCGGTGAGAATGGGCCGGTCCCAACCCATGAATTTATGAAGGCTTCCCGCTTTCCTTATTATGTCCAGACCGGGTCTGAGATAAAGGTGATAGGCATTACCGAGGATTATCTCGGCGCCGATATCTTTCAGTTCGTCATTGGAGAGCGTCTTGACGGTGCCCTGTGTTCCGACCGGCATGAATACGGGCGTATAGATCTCACCATGCGCCGTTGTGAGCAGTCCCAGCCTCGCCCCACAACTCTTGTCCTTATGTAAAAGCTTAAACACTATATTCCCTTTCTCATAATATTAAAGTGGCATCGCCGTAGCTGAAGAAGCGATATTTTTCCTCTATGGCCTTCCGGTAAGCCTCCATTATAAACTCTTTACCGGAAAAAGCTGAAGCTAAAATTAAAAGGGTTGAACACGGCAGATGAAAGTTAGTTATCAGATGATCGACCACTTTAAACTTATAACCAGGATAGATGAAGAGATCTGTGTGGCCTGAGCATGCTTTAAGGCTGTCCCTGCAGTGTTCGAGCACACGGTTCGTCGTGGTCCCGACAGCAAATACCGCCCCACCATTCTCTTTTGTCCGGCGCACAGCATCAGCGGTTTCCTGAGACAGCTCGAAATATTCTTCATGCATCTTATGGCCTTCTATATCCTCACACTTTATGGGCCGGAAGGTGCCGTAATTGGTATGGAGCGTAACAAAGACTATCTTCACGCCCTTAGCCCTTATTCTTTCCAGAATATTATCGGTAAAATGCAGCCCCGCGGTAGGGCTAGCTGTAGCGCCCTCCTTCACGCCATATACAGTCTGGTAGTCGTTCTTATCCCGGAGCTCATCTCTTCGAGATATATACGGCGGCAGCGGAACGTGCCCTACCTCATTCAGAATATGATCGAGAGGCCTGCTGAACTTCACAAATCTCCCGATATTGCCTCTCCCCATAACCTCAACTTCGTCGCCCGATTCAAGGACGATCTTCTCGCCCTCCTTAACCCTCAAGGACGGCCTAAGGAGCACCTCAGATATCGGATCTTTTTTCTCAAGCAAAAAAATCTCAACTTTGCCGCCAGTCTTGCGCTTGGCGAAGAGCCGCGCAGGGATAACCTTCGTATTATTCAGGACCAGACAATCGCCTTTCTTAAAATATTCGACTATATCAGCGAACGTCCTCTGCACGATAGTCCGAGCCGACCGGTCCAGCACCATAAGACGGCACTTATCCCTCTCACCCGCGGGATATTGCGCGATCAATTCGCGCGGCAGTTCATAGTCAAATTCGGTCAGCTTCATTCTTTCCTCAAAATCTCTCGTTACAGTTAAGGTGTATTCGAATCATAGTCTATACCTGACCCGAAGTTATGGTTCGCACTGAAAATATTTCCCCGAACCTTAACTGCAGGGCCGGCCTTTTGTTCAGCAGAAAAAGGGGAGCCTGCGGAACTCGGCCACCATAGGCGGCCTCAAATCCGCCTACGGTATTACTACTGCGTATTCCGCTTACAGTATCTATTATGACTAACTCCTCTTATCTATTGCGGACATCCTCGGCTCTTTTTAACCCTTTTTCCGCTTCTCAAAAAACCTAATATTTTCAATGTACTCACCTATAACTTCGGTTCAGGTATAATCACTGTTCCAATCTCACTCTCTACTATCCACTATAGAGATTTTTCGACTTCATCAGATGGCGGAACCTTGACAGGGCACCTGAAGCGACTGTCGTGCAAAATGCGATACCTTAAGGCGATATAGGCTTTATCATCGCATTTTCACCACAGCAAATTTCCATGCCTAATGGAAATTTGCGACAAGCGAAAGGTGCCCTGACAAGGTAACCGCCGGACTGGTGATGAGCCGAAAAATCTCGCCCTCAGAAAGTGGAACGTCTCATACCGACATTAAGCAGTAGGCCGACTGCGACAAGGGTCGCGAGAAGGCTCGATCCCCCGTAACTGACAAGCGGAAGAGGAATCCCCACTACAGGCATTAGCCCTATGGTCATTCCGATATTTATAATGACCTGCAGGCTCAAAAGCACCGCAATACCTGTGGCTATGCACTTCCCGTATCTGTCGCTCGTCAGATTTCCTATATTGAATGCCCGATGCACAATAAAGAGATATAATAAAATTAGCGCGAGCGCGCCTAAAAATCCCCACTCTTCGCCTATGACCGAAAATATGAAATCCGTGTGCCTCTCTGGGATGAAATTGAGCTGATTCTGTGTTCCGTTGAGCCAGCCTTTGCCGATGAGCCCGCCCGAGCCCACCGCTATCTTAGACTGTATTATCGTGTAGCCCGCGCCCAGCGGATCGACGTTCGGATTTATGAATACGAGGAGCCTCTGCTTCTGGTAATCGCGTAAAAAATGCCAGAATACAGGCATACATGCCAGTCCAAGCAATATCGCCCATATAAGATATTTGGGCTTCGCCCCTCCGACAAGAAGTATCGCGAAGAATACCGGCACCAGAAGAAGCGCTGTGCCCAGATCCGGCTGCAATAAAACGAGCACAAACGGCACGGCAAATAGAATGAACGGTATTATTAAGCTTTCAAGCGATTCCATCGCGCCCTTCTTCTGTCCCACATAAGACGAAAGCGCCAATATAAAACTTATCTTCATGAATTCAGACGGCTGAAAAGCAAATCCCCCTATCGAAAACCATCTCTGAGCGCCCAGCCTGATGTGGCCCATTATAAGAACCAGCACAAGCAGCAAGATGTTGATTATGTATAATACATACGCGATATCCAAAATCTTATGATACGAGACCCTGATCGTTACCGCAAGGAACAAGATACCGATACCCAGCCATGTAAGTTGTCTAAAAGCATAGCCTTCGTGTAAGGTAAGATTTTTCGCTTGAGTCGCGCTGTGGATGGCAAGAAGACCTATCAGAAATATAACAAATGCCAGCGTAAGAAGGATCGCGTCAAAGTCTTTATATTTTCTTTTATCAATTATCATAGATAGCCCCTCTGCTTAGCCTCCGCGAATATTCCGCGCGCTATCTCGGCAGGCTCAAGGCCTCCTTTGCCGCCATGTTCCAGGAATACGACCAGGCATACCTTCGGGTCGTTGTAAGGCGCGAACCCGCAAAACCACGCATGCGTGCGGCCCTGGGGATTCTGAGCCGTTCCCGTCTTTCCAGCTACTGTCGCCCCCTCAAGTTTGGCGCGCTTCGCGGTACCGGACTCATTATTCACAGCCTCAAATAACCCCATCCTCACAACCTGAACCGTTTCGTCTTTCAACCCTATGCTTTTCGGTTTCTGATTTGGCAGGTCGCTCGAACCTACGCGTCTTACAAGGCGCGGCCGTACGAGATTCCCATTATTCGCCATGACTGCGGCCATCTCCAACACCTGAATCGGGGTTACCGATAAATAACCCTGTCCGATAGCATAATTCAGCGTCTCACCTTCATACCATATGCCTCTTTTGTGGAAGAGCTTCCATTCTCTGCCCGGCGCTATCCCGCCGACTTCGTCCGTCAGGTCAATGCCGGTAGGTTTGCCGTAGCCAAAAAGTTTCGTATATGATTCCAGCCGGTCGACACCGAGGGCCCTTCCCGTGTTATAAAAAAATACGTTGCAGGAATTCTTTATGCCTTCCACTACATTCTGTGAACCGTGCCCTCCGTCTTTCCAGCAATTGAATTGCGAATGGCCCAGCTTATAAAAACCGGGACAAAAAAACCTCGTATAGCGCGTTATCTTGTTCTGTTCGAGCGCTGCGCTTGAGGTGACGATCTTAAAGACGGAGCCCGGAGGATAAAGTCCTGAGATCGCCTTATTCGACATCGGGCGTCCTGTCTTATCGTTTAAAAGCTTCATCCTCTCTTCGGATGTGCCGCGTTCAACGAACACATTCGGATCAAAAGTAGGATGACTTGCGAGAGCCAGTATATCGCCGTTACGAGGATCCATTACCACTATCGCGCCCTTGCGGTCCCCGAGCAGCTTATCGCACGCGATCTGCATGGAAAAATCTATGGTAAGCTGCAGGTCCTGCCCGCTCGCCGGCTCTTTCAGGCCCAGGACCCGCGTCTGATGGCCCCTGCTGTCAACCTCTATTTGTGTCCCGCCGTCCA
The DNA here is from genome assembly GCA_026387175.1 of Candidatus Omnitrophota bacterium. Lineage (NCBI taxonomy): Bacteria > Pseudomonadati > Candidatus Omnitrophota > Candidatus Omnitrophota bacterium. Next base: position 69,878 of record JAPLME010000003.1, read on the forward strand.
CCCCCCTTAAGGCACTCTCGTAATACTTTTCCAGGCCGGCTCTGCCTATAAGGTCCTTCATTCTATAGCCATAATCTTTCAATGTCTCAAGCTCATTATCGGTAACCTCACTCAGATATCCGAATATATGGCTTCCGAAATGCTTATGAAGATAGTTGCGCCTGGATCTCGTCTCGATAACAATGCCGCTCACATCAAAACCGGCTTCCTCGAGAGCAAGCGCCTTCTCTTTGGGGATATCTTCGGCTATAGTCACAGGCTCGTAAGACCTTCCGCTGGCCTTCTCGAACGCATCCATGATCTGGGCGCCCGAAAGCCCGAGCTGATCGCTCAAAAGGCTCATCAGCTTCTTGCGGTCCCCTATCTCCTGATAAATTATTGCCGCGTCGAAAGAGAGCCTGCTCGTGACCAGCGGCTGCCCTGTCCTGTCGAAGATATTGCCGCGCGGCCCCTCTATCGGTATCACCCGTATCGAATTATTTCTTGATAGCTTTGCATAATACCCATACATCAGGATCTGATTATAAAAAAGTCCTATGATAATCAGAACAAATAGAAAAGACAGCGCTGATATAAGAAAGCGGTCTCTCATTCTGTCAGGACCTCACCAAAACTCATAGATACTCCTCCGAGCCCCTGACCTTATAAACCTTCATCAGCTTAGAGAATACAGGGATAGAGATGATGGCCGTGTATATGCATGTCGGTATAATAGAGCCGGCGAGATATTCGCTGAAGCTAAGGTAGATCCATTTTGAGAATATAGATACGATCATGAAGTGAAGTATCATGGAAAACGCTGTAAGAAGCACCACCAATAGGATCTGTGTTTTTTTAGACTCTCTTGAGAACCGGGCTCCAGCGAGGCCCGCGAGGTAACCGGTAATGGCAAAGACGAAAACGTTGATCCCGAAGAAATCCAGCGCGAATAAGTCTTTAAAGAGACCCGCCGCAAAGCCTGATTCCAATCCGGTCCCCCGCCCCAGAAATAGCCCAAAAAATATTACAATAATGAGAAGAAGGTCCGGTTTAACTCCTGATATTTTAATATAGTCCAGGACCGTCAGATGCAGGATAAGGGCCAGCGCCAGAATAAAGCATATCTGAAGCCTGCTTATTTTATACACAGGACCTCTTCGAGCTTCGTCATATCCTGCGCGGGACGGATTATCGCATATTTATAAAGGCGCCCCGGCTCTTTGCCGACGCTCACCACATCGCCTATAAGTATGCCTTTCGGGAATACGCTGCCGAAGCCCGCAGTGATGACCTTGTCGCCCTTCGCTACATCCGAGTCGAGCGCTATGTAGATCATTTTACATCTTCCGTCCGGCCTGCCCACCAGTATGCCGCCCTGGCGGTTACGCTGTATCACCGTGCCGACTTTTGAATTAGGATCCGTGATCAGAAGTATCCTGCTCGAATACCTGCCCACCTCGAGGACCCTGCCCACCAACCCCTTCATAGAGATCACGGCCTTGCCCTGCCTTATCCCATGAGCGGCGCCTTTATCGATTATAAGCGAATTCGACCAATTGGTCGGGTCGCGGCCTATCACTTCGGACGGAATGGCTGCATATGGTATCGTGTTTTTGAAGTCCAGGATATCTTTGAGGCGCTGGTTCTCCACATAAAGAGATTTCGACTCCTCGAGGCGTCTGTTGAGAAGATCGATCCTGTCGCGCAATAACCTGTTCTCTTCGCTTAAGGAAGCAAATGGGATCACTTTTCTGGAAGCATCGTAGACAGCGTTAAGGGCCTTTAGCGGCATGGAACTTAAATCCAGGAGCTTAGCTCTTATCGGGCTCGATATGGTATTGGAATTTGCTACGAGGAACGCGGTAATCGCGATAATTGCGAGGATCTTTAATAGTAAATTCTTTCTCTCACGCACACCTAACGGTCAATCCTTGGGGAAGCGGTAAGCATCTTAAGGTACTTCATCTCGCTCAGAACTTTACCTGTTCCTAGGGCCACCGCGGTCATCGGGTCTTCCGCCAGATGCACAGGCAGGCCAGTCTCTTCGGAGATAAGCTTGTCGATACCGCGCAGGAGCGATCCGCCGCCTGCCAGCACTATACCTTTATCGATCAGGTCCGACGAAATCTCAGGCGGGGTCCTTTCAAGCGTTATCCTGACGGCCTCGAGTATCTGGGCGATCGGCTCCGCCATCGCCTCTCTTATCTCTTCGCTTGTGATCGAAACTGTCTTCGGCAGGCCCGCGACCAGGTCACGGCCCTTTACATCCATCTTCAGTTCTTCCTCGAGAGGATAGACGGAACCGATCTTAATCTTTATATCTTCCGCGGTCCTCTCGCCTATCATGAGATTATAGTTTTTCTTTATATAATTTATAATAGCCTCGTCCAGCTCATCACCGCCGACCCGGACAGACTTAGAGAATACGACTCCGCCCAGCGATATGACCGCCATCTCCGTAGTACCGCCTCCTACATCTATGATCATATTTCCGGAAGGCTCCTGGGTGGGCAATCCTACTCCTATGGCGGCTGCCATAGGTTCCTCGATGGTGAAGACTTCTCTAGCGCCCGCGTGCAGCGCGGAATCTTTAACGGCCCGCCTCTCGACCTCGGTTATGCCCGATGGTATCGCTATAACTATGCGCGGCCTGCCGAGCGGCCTGGATTTATTGACTTTTTTGATGAAGTACCTTAACATTGCCTCGGAGATCTCGAAGTCAGTGATAACTCCGTGCCTCATCGGCCTTATGGCCACGATATTGCCGGGGGTCCTTCCCAGCATCCGTTTGGCCTCTTCTCCTACGGCCAGGACATTGGATGTACCAGCCTGGACAGCGACAACCGACGGTTCGCAGAGAACTATACCCTGGTTCTTCAGGTAAACAAGCGTATTCGCCGTTCCCAGATCTATCCCCATATCGTTGGCGAATAGACCCAACGTTTCATCGTAAACCTTAACTATCGCCTTCCATACCGGCTTTACTTTCATGCCATCTCCTTGTCTTGCGATATTAACAAAAAAAACCGTTCATGTCAAACATAATTAACCGGCGTTTGAACGATCGGCTGTCTTCATAATACAATATCCTGCTATTATGCCGATAAGCGCTCCGGCTATAACATCGGACGCATAATGCATACCAACATATATCCTGGAAAACGCGATTAGAAAAGCTATCGTAAACCATAAAGCCCTGTTTTTCTTAAAGAATCCAGACATGACGGTTGCGGCCATAAACGCTATCGTGGCGTGGCCTGACGGGAACGAAAATCCCATACTCTTCGGGACGAGAAGCCGCGCATCGGCAAGAGAGATAAAGGGCCTTGGTATAGCTGCCGCATTCTTTAAATACTCTACGGCAAAATATGTTATTGTAAGGCCCGCCAGTAAAAATATTCCGGTCAGCTTCTTCTCTCTTTTACAGAATACAGCCAATAGAACGGCAAGCGCGAATATAAACTCTCCGGAACCTGCTCTCGTAAAAAACGGCATCACTATATCAAAGACGGGGTTGGCTAAAGTTCTGTTTATAAATTGAAATATGGCTATATCCGCGGCGCCTAGCATTTTATGATATCCAGTAGTTTAAAAAATCCGGGGAAAGACTTGTTCACGCATTCTACATCATCTATCGAACTCTCGCCTTCCGCGGCAAGCGCGGCTATCGCCATCGACATGCATGTCCTATGGTCGCCGTAACTCTTGACCGCGGCACCCCGGAGTTTCTTCACGCCGTCTATCACGATCTGATCCTTCTCTACCGACACTTTGCCTCCCATCTTCTCGAGATTCTCCTTCATCGAAACTATCCTGTCGGTCTCCTTAACCCTCAACTCCTCCGCGCCTTTTATCACTGTCCTGCCCTTGGCAAGCGAGGCAAGCACAAATATTATAGGCAGCTCATCAATAATACCGGGGATATCATTCTCATTTATCTTAATGCCCTTTAAGGGCCCGGACTCCACTTCGATATCGCCATACGGCTCAAAATTATCGGCCTTATTGAGAACGTTGAGCCTGGCTCCCATCCGCGACAATATATTCAATATCCCCGCCCTGGTCGGATTTACGCTCACCTTATTTATCCTGATCCTGGAATTATTCAATAGGATAGCGCCGGCGGCGAAGAAGCTCGCGCTCGAAATGTCTCCGGGGATATTAAATTCTTTACCCGTCATCTCTTTAAGACCATTTACGGAAATTTTCAGGCCGGCAACTTTTATATCCGCGCCGAAATATCTCATCATGCGCTCGGTATGGTCGCGGGACTTCACATCCTCTTCTACTGTAGTATGTCCGAAGGCGTGCAGCCCCGCGAAAAGCACCGCGCTCTTTACCTGGGCGCTCGGCACAGGCAGTTTATAGTATATCGGTTTTACGGTCCCGCCTTTTATCTTGAGGGGCGGAAACCCTTCGGGGGACGCGGTTATATTTACCCCCATCATTTCCAGCGGCTCTATTATGCGCCTCATTGGCCGCTTCGACAGCGCCTCATCCCCTATGAGCGTCGACTCAAAGGCCTGGCCGGCGAGTATTCCCGCGAGTATCCGCATGCTCGTGCCGGAATTACCCATATCTATAGGTTTAGCGGGCTTCTTCAGGCCATTAAGCCCCACCCCGTGAATAATTGTGTCGCGGTCATCCCGGTCGAAGCGCACACCCATATTCTTAAAGGCATTTATCGTATAGTTACAATCGTCGCAATCGAGGATATCTATGGCCACGGTCTTGCCCTTGGCTATCGCGCCGCACATAATAGCGCGGTGGGAGATCGATTTGTCTCCGGGAAGGGCCACTTCGCCGAGTAATCTTTTTGCCGGCTTTAAATTTTCTGGTTTCATATATTCACACAACAGAGTTTATTTAATTATATCACGTTTTTTCGAGGCTATTAATCTTTTCATATCCCTGGGCAGTTCGCTCGTAAATTCCATAAATTTATTTTTGACAGGGTGAGTAAAACCTATCGTCTTGGCATGCAGCATCGGTCTGGCAAGACCTCCGAACCTTGTGCCATACTTCACGTCGCCCAGAACCGGATGGCCGATGTGCGCCATATGGACCCTCACCTGATGGGTACGGCCCGTGCCGAGAGTGAGCTCGATCATCGTGGCGTCCTTAAAACGCTTTATCACCTTATAGCTTGTGCTGGCTTCTCTGGCTCTCTCCGATTCAAAATCGACCGTCATCTTCATCCGGTCATGTTTATCACGGCCTATAGGGGCATTTATAATACCGTTATCGAATTGGACCACGCCTCTGACGATAGCGACATAAACTCTTTTAGCGGTCTTATCCTTGAATTGCTTCGCCAGGAAACGATGGGCCTTATCCGTCTTTGCTACGACCAGAAGTCCGGAGGTGCCTTTATCGAGCCTGTGCACTATACCGGGTTTTGCCACTCCTCCTATTCCGGACAAATTCTTACAATGCCCGAGAAGCGCGTTCACAAGCGTTCCGCTGTAGTTGCCGGGCGCCGGATGGACCACCATATCGGAGGTCTTATTTACCACCAGAAGCTCTTTATCCTCATAGACGATATTGAACGGTATCTTCTCTGCGGCGATATCGCACTTTTTGGGAGGGGGCATGTTTATCTCCACGTATTCGCCGGGGGTGATATCGTAATGACTCTTTCTCGGCCGCTCGTCCACAAGGATGTGCCCGTCCATTATAAGAGACTGCAAAAATGAGCGTGAATACTTGCCGCCTAACTTCTCGGTAACGAATTTATCGAGCCGCTTGCCTTTATCCTCTTCGGCTACTTCGAACCTGATAATCTCTTTTTTTCCCACTCATCCGCCTTTACCTTAAATACGATTAGGACCGTTAAAAATACCGCCGCGCTTATCAATTGCGACATCGTCAACCCTGAAAATATTCTGGGATTATCGCCGCGCAAAAATTCGATGAAGAACCTTTTGCAGGAATAGAGCGCGCAGTAGTCGAGAAAGATCTCGCCTTTAAACCGTCTTCTGTCCTGCCACCTGACCAGCACGATAAATATTATTAACAGCAGAATAGAGGAATATATCTGTGTCGGCTGACGTTCGCCGAAAATAAAATTACATGGCGCTATTATCCCATAGCAGCAGCCGTTCAGATAACAGCCTACCCTGCCGAATGCCTGTCCGAGCGCTATATACGGGGCTATAAGATCCGCAACCGGCCAGAAATCAAGTTTCTTTATTTTTAAAAACCAGATCGACGCCAAAAGGGCCGCGATGAATCCGCCGTACCATACCAGCCCGCCTCCCGACAGGTTCAATATCTCCATAGGATCGGCCATATAGTACCCGAGGTTCAACAGCACATACAGCGCCCTCGCCCCGACGACACCGGAGATCAGGAGGAGGATAAGATAGTCTATCATCTTATCCCTATCCATGCCAAATTTCGGCGCGCGTCTGTATACGAGAAAAGCCGCCAGGCTGAATCCCACAGCGACCATAACACCGTAGGAATAAATGGTAAGGGGGCCTAATTTCAGGAGGATTGGATGCATGCTTTACCCGGATTTTTTAAAAATAAAGCTGAATGCGATGAGCGCTATGCCGATCGATATGCAGGAATCCGCGATATTGAATACCGGCCATATTCGGAAGTCCAAAAAATCGATAACATAACCGAACTTCAGGCGATCCACAAGGTTCCCCGCGGCCCCGCCCAGAATTAGGGCAAGCGATACGGCAAGGAGCGTATCCAGCTGATGAGCCTTATAGATGATTAAAAGCATAAGCGCGATCGCCGCGAATGAGAAGATGATAAAAAAGAGGGCACAGTTCTGTAAGACCCCGAAAGCCGCCCCATTATTAAACACCAGCGTTATATGAAATACATCGGGGATGACCTTTATCGATTGCCCCGGGGTAATGCTCTTTATGATGAAATACTTCGTGAGCCTGTCCGCGACAAAGACAAGGCCTGCGGCAAGGAATATGCGGCTCTTAAACCAAAGCGTCATCAATTCTCTTTTTTCTTCTGGCACTCTATGCAAAGCTCGCTATACGGCAAAGCCACCAGCCGCCGCTTCGCTATCTGTTTTCCACAGGAAAGACAATTCCCGTAAGTGCCGTCATCTATGCGCTTCATGGCCTCATCGATAAAGTAAAGGATCTTCTGCTCCGCGGTGGCCCTCTCCAGGGAAAAATCCCTTTCGTAGTCATCGCTCGCCTGGTCGGCCATATGATAAGAATAACCGGAGAGGTCTCCGGAGGCGTCTCTGGCGGATTTATTCAAAGTATTCTGGGCTATGTGCGAGAGATCCCCGCCGACCTGTCCTCTAAGCCTTATTAACAGCAACTTATATTTCTTAAGCTCTTCCTTGGGCAGCTTATGAAGCTTAATCTTGATCTTGGATATTTTAGCTATTTTAAGTTTCATCGCCTTCTTCGCTTTTGCCTTCGGTTTAGCCTTCGCTCTTACTTTTCGTTTCGATTTTGCCATTTTATTCCCTTTCATTATGCTCTTATAGCCTTCTCACATCTTTCGCAAAGAGCCGGATGGTCCTTGTTCGAGCCGACCAGCTCACTGTAGTTCCAGCACCTCTGACACTTTTCGCCCTTCGCTTTTTCGATGTAGATAGCTGCAGGAATTGCAGCCTCCAGATCCGATTCGCTTACGGGAGCATTCTTAAGCTCAACTTTAGATACTATGAAAAGATATCTCAGAATCGCTTCATTGTCAACCAGCAACTTTTTATAATCCTGGTCCTTAACGGCAAGGGCCACACTGGCCTCCAGACCTGAGCCTATCTGGCCCGCTTCCCTCTTCTCCTCCAGCTTCTTCAGCACCGCTTCCCTCAAGGCTATCAGCTTGCCCCATTTCTGGTCAAGAGATTCGTTGCGCCATTTCGTATAATTATCATCGGGCCATTTTTCAAGATGCACCGATTCGGACTTGCCGCTAAAGTTAAGGCAGCCCCAGGCTTCATCAGAAGTCATAGCGAGTATCGGCGCCAGAATCTTTAATAAAGAGGAGAGTATCTCGAACATCGCGGTCTGGCCGCTTCTTCTCTCCGGTGAATCGGCCCTGAAAGTATACATTCTGTCTTTCAATATGTCCAGATATACCGATGAAACCTCGTAAACACAAAAACCGTATATATCCCTGTATACCTTATGAAAAGCGTAAGTTTCATAGTGGCCTTCCGCGGTCTTTATTATCGCTGATAGCCTTGAGAGTATCCACTTATCGATCTCGAGCATCTTATCATAAGGGACCGAATTCACCGCAGGGTCGAAATCGTACAAATTGCTCAGAAGATATTTATATGTATTTCTGATCTTGCGATACGCGTCCGCAAGCCTCCTCAATATCTCATCCGAAAGTCTGATGTCCTCGGAATAATCGCTAGACGAAACCCATAGCCTGAGAATGTCTGCACCGTACTTCTTCATGACCTGTTCCGGCGTTATGACATTGCCCAGAGACTTTGACATCTTCTTGCCTTCGCCGTCTACGACGAATCCATGGGTCAGGACGCTCTTATATGGCGGTTTGCCGTCCAGGCCCATTCCCGTTATGAGCGCGGCCTGGAACCACCCCCTATGCTGGTCGGATCCCTCAAGGTAAAGCTCGCAAGGATAATCCATGTCCTTATTGTCTTTAAGAACTATCTGATGACTGACGCCCGAATCGAACCAGACGTCGAGTATATCGGTCTCTTTCCTGAACTCGGACGAGCCGCACTTCGGGCACTTCATCCCTTTCGGCAAAAGCTCCGTTTCCTTCTTCTGGAACCATACCTCGGCGCCCTCTTTCTCGACCAGTGAAGCGACATATTTTATCGTCTCCGGATCCAGGAGGACACTGCCGCAACCCTTACAATAGAACGCGATTATCGGCACTCCCCAGTATCTCTGGCGCGAAAGGCACCAGTCGGGCCTCGTCTTCAACATCGCCGAAATGCGCGACAAGCCCATCTCGGGTATCCACTTCACCCCTGAAGAGATGGTTTCGAGCATCTTCGTCCTCAATTCGTCATGGTCTATCTTAATGAAGTATTGCTCTGTAGCGCGGAATATTATCGGTTTCTTACAGCGCCAGCAGTGCGGGTAAGAATGCGTGATCTCACCCTGCTTTACGAGCTTGCCTAAAAGAGCGAGCCTCTCGATGATCGGCTTATTGGCATCATGCACCTTCATGCCGCTGAATTCAGCCGCCGTCTTATCGAATTTGCCCCTGCCGTCCACGGGCATTATTATCGGAAGCTTGTAACGTCTGCCCGTATGATAGTCGTCCTGTCCGTGTCCCGGAGCGGTGTGAACGCATCCCGTGCCGTCCTCCATCGTAACGTAAGGAGCGAGCACCACTTTAACATTCCTGTCGATAAACGGATGACGCGCGTCACGGCCCTCAAGTTCTCTGCCTTTGAACGTCTTCAACACCTTATATTCTTTTACCCCCGTAGCTTCCATCACCTTAGGGAGAAGATCCTTTGCCAGCATGAACTTTTCGCCCTTGAATTCCCCGTCCAGCATTTCGGCAAGCACGTAATCGAAATCCGGGTGTACGGCGATCGCTACGTTTGCGACCAGCGTCCACGGTGTCGTCGTCCAGATAAGGAAATGTCCGGGAAGGTCGCTATGGACCGATTCGAACTTGACGTATATCGAGGGAGACTTCTTATCCTCATATTCCACTTCGGCTTCGGCGAGCGCCGTCTCACAGGTGGTGCACCAATTGACCGGCTTCAGATCTTTATATATATATCCCTTCTCGACGAGCTTCCCGAATGACCTGACGATGCCGGCTTCGTAATCTTTCGACATGGTTATGTACGGCTTATCCCAGTGGCCCATGATACCGAGCTTCTGGAACTCTCTTCGCTGGATGTCGACATACTTCATCGCGTAGTCATGAGCCTTCTTCCTGAACTCGACCTGGTCGATATCGTACTTAGTCATCTTCAGCTCTTTGAATAGCTGATGCTCGACGGGCAATCCATGGCAGTCCCAGCCCGGCACATACGGCGAATCGAAGCCACGCATCGTCTTATATCTTATGACGATATCCTTCAATATCTTATTGAGCGCATGGCCCATATGAATCGAGCCGTTGGCGTAAGGCGGGCCGTCGTGCAGGATGAACTTAGGCTTATCCTTATATTTCGCCCGGATCTTCTCGTGCAGTTTCTTATCTTCCCAATTCTTCAGGAATACGGGCTCGCGATTAGGCAGGTCCGCCTTCATCGGAAAATCCGTCTTCGGTAAATTCAGCGTGTTCTTGTATTCCATCTTATTTAATATATTTCCCTATTATCAAATTAAGTTTCTTTTTGGTTGCAGGCGGTATCACTTTCGGATCTGTAATAATAGCGTCTTTCAGCGCGGATGCGCAGGCGCAATTTCTGTGTCCTGAGAGCTTGGGCAGCGCTTCAGATATAATGCTCTTCGCTCGTTCTATATTCTTCAATAGGTTCTGGATGATCATCTCGATCGAAACCTCTTCCTCCGACTGGTGCCAGCAGTCATAATCCGTTATACAGGCGAGCGTCGCATAGCAGATCTCCGCTTCTCTGGCCAGTCTCGCCTCCGCGATATTGGTCATTCCTATAACGTCCATCCCCCATGAGCGATACAGATTGGACTCGGCTCTGGTCGAGAACTGAGGGCCTTCCATATTTAGGTAGGTCCCGCCCATATGCATGTTAACGCCCGTCTTCTTTCCCGCGTTATAAAGCGCCTTGGCCAGATCCGGACAGATGGGGTCGGCGAATTGTATATGCGCGACTATGCCCTCGCGGAAGAAAGTCATGATCCGCGTCTGGTTCGTCCTGTCTACAAACTGGTCCGGTATGACTATATCGAGAGGTTTCAATTCTTCCTTAAGGCTTCCGCACGCGGAGACCGATATTATCCTATCGACGCCGAGCTTCTTCATTCCGTAAATATTGGCACGGTAGTTAACCTCACTCGGAGAGAACCTGTGGCCCTTCCCGTGCCTGGTCAGAAATACCACTTCCGTGCCGCCCATCGAGCCGATCACATAATCATCGGACGGGTCGCCGAAAGGCGTCTTGACCTTAACGGTCTTCGCCTTCGTTATCTTCTCCATGTTATAGAGCCCGCTGCCGCCTATGATACCTATTTTACCTTTCATAATATCTCCCGAATTTTATCAGTTAAATTTATCCGATTCTTGCGGCGATGCCGAAGAGCGTCCTGACCAGGAAGAGCTTCGTAAACCATACGGCTATAAGCGCGAATATCGGCGAAAAATCTATCCCGATGGAATATGCCGGAATTATACGCCTGAACGGCGCAAGGAGCGGCTCCGTAGTAATATTTATAAACCGAACGATAGCATTATACGGATCGGGGTTCACCCAGCTAAGAAGCGCGCGGATTATTATCATCCAATTTATTATCGTGAGCAGATAGTCAAGTATTGTGGCAAGGGCGTATACTAAGTTACCCAATACGAACATATTTATCCCTTCGACAGTTCTTTAGAGCGCTTACAGGCCTCCGCCGTGGCGGCCTGGACGATCTCTTTAAATTTCTTCTTGTTGAATACTTTGAGGGCCGCTTCTGTAGTGCCGCCTTTTGAAGTCACCTTATGTCTTAAGTACGCAGGCTCCTCTTTCAGCGCGTCAAGCAGCTTCACACTTCCGAGCGCGGTCTTCATTACCAGCATTTCGGCGGTCTTACGGTCTAATTTCAATTTTTTAGCAGCATCTATCAGGGTTTCGATAAAATAGAAGAAGTAAGCCGGGCCGCTGCCGCTTATCGCGGTGACCGCGTCGACCATCTTCTCATCGACTTCCACCACCTCGCCTATCATCGAAAATATCTCGCGCGCGGAGTCCATATGCTCTCTGGTGGCCGAGGTGCCGGCGCTTATAGAGGATACGGCCTCTCCTATTATCGCGGGCATGTTCGGCATAACCCGTATGACGGGGACATCCTTACCGATCACCTTCTCTATATGTTTTGTAGTTATGCCGGCGGCTATCGATATCAAAAGTTTATCCGGGGACACTCCGCAGCAGACTTCTTGAGTTAATACGCTTTCAATATCCTTGGGCTTTACGGCAAGTATTATGATATCGGAGTATTTGACAACGTAATTATTGTCGATCTCGACTATTATCCTGTGCTTCGCCGCTATTGTCTCGCGCCTGGCGGCATCCATCTCGCTTACCATCAGAGATGTACTCTTCTCCATCACTTGTGCTAAACGGCTAAAGATAGCCTCGCCCATATTGCCGCAGCCAATTATACCTATCTTCTTATTTATCATTTTTGAATATCGCCCTCCCTATCCTTACCATATTAGAACCCTCTTCGATGGCTATTTCAAAATCGTTCGTCATCCCCATCGAGAGCGTTGAATACTCAGTCTCATCAGAGCGGCTCTTTATAATAGGGCTTGTCTTATTAAGAAGCTCTCTCAAGGCCCTGAAGTACGGCCTTACAGTCTCAGTGGCACTGACTTCGGGGGCTATCGTCATGAGTCCCCTTATATTTATATTAGGATATAACGATGCTTCTTTTAAAAAACCTATCGTTTCTTCGGGCGAGATCCCGAATTTCGATCCTTCGCCTGATGTATTTACCTGGATTAGGATATTCTGTCGCTTTCCAATCCTGGCAGCCTCTTTATCGATAGTTTGCGCCAGCTTAAGACTGTCCACTGAGTGTATAAGCGAGAATATCCTTACAGCATCCTTAACTTTATTGGTCTGTAAATGCCCTATCAGATGCCATTCGACTCCATTGCCTATAACTCTATGCTTAATAAGGGCGTCCTGCACTCTGTTCTCGCCAAAGCTGGAAACCCCTGCCTCAACAGCCTCATTCATCTGGCTAATAGAAGCTTCTTTGGTCACCGCTATAAGCTTAACGCTATCCAGAGGCCTGCCGGCTTTCTCACAACATTTTGCTATTCTTTTGGTTACAAATTTAAGATTGTCGGCTATCATTTCGGGCATAAAATAACATAATCACATCTAAAAGTCAATGCAAAAGGGACGTCACGTGTGAAGGAATTTAAGGTTTTATGCGGCCTGCGCGAACTTCCGTGCCGCTTCGTGCAGGAGTTCAAGTCTCTCGCGTTCCACTATACCAGAGACTTTGCCAAGGGCGCCTATTATCTTCTTCACTATATCCGTTATATCGAAAGTGGTAACGTCTCGCAAATCCGTATCAGGATCTCCGTTAACTTTAAAATAATAGCATCTTGCCGAATTAACCTTTGCCCTTATATCGATGATTGTGTCGGCATAGATTATTCTCTCATTCTCAGGCCTACCCTGATTTAACTCATCTATCAATGCCCTTTGCCTATCATTGGTAGCTATTACCGCTACTTTCATGCCGGATTTAGCTAGTTTAGGCAGAAATACCCCTAAACCATTATCAAAGGTAACCTTTTCTGAAAAGATGAAGGTTGATTTGCCCGGGTTAAGGATGTTCTCTATTGATAAAGACTCTGCCAGCCCTCTGGTAAAGTCAGTGGCTCTTGGCTCACTTCTATACCACTCTTGCGGAAGCGCTAACTGGGCTTCTTTCTCCGCAGGCGGAGTTCTACATATCACATCTTGCTTTATAAATTCGGAAATATCGACTTTTTCAAATACCCCATCATCAATTTTGTTAAATTTGCCTGTTTCGACAAAATCCTTTCTTAATATCTCATCAACTCTTATCCTTTGTGCCGGATGCGCTTTATAGGCGGAATTATCTGTATAAAATCTTCCTCCGGGGGTTAAGGAAGCCCAGACATTTTCAATGCTTTGCCTAATATCACCTCTTTTGGCTACGCTCTGTCCTAGCGCCGCGTTGATTACCACGATATCCAGTCCTTTGCTAAAAGAACCCGGCTCTCTCATATCACCCTGTCTTAATGTAATCAGTTTTCTATATTCGTCTTTTAAGGCAACAACGTCCTTAGTTTTATAGATAAAATATTTATTTATGGCTCCTCTTAAGTATTTTGGAATTCTTTTTACATAAACCCAATTTAGTTCCTGCGGATTGGGTTCAATAAAATCTGTCCCGACTATTTCAAAAACACGATTAGGGTAAAAATGCTTAAGCATAATGGCTATAGCGTAGGCATCTTCTCCTTGCCAGACGGCATGGACAAGGATCTTCACGGATTTATATTTTGGTAAAGTATCCACATATTCCTTTATGCTCTTTAATTGATCTTTATATCTAAACCATATGCTCCAAAGCGGCAGGATACCAAATTCCTTGAGGGAAGGAACCACAATTGAGTCATACAATTCTGGCAGATCCTCTCCGAGCCTAAGATACCTAAGATAATCATCAGGAGATTTGCCTTGAGCCAACTTTTTTAAACTAGCAATATTAAGAGGTTTGGGAGCAACTGACTCCACTATGTTGCCATCAATAGGTATAACGCGCGGTAGCGGCCATCCAAGCTCTGCAAGTAGAGCTCTAAAATGATCAAGCACTTCGGCTTCATCTTCCCAGTTCAATTGCTCAATCGGCCTTATTTTATTCTCCCGCTGCTCCCTCGGAGGTACTGACTGGGCTTCTTTCTCTGGAGCTTTCAGCACTGGTAATACTTTAAGAAGCATTATGCGCTGTACTGTATCGTCATGATGAACAAAATCCAGAGCTAGATCTTGATCAAAACCTTGCCTACGGTAAAAGTTAAATACTGATGCACCTGTTAAGCATTTCCCGAATACTGAAACTACAGGCGCGCCGCATTTTCGAAGATAAGGCTCTATGTGATTTTGGTACCATGCCGGCGCCAAACCTTTCCGTCTTAAGCGGTCCATAAATATAAAATTTCGTATCTCTACCCGCTTTTTAAGATTATGATACACCCTGGTTTCAACCGTTCCCTGCCATGGCCGCGATGTCTTTGTAACAGTATAATACATGTCATCTGTAGCCAATACGTTAGTTTTGGGCAATAAATCTCCTGAGAGGCCTTCTATTTCAAGCTCATTAGATGGAATAACCATAGTCAATGCGGCAAGCACTTCGCTTCCGTTAAAAAGCCTTAATTGTATCGTTTCGGCGGTCATCTCTTTTACTTCAACTTTTAAAT
The DNA here is from genome assembly GCA_026387175.1 of Candidatus Omnitrophota bacterium. NCBI lineage: Bacteria > Pseudomonadati > Candidatus Omnitrophota > Candidatus Omnitrophota bacterium. The sequence continues at coordinate 84,896 of JAPLME010000003.1, forward strand.
CAATAGGTACAGATTGTCTGGCTAATTCAGCTTTGATCCGGTCTATCGGAAACAATGATTCCGGCTTAACGCTTGGATCAAAGGAAATTTCTTTTGAGATCCGTGCCACATTACCCTGCTTCTTCGACATCGCATAATCCCTATTAATAACATCGGGATGTACGGCAAATGTAAGGTTTGCGAATTCAAGACGTAGGGAGTTGTTCTCAATGCGTCCACCCTGCCCTACTTCGCGCTCTATTCGGAGATTATCGTTTTCAAACCTTTTCCGCGTTGATATTATAAAAGCGCTTATTTCTTCCGATGTAGTCGGATTCTTATCTTTGAATTCCTCGTCAAACAGCTCCTTCGCTTTAGTCGACCTTGCCCTTATCTCATGGAATAGCCTCGCTATTATCTTCCTTCTTCCCTCTTTTGAATCTTTCTCATTATCTAGAGCGAATACCGTAACATAGGTACCGGAGTGCCCCCATACCTTCTTTCCAGAGAATATAGGCAGTTCATCCTCACTCTTCACGAATATAACCTGAATCCTACATTCTGAGGAAGAGAGAGTCACCTTTAGGCGATTAAGCATATTATCCGCTCCACAGGCAGTGATACATGCTTTAAAATCTTCTTCAAGATATGGAATGGATGATAAGCTCTTGGTTAGATTGGCATGGTCTTTTATGAATTCATCAATAGGATCTTGATGCGCGATAAGGCGCTCCTCCATCATATTGCGCATCTTTTGGTAAACTATTGGATTGCCAACTAGAGGGGCAAGCGTATCCGGGTTAGCTATAATGACGGTATCGGTGCAAAATAGGCAGATTAGAGCTATAGATATGGCTCTAGATATTATGCTATATTTGAAATTATGTGTAAACATATAACATACATTATACCATATGAATCTGTTAAGGCAATAGAAAGATATCTACCTTTTTTCGCTTTAACTTTTTTGATCTGTGTATGGAAATTTGAGGAACTTCTATTTGCGGTCTTTTATCAGGAAATCGCTTAAGGCAGGATTTTCAAGCAAGCTTCCGTAGTGAAAAACTACGAAACCACCGGCGCCTGATTTCTGGCAGATCCGGAACTCTTGCTTGAATGTATCGGGCCAGAGCACTAACTTATAGGCTCCGAGTCCGATATTAACTTTCTTAAAATCTGCGGTCTTCAATTTAGCTTTCACGATCCATTGCTCAAATTCATCCGGATGCGGTGAATAATTCATCACCGTAACATAATCCACAAGCCCGCGATCGATCCAGGACGGCCAGTTTTGAAAGGCTTCAAGATAGGCGCGTGAATACGGCATGCAGCCTGTAGCGGATATTTTAATACTTGGCCGCGCCTTACGCGCTCTATCTACAAGCAATCGGAGAACCTCTGTCACTTGATCGCGTTTCCAGTCTTTCCAAACCTTGCTCGACTCATCGATCGTTTTATTACCGGTCGCTTTTTTAAAACGCTCAATGTTCATCGGTGTATAACCATATACCGGATCTTTATCCGGATAGCGGATGTAATCGAACAGAACGCCGTCTAAGCCGGGATAGGCGCTAAGCACTTCGCCGAGCACACCCAAGAGCTCCTCCCTGACCCGCAGGTCTCCCGGTTCCAGAAAAAACTGATTATCTATCTTATAATCTCTAAGAGCTCTCTTCTTTTTCAGATTTCTCGTAAGGATATCAGGGCCGTATTTTTTAAGAAACACAGCGTCTTTATTAGCGCCCAGGCTCAGCATGTTCATCCAGGCGTACACTTCTATCCCGTTTGCGTGAGCTTCCTTAATAAGAAGAGCCAGCGGATCTTCTGAAAGGTTCTTTAGACATTCCTGATACGGTGAGGAATCCGCGATTTTGGAGGGAAACCACGCTTTATTGGCATAGTAGATCTGCACAGAAAGGGTTTTGATCCGGGCGCTTCTGGCGAAGACGATGAGTTTGCCGATATCCCGGCGGCTGGAAAGGACAGGAGGATCCTGTATAACCGAAACAAAAAGGCCGCGGCGAAAATCATCTTCACATTCAGCTAAGGAAGAAAAGGTAAAGAGCGCGCATAAAATACAGAATACGATTCTTTTTTTCAACATCAGATAAGAGGTGTACCCTCATTAGAAACCGGCGCCGAAGGTTCTTCGTCCTGCGCTTTTTTCTTATTCAGTTTACGCAGCATCTTCTCTTCTTTCTTCTTCTTCTTCGCTAATTCTCTCTGATATTTTTGATATGAGTAATTATCTCTTGCCAATGTCTCCTCCTTCTATCTGGAGCTTTTTGCACCGAAAAAAATGCCCTCTCCTACAGAAGAGGGCATTTGAATAACAGTCCTACAGGAACTAGAGAGTATTACAAGTCTCTCTTTCTTAACGGCCTGCGTCCTTGCGCTTAGAAAAACAATCCTTGCAATAGACAGGACGGTCTTCTCTGGGCTTAAACGGTACTTCGCATTCTTTCTTACACTCGGCGCACGTCGCCTTGTGCATCTCTCTCGGCGCTCCGCCGAACCCGCCACCTTGATATGCCATGTTACCTCCCTTTTTAGCACCGATAAAAGCCCTACACTTACAGCCCATAGGGCCTTTATACGGAAATAGTGTATCACAATCTCTGTAAAAAAGTAAATAATTATATTATATTTTACATGTGCTATAATATTGTAAAGTTTATTATGCGGTTTTAACAAATAACCGGAGACACTATGAAACGATGCGAAAAGAGGGATATTCTTTACAGGCAGTGGGGATCTACCTCTCCGAGGGCCGTGGTATTAATGGTGCATGGCCTGGGCGGCCACAGCAATAACTGGGAGTTCGTAGCGAAGTTTCTTATCGAACACGGCATCGCATCTTATTCGATTGAGCTCAAAGGTTTCGGCAATACAGAAGGAGTGAAAGGGCATATAGATTCTTTGAATACATATATTAAGGATGTCCGCCGCCTTTACAGTATAATAAAGAGAGAGCATAGAAGGCTCCCCGTCTTTATCGCAGGCGAAAGCATGGGCGGCCTTATAGGGTTTCTCACGGTTATTAAAAAACCGAGGCTCTTCAGGGGGCTCGTATGCATGTCACCCGGGTTTGCCAGCAGCCTGAAGTTCTCCCTGGTCGAATACATCAAAATGATCTCGGCACGTTTCTATAACTCGAAGAAACAATTTCTGATGCCCTTTACCAATGAAATGTGCACCCGTGACCCGGAATGCAAAAAGATCATGGATAACGACAAGCTCGAACATAAGTTTGCTACGCCCCGCCTTCTTCATAGCATACTCATGGGGCAACTCTCCAGCAGGCTCTTCAAGCACAAGGTGAGGACCGACACCCTGTTCCTGCTTGCCGGCGCCGACACATTTGTAAGCTCTGACGCGAGCAAAGAGATATTCAAAGGGATAAGATTCGAACATAAAGAGATGATCGAATACCCGGAGATGCGCCATAGCCTTACGATGGAACTCGGAAGAGAAAAAGTTTTTGTCGATCTTCTCCGATGGCTGAACAAGCGGATATAGGCTATCGCTATCGAGGTCTAGCATATGATCAATTCAATGGTAAAGACCCTTCTCAAGAATATCACCATAAAAGACATCTTAGAGACGATCAATAAGAGGTACGGCAATAAAACGGCCCTCCGGATAAAAAATGAAGATGGTTCTTTCAGGGAGATCTCTTACACAAAACTGGGGCGGCGTGTCGTCAGCATCTCTTCCGTCCTTATCAACCTGGGCATAAAGAAAGGTGACAGGATAGCGATATTCTCCGAGAACAGGCCCGAATGGGCGGCCGCATACTTTGGAATTATAGGCTGCGGCGGCATCATCCTCCCATTGGACGTGAAATTGACCGACCCGGAAGTCCGGTTCATCCTGAATGATAGCCAGGCAAAATGCATATTCGTAAGCGGCAAATATATTGAAACGATAGACCGTTTAAGAGAATCCCTGACGCATCTTAAGAATATAATACTTTTCGACAAGAGCCCGCGTACCGACATAATACAGCTAAATAAATTGAGGCCTCACAGGGGAAAAGAACGAGATAGGCCGATATATCCCGAAGACACCGCGATCATAGTCTATACATCCGGCACTATGGGCCTTGCCAAAGGCGTTGAGTTAAGTTACAAGAATCTGCTCTTCCAGGTGCTCGAGTTCAGCGAGATCATACGCGCGACCCCTAAAGAAAAGCTCCTTTCCGTCCTGCCGCTAAATCATATGCTGGAGATAACCGGCGGCCTTATAGCGCCGTTATACGCGGGTTCATGCGTCACCTATTGCGACACTCTGAAGACCGGTACGCTCTTGCCATTAATGAGGGAAACAGGAACCACGGCGATCATCTCTGTTCCCCTCGTTCTTAAGTTGATCCATTCGGGGATAATGAAGAAAGTCGCAAAATTATCTCCTTTCAGGCAAAAAGTCTTTAAAACACTGTTGTCCACATCGGCTTTTTTACTCAAATTCAAAATAAGGGCAGGAAGGCTATTCTTCCGCTCATTGCATAAAGAGTTCGGAGGCAGATTGCATACTTTCATCAGTGGAGGCGCGCCTCTCGACACGGATATCGAAATCGATATGAATGCTCTCGGCTTCAGGATCCTGCAGGGATATGGCCTTACTGAAACGGCGCCTGTCATATCTGTCAATACCTTTAAGGATAATCGATTTGGCTCTGTCGGTAAACCGTTGCCCGGCGTAGAGGTTATGATACTGAAAGAGAAAAATACCGATACCGAGGGAGAGATCCTGACCCGCGGGCCCCATGTAATGAAAGGTTATTTCAGAAATCCTGAAAAGACCGCGGAGACGATCAGGCGCGGGTGGTTTCATACCGGAGACTTGGGCTACCTGGACAAAGACGGGTTTTTGTACATATCAGGCAGGATAAAGAACATGATAATATTGGGCGGCGGTAAAAAGGTATTCCCGGAAGAAGTCGAGAGCGTTATGGGCCATAGCCCATATATAAAAGAGATATGCGTATCGGCCAGAACGGCCGGCCGCGGCCTTCGCAAAGGGCATGAAGAAGTTTACGCTATTATAGTACCTAACCTTGAACTTTTCGGGCAGGAAAATATGGTTTCGAAAGAAGAGATAACCGGTAAGATATCATCTGAGATCGCCCGTTTAAGTAAAAATTTGGCAGCATATAAAAGGATAATGAGTTTCGATGTATCTTATGAGGAACTGCCCAAAACTGTTACGAAGAAAATAAGGAGAGATCTTATTCTTGTTTCGCCCCTCTTAAGATCGGATATTTCTTAAGAGTCTCAAAATTACCGAATAATGATTCCAATATCGCGCTCCACACGATCTGATGTCTCCTGTCAAAATAGATGGAATCGATAACAGTCCTGTCATTCACCGTGACAACCTGGATGCCCGTGTAAAACATGTCATATTCCTTACTGGGCCCGGGACATTTTTCAGACCAGCGGACCTGACCCTCCATCTTAACCGGATTCTTCATTATCGGATCATAGACCTCAAGCATAAGAAGATCGTCTCTTATCAGATGCTTTTTAGAAACGACGAGCAGGCCTTCAACACTGACATTGTTGCACAGTCCGAAATATTTAGACGGCACATTGCTATCATGATGGCTCTCAATAACATGAAATTCGACTCTAATATTGATATCGTATCTGACTTTAAAATAGACCTCCATCTCAGTATCATACCTGGGATATTTTCTTCTATTAATATCAATATTTTCCATGATGCCCCCTCTTATACTGTATATAATTATAGCATATTTACCCTAATGTATGAATAATTTAAACCATATGCCATAATTTAACATGATTTTTTCTCCGCTATTTGAATTTTAAAGAAAGTATGATATACTTTCCTGCAATGGTACATTATAAGCGTTTTCTATTCTGTCTGGCCATCATGGGACTGCTATCTCTTTCATATGTAAGCCACGCCTTCTGCCAGGAACACATACGAAAGCTTGATGCTGTCAGAGCTTCGATGGCTAAAATGGGAAGCGCGCTTCCGGAACTTACCCGAAAAGCTCAACCTCGCGATATCAGAACTATGGAGAGGGTGTTCGAAATAAATAACTACTCCCTCGTCACCATAGAATCATACTTTAAGATGATAAAGATAGCGCTCTCATCCGGCACGGGGCTGAACAAAGATGTCTTAAGCATACTGAGCGGATGGCTGAAATTCGTATCGAACTACTGCGAATATGATATCAAATATATAGATGAGGCGCTCGCTCAAACAAATGACGCCGCGATCATCGAAATACTGAAATCCGAGAAAAACAACATTTCATCCCTGCGGGATGCTTCACAGTCCGGCATAAATGAGAATACCGCAACATCCAATAAGCTATAGACCGGCCTAATTGCGAGTTTTATCCCTATCCTGAGAAAAACGGTCTCTTCCACTTTCAGGGGAAAGAGTGCCGTTCATGCCAACAAGCGCCACATTGATCTTCTCTGTCGGGGGCATGATCCGCGCCAAGTCAATGTTCTCAACTTTCAAACAACTCGTCTTTTCCTTTTCTACCGTATTGACCTTATTGATATTTTCCTGCAACCCATTTTCCGTATCGCGGGTATCTTCCCTGATCGATTCCAGCAGCATCTGTTTTTGCTCCAAGTCCGCTGTATACTGACAGGAGTAGGATGTCGCAGTCTCGGCAAGGGTTCCGAACACAAAAAAGTCCATCACTAATGTGAGCACTATGGCCATTCTTGCAAAACGAGTTAATGTCGACATCTTTACCACCGCCTTCAATTACTTTATACACTTTATAAAAATTTTTATCATGAAATCAAAAAAAATCCCCTCACCATTTATAGTATATCATTATAGCTCAGGTTTTTCAAGTCTAACAACCTTACTTTTTTATATTCTAACTTTATTAGATTATTGTGAAAAATTAGCTTAAAGAAGTATCTCAATAAGGTCGTAGGACAGGTTTAAACCTGTCCTACGACATGAGTTATTCTCCAGACTAAACCGTACGCTTTAAGGATACTAAATCGTGCAGGCTGGATCGCTCTTATCACCGTGCTTCTCATGCTTATTCTGTTTATGCTCCTTCATGGAAGCCTTCATCTTATTAAACTGCTCAGGGGTCAGGATCTGTTTCATAGCCATGACCTTATCCACCCTGTTCTGTATCTGCTGGCCGACCATATTCTTGATCTCGGCTACCAGGCCATCCACTTTAGCCTTATCAGGCGCCGGCTTCTCAAGTTCTGTCTTCAGGCCCGTACGAGCCGCCTGGATCTTTTCCCTGAGATCCTTTGACCTTGAGCCAAATTCTTCCTTTTCTTTGGCAAGCTGCTCTTTCTGCTGAGGCGTAAGCTGGAGCTCCTCAGACATTTTATTGAAATGGGCCTCCTTCTTCGCCGTATTCTGCGCGGCATTCCCGGCTTCCTCGGCATATACACCGGATTGCAAAAGAACCACTGCCGCGATCACTGCCACTGCCAAACTTCCACAGATCTTTCTACTCATGTTAATCACCCCCCTTTATTATTTTAGACAACTGCATATACAGGAAAGTTCCTGTTATAGGATATTTTCCATACCTGTAGCGATATCTGTATCGAACATACTGGTTCCGTTGGCCTGGCCGGCATCAAGTCTCGCCAGAAAAGAGGCTTGCTCATTCAAATACTCGTCCAGAGCACGGCTCTGGGACCCAGAAACGGCCGCCAATATGGCGATAAGGATCATAGCGCCTGCGGCGAACGCCGCAATCGGCTTTGGTATCCTTAATATGGATGAGAATATCTGTCGTATAACCTCCACCACATTTGCGAATATTCCCGCCCTGGCGCCGGCTTCCGATAATGCGATCTTTTCCTTTATGCCTTCCCATATATACGCCGGAGGTTTTTCTTTTCCTGCAAGAGCAAAAGGCCTGGCGGCATCTTCACGCGCAAGTTTCTCGAAATTGCCGCACTCCGTGCATACTCGCAGATGCTCCCTCATCTCACGCTGGCCCTTGGCGTTCAATTCCCCGTCCATATGATCGGTCAGCATCAATTCCCGTGCTCTTTCGCATTTCATGGCCGTCACCCCTTTCTACCCGCCTCCATAAGCTTTTCACGCGCTCTCTTCAGCCTGGAACGGACCGTGTTTATGTTTATATGCAGCGTATCCGCTATCGACTGATAATCGAACCCTTCTATTTCCCTCAAGACGATGCAGGCCCGCTGGTCCGGGTCGAGCAAATCCAGAAGAGAACTTATTCTCTTTTCGGAGTCGGCCCTGTCGAGCTCCGATCTCACGTCGCCCTGAATCTGCACATCATGCACTACCGGATCGTACTCCACTTTGCCGCGCTCATACTTTGCCTTACTCTTTGAATAGTTGATCGCGGTATTGGCGGTAATGCGGTAGATCCAGGTCTTGAACGATGAGCGGAACCCGAAATTCCTGAGGTTATCATAAACTTTGACAAATACATCCTGCGTGACCTCATCCGCATTATCCCGATTATTGGTTATGCGAAATGCAACATTATATACGAAGGTAGACATGGCCTTATATATCTCTTCAAAAGCAGCCACGTCACCCTGAGACGCCTTCATAACAAGTTCATTAGATATATCCGGCATAGGCACCTTGTACTATTTTAGACATTAGCGCGGCCCTGAAAGTTCCCGTTTATTGAAAATTTAAACTGCTTCCCTGGTAGCTATTAAGCTGACACCGGATACGAGGAAATTCTCGATGATGGTATCGCCCGCCTTGGTGGGTTTTATTATCTTTACCTTCCTCACCTCTTCCATAGCTCTATATAGATCTTTTTTAGAAATGGGCTTGTTCGTTCTTACAGGAACGAGCTTCAGGGAAAGCCCCTCCGCAAGCACAGTAGTGGTGAATATTCTCGTAGGATTCTCGATCTCTGAGGCCGCATATAAAATGCCCTTAGGGCATCTCGCGCCCCGCACTTTTACGATCTTCTTATCCTCAATATCCACAGACAGGCTGCAGCCTTTCGGGCACTCTATGCAGATCATATTCTTTGTCATATGCGGCCCCTTATATATCCGGCAGCCAGCTTTCCTGCCAATTCGCTGTCGGCCGTTACGGAATCCACGTAGTCATATACCTTGAAGGCATTGCCGCAGACGAATATGCCGGGCATCGATGTCTCATTTACCGTCTTTGAGACCGGAGAATTAGTTCTCTTGTCTATTGCGACGCCTGCCATCTCTATAAGCTCATTTTCAGGTATAAGCCCAACCGATAACAGGATGGTATCGCACTCTATCGTGAACTCCTTTCCGGGGATCACGTCCATCTTATCATCGACTTTCGCCGCAATAATACTTTCCACTCTGTCCCTGCCGAATATCTTTAACACTTTATGGTTAAAGTACATGGGAATATCAAAATCTTCCACGCACTGGACCACATTCCGGGCCAGTCCGCTGGTCCTCGGCTGTATCTCCAATATCGCTTTTACCTTCGCGCCTTCCATCGTAAACCGTCGAGCCATTATGAGGCCAATATCTCCGGAACCTATTATGACAACTGATTTGCCCGGCAGGAACCCTTCGATATTTATCAATTTCTGAGCGAGCCCCGCGGAAAATATGCCTGCGGGCCTTGTGCCCGGGATATGTATCATCTCGCGTGTCCTTTCGCGGCAGCCGGTGGCCATTATCAGGGCTTTAGGCCGTACGGTGAAAAGGCCTCCCGGTTTAAGATATGTAAGGGTCTTGTCCGGCCGAAGGCGCACGACGAATGACCGCAAGCTTATCTCTATGCCGGGTATCTTTCTTATCTTCTGTATGAAACGATCGGCATATTCCGGCCCGGTCAATATCTCTTTAAAGTAGTCGAGCCCGAAACCGGTATGTACGCACTGGTTCAACAGCCCGCCCAGATACTGGTCGCGTTCTATGAGAAGGATATCCTTTATTCCGCTCTCACGCGCCGCGATGGCCGCCGCCATGCCCGCCGGCCCGCCGCCGACTATGACAAGATCTTTATTTATCACCTGATCTGTCTTCCTTTACAATCTCTGAGCCCTTTCCCCTCTTCGTCACGCTAGAGGGCGGGATCTTCATTTGGCCGGAGAGTATCTTCATAAGCCGCGTCGTGCAAAAACTGCCATGGCATCTGCCTGCCTGGGCCCTGGTCCTGAACTTTATCCCGTCGAGCGTTCTTGCCCCTCGAGCTATTGCCCTGCGCACCTCTGCGGCGGATACCATCTCGCATCTGCACACAATATCACCATATTCAGGATCTTCTTTAATAAGGCGCCCAGCCTTTTTAAGCAGGCGATCCGAAAAAAGATGGGCCTCTTCTTTGCGATATTTATTAAAAATTCTCTTCTTCTTCATTCCAAGGCCGTGCTTCTTCAATATGCCGGTCACCATTAACGCTATAGCAGGCGCGGCCGTGAGCCCCGGAGACTGTATGCCGGCTACATTAATAAAACCCGGCACTTTATCTTCATGCCGAATGATGAAATCGTCTCCTGCTGCAGGCCTTAAGCCCGCAAAATAGGCTATTATGTCATTTTCATTTATCGAGGGTACCAGCCTCTTCGCATTGGCAAGCACCTTTTTTAATCCCGCGGCGGTGGTCGAAAGATCCTCTTTGTCTTCAACGTCTTCCGATGTCGGGCCTATCATAGGATTACCATCGGAAGTCCTGATAACGAGTATACCTTTGGATGCCTTGGAAGGCAGAGGAAATATGAGATGTTTGGTTAGATGCTCTCTCTTTTTATCGAGAAGAAACTCTTCGCCCTTACGGGGTCTTATCTTAAAATCATCCACTCCTACCATACCCGATATATCGTCCGCATAGAGTCCGCCCGCATTTATTACAAATCTCGCGCTAAATGTTTTCCCTGAGGTCCTTATCTTAAAACCGGGCTTCTCGGGCGTAATCTCCGTGACCTTAGTTTCGGTATATATCTCGACGCCGTTCATCACAGCATTCTCGGCGAAGTTATAGACCCACCTGTAAGGACTTATCACGCAGGCGCTCGGAGAATAAAGCGCCGCTATTACATCATGCGACAGATTCGGCTCATGCTTCCTTAGCCAGGCTTTATTTACGATCTTAAGCCCCGGGACTCCCAGCGCCTTGCCGTCCTCTTTTAACTGCGAAAGCCGCGAGGTCTCCTCTTTATTGAAAGCGACGATCAGCTCTCCCACTTCTTTTAAATCGATCGAAAGCTCCCTGGCCAATTTCCTCGCCAGGAGATTGCCCTGGACACATAATTTGCCCTTAAGAGAGTTTGGAGGGTTCTGAGTGCCGGGATGGATAATGCCGCTATTAGATTTCGATACGCCGAAGGCAAGCTCTGCCTCTTTCTCGAGGAGAGCGATCTTTATATCATAGCGTGAAAGCTCACGTGCTATCGCGGTGCCTGTTATGCCTCCGCCCACTATGCAGACATCGTAGTATCTCATACCGTGAGCGTCCTCTTCACGGCCTCTAGCCAGCCGGCATAGAGCGAGGACGCGGTCTTCTTCGCCATCTTTGGAACAAATACTCTATCGGCCTGCCAGCACCTCTTTATCTCGCGAGTATCCTTCCAGTAACCGACAGCGAGGCCCGCAAGATACGCCGCGCCAAGCGAGGTGATCTCTATCACCTTTGGCCTTACGACATCAATACCGAGTATATCCGCCTGGAACTGGCACAACAGGTCATTCACTACCGCGCCGCCGTCGACCTTCAGGCTCCTTATCTTAAGCTTCGAATCTTTCTGCATGGCATCGACCACATCTTTCGTCTGGTAGCATATGGCTTCGAGAGCGGCGCGCACAAAATGGCTCGCATGTGTGCCCCTCGTGATACCGAATATGGCGCCGCGCGCTTTCTGATCCCAGTAGGGCGCGCCTAACCCGACGAGCGCGGGAACGAAATAGACTCCCGCGTTATTTGCGACCGAGGCAGCCATCGCCCCAGACTCCGAAGCATGCTTCAAAATCTTTAGCCCGTCTCTCAGCCATTGTATGGCCGCGCCGGCAGTAAATATGGAACCCTCCAGGACATAGACGGGTTCGGCATTGGCGCCGCAACCGATCGTCGTAATAAGCCCGTGTTTCGAGACGGGCCTCTTCTTTCCCGTATTCATAAGGACAAAAGATCCCGTGCCGTAAGTGCTCTTCATCGTGCCGGGTTCGAAGCATGTCTGGGCGAAGAGCGCTGCCTGCTGATCTCCGGCAAGCGCGCATATGGGTATGCCTTCCTGGAGGCGCCCTATGCGCACCGTGCGGCCGAACATACCTGACGATTTTTTAACTTCGGGAAGGATCTGCCGCGGGATCCTGAATTTCTTAAGTATCTCCTCGTCCCATTTGAACTCGCCGATATTGAAACACATTGTACGGGAGGCATTCGTATAATCGGTCGCATGCGCTTTACCGCCCGTCAGCTTCCACAATATCCACGAATCGGCCGTGCCGAAACATATCTCGCCCCTCTTAGCCCTGGCGCGCAGGCCCGGCACATTATTCAGCATCCACTCGATCTTAGTTGCGGAGAAATACGCGTCGATGGGCAGCCCCGTCTTCTTCCTGAAGAACTCCGTCATCCGGGGCCTCTTCTTAAGCCCTTCACAGCGGTCCTGGGTCCTTCTGCACTGCCACACTATCGCATTATGGGCCGGCTTCCCGGTCTTCCTGTCCCACATTATCGTGGTCTCACGCTGATTGGTAATGCCTATCGCGGATATAGAAGCATGGGGTGCTTTGGCAAGCGCTCTCTGTATTGAATCATTGACGCTGTTCCACAGGTCGTGAGGATCGTGTTCCACCCAGCCGGGACGTGGAAAATGCTGGGGAAATTCCTGATAAGCACTGGAGACCTTACGCCCTTTCTTGTTGTAGATTATGGCGCGGCTTCCCGTGGTACCCTGGTCTATCGCTAAAATGTATTTTGCCATCTATCCCCTTCGATTATATCCTTTTTTCCGTCCACTTCAACAGATCCTCAAAAACCTTCTCCTTGCCCAAATCTATCGAAAGCGCATGATACATACCAGGATATTCTATTAATGTCTTGTCCTTGGCCGTAAGACGTTTAAATATTCCGACGCTGACGCGGGAGTCGACTATCTTATCGTCCCCTGCAACGAGAAAAAATACGGGATCTTTCAGCTTCTTGGCTAAAATCCATGAAGCCATTTGCATAAATAATATCTTAACGATCGAATGTGATGAAGCCAGGCGATGCTCGCGCTCATCGGAATCCATCTTCTTTCTATATTCTTCATCGCGAGTGCACATCGACGAATCAAACGGCAGCTTGAATTCTTTTCCCGGATTATAGAGAAGGGATGCGGAGATCTTCAGGTAATTCAGCATCGACATCTTCAGTCTACTCCCGAAGGCGGGCGAAAAACAGACAAGGCCGTCGAAGAGGCCGCTTCGCCTCACGACGAGCGTAAATGATATAAGCCCACCCAGGCTCTCGCCTATCAGGAATATCTTTTTTCCGGGATTATTCTTTACGATTATTTCGCGAAGGCTGAAGATGCCGTCATTATAATCTTCGGGATTCGGGCATTCGATAGCGTAAGACGAGATATCATTCTTGATGAAGAAGTCGGCCAGCGCTTCCCATCTTCCGGTGTGGGCTCCGATCCCGTGCACCAATAAAAAAACGGCTCTGGCTCGAGGGGAGATCCATTGCCTGTAGCCGTTCTCTTCGCTCATCCGGACAAGACCTCTGATGTAGGCATTTAAAAGTAGTTATTAAATATTTCGACTACTTTGGCATGAATACGTTTAGCCGGGCTTGAAGTAAGGGCTAGCTTCTTTTCATAGGCATATCCGCAAAGTCCTATCGCTGTCGCAAGGCGCACGCCGTCGAGTCCGGAGATATCGCCCTGCGTCCCCCGAAGCGTGCCCATTTTGACGGGGTGAGAAAGCTTTTCTTCCAGAAATTCTATTACGCCATCGGTAAGCGCATAGCCTCCCGTAAGGATTATCGATTGAGGCCCTACGCTTCTCTTTGAAAGATCCTGGAGGCTCGCGGATATCGCAGATATGAGTTTGTTAAATAAGGCGCTGGAGCGAAAATCACTCCCCGCATCTCGGCCCCCGAGGCTTATTATGTCAAAGCTGTCAAGAACACCTCCAAGAAATATGGAAATTTCTGTAAGAGAATTACCTATATCTACCAGTACGGCGCCGGATTCCTTCGTCTCTTTATCAAGAAGGCTCACTCCGCTCGCTATCCCCGTAAACGCGATATCTTTCACATCATAGCCGGCGTCATTCACGCATTTATGGATACTCTGAATGTGATTCATGTTTGCCGTGACGACATATGTCTCACAGGCAAGACGCGACGCATACAACCCAAGCGGATTCTTTATCCATGGCTGGTCATCTATCGAAAAAGAATGGACCACTCTATGTATTATCTCTCTATCGAACGGAAGATGGATCGTGCTCGCGGCATTGACGCTGTTCTCGATATCGGGGGCCGCTATCTCTCTGCCTCTAAGCGATATGGGGACCATCCCTACGGACTTTGCCCCCCTGACATCCTCCCCGCTTATGTTCACATATATCTCACCGGTTACTCTTGAGGCCTTACCTTTGAGTTTCGTCAATACCCTGGAGACGGAATCTATCGAATCATTAAGATCCACAAGCATGCCCCTGTCGATCCCTCCGGCCTCGCCGGTCGCAAAACCCGCGATATCTAATCGGCCATCCCTATCTATGCGCGCGATGACGGCCGCTATCTTCGACGATCCTATATCCAGGCCTGTTACCGTTATTGACTTATTCACTGACGCTCTTCCTCCGATTTTTATATTATTATTTGGGACCTACTACAATATCCTTAAACCGCACGTCTATATATCTTATATTATCCAGAGCCAGCCTCGGATCTCTGAGAGCCTTACTGAGCAGATTGAGCCTTTCTCTAAAATTTTCCTGTCCTATCCTGATCTCGACGCCGTTCTTCAGGCAGAACGACATATTTCTGGGATCGTACACACTTATCGAGGAGACCCCAAAGGACGATAGCGAGCGAGCCCGGCGTATCTCTCCCAATAGCTCCAGGGTAAGGTTTAAGTTTTTGCCTGTCAGTCCCGAATTTATCGTCCTGATGTCGAGCCCGTTGATCACAGGCAGATCGTTAAGCGCCTCCACCCGACTTCCGCCCGGAAGGATCACGCCATCCTCATCCACAGGATAAAATTTTCCGCTTTTAATCAACGCTACCGGACGGCGCAGTTTGAGGCTTATCACCAATTTATCGGGAAGCGAGATGCTGGCTACGACGTCCCTCACATCCCCGTAACTACTCTGTATGCTTTGCGCTATATACTTTAAATTTATGTTAAAAACGTTTTTGGACCTATAGGCGTTAAATACCCGGCTGCTTATGGATGATGCCGCGCGCGGATCCAGGAACGAGGCTTTAATATCCACCGCGCGCAGTTTAAAGTAATCCGACTGGCGAAGGAATGCCTTTACCAGCATGGCCGCGAATATAAGAAAAAGAAACACTACAAGAACTGTCATAGTTTTCGATATGATCACATCCTTGGTCTTGCCGTTTATTTCAGGCGCTTTAAATTTCTTTATTTTTTTAAGCTTTCCCATATCATCCGCCTATGCAATCAAAGCATTCTCGACCAGTCTAATACATAAATCGTCAAAACTCAAGCCAATTGCCTGCGCTGCCTTCGGCAGCAGGCTCCTTTCCGTCATGCCGGGAATGGTATTGGCTTCAAGCACAAAGAACCTGGATGAAGAGTCCATGATCATATCGATGCGTGAAAAACATCTGCATCCGAGAGCCAGATGAGA
Organism: Candidatus Omnitrophota bacterium; assembly: GCA_026387175.1. NCBI lineage: Bacteria > Pseudomonadati > Candidatus Omnitrophota > Candidatus Omnitrophota bacterium. The sequence goes on from JAPLME010000003.1 coordinate 100,666, forward strand.
GCTCTTTCCAAGCGCCTGCGCCCGCTTGGCCGTCTCCTCATCCAGCGGAGCTGGCACAAGGTACTTCGTTTCCAGGTCGGCATACTTTGCCTTATAATCGTAAATATTATCTTTCGTAACGATCTCTATCACAGGAAGAGGTTCGTCGTCCAATATACCTACGGTAAGTTCCCGTCCCGCGACATACTCTTCGATGAGCGCCAGCTCGCCATATTCAAAAGCTTTATCTATCGCCGCAACAAGGGCATTCTTATCGTTGACGACTGAAAGACCTATGCTCGAACCTTCAAGATGGGGCTTCACCACCATCGGAAAGCCCAGATGGTAGCAGTCCTCCGGATTGAAATCATCTTTTTCAAATATTATATAGCGCGGCGATGGTATCTCTGAGCGCTCGAAGACGGATTTCGTCAGGACTTTGTCTAATGCGGTCTTCGAAGCCTCAGGGCGGGATCCTGTATAAGGTATCTTCATATCTTCTAATATCCTCTGGACCGTGCCGTCCTCACCAAACCTTCCATGGAGCGCGATAAAGGCTATATCGATCTTATTCTCTTCGATCACGCTCTTAATATCATTCCGCACATCAAGAAGCACGGCGTCAAGGCCTTTACGAACAAGGCTCGCGTGCACAGCCCGGCCGCTTCTCAGGCTTATCTCGCGCTCATTCGAAGGCCCTCCCGCCAGCACCCCTACCCTCCCTATCCTCGTAAGGCTCATATCAGTTTCACTTCCAATTCAAGATCTATCCCGTAATTTTCTTTTACTTTGCCTTTTATAAAGTCGACTAGCTCAAGCACGTCTTTACAGCTGGCGTTGCCGCGGTTTATTATGAAGTTCGCATGCTTACAGGAAACCTCGGCGCCGCCTATTCTCTTGCCTTTAAGCTTAAGCATGTCTATCATCTGAGCGCATGTGAACTGGGAATTATCCGGATTTTTGAATATGCATCCCGCGCTCGGGTAATCGAGCGCCTGTTTATCTTTTTTCATCTTCAGAAACCTGCCGCAGCTTGAGATCAGAGCGGACCTTTCGGACCTATCAAGCTTAAGTTGGGCCTCCAGCACTATATACCGATCAAGGTTTGAAGATCTATAACCAAAAACAAGATCTTTCTTCTTTAGCGTCTTTATCCTTCCTCTGTAGTCCATAACTTTTAATGACGTAATGAGCTCGCCGATATTCCTGTAGGCCGGATTTTTATGACCGCCGGCGTTCATATATATGGCTCCGCCTGTCGTGCCGGGTATTCCGACGAGTGACTCCATCCCCCCAAGACCGTTTTCACAAACCATCCGCACAAGTTTCGGCAAACTGAAGCCGGCCCCTACAGTAACTTTGGCACCGGTTATCTTAATCTTCCTGAAAGCTTCCGCGCCGAGATGAACCAGTATGCCGTTAAAACCGCTATCTGATGCCAGGACGTTGGACCCGTTGCCTATGATGAACATCAGTATCTTATATTTGGCTATAAAGATGAGGACTTTGCGCAGGTCCTTAACATCTGCGGGCTCGATCCATATTTCCGATCGTCCGCCTATCCTGAAGGATGTGCGGCGTGAAAGTTTTTCGCCGGTTACTATTCTGCCCTTCGTTTTTCTTTTTAAGTCCGCTATCAATTTTTTGTTCAGCGAATAGTTTACCGGAGCGCTCACCTCTCTATTGAGCATATCGGACAACCTGTCCGCGACATTCTTTATATCGCCGGCACCAAGCACAAGGATCATATCGCCGGATTTCTTTATTCGCATCACATGTTCCGGAATAGCTTCTTTTTTTAAGACCGTGACATCGGAGATGCCGTTCTCCTTCGCTTTATCATACACATTCATTATCGAAACACCCCTTATAGCCTTCTCGCTTGCGGCATAGATATCGGTAAGTATCAGCTTATCGACGCCTTTGAAACATCTGCCAAACTCATCCACAAGAAATTTAGTGCGTGAGAATCTGTGCGGTTGAAATATCGCGACGACCCTCTTTGGCTTCCAATTACGACATGCATCCAGGACCGCCCTTATCTCGGTCGGATGGTGGGCGTAATCGTCTATCAGCATTACTCCGTCGACATCGGCCCTGAGCTGGAAACGGCGTTTTGCGCCGTCAAAATTTTTTATCGAGCGCGTTATTTCCTTGAAAGCGATCCCGAGTTTTAATCCGACGAGTATGGCAGCCATCGCATTCAATATATTATGCCTGCCGGGGATGCTTAAATTTACACTGCCCAGCACTTTATTCTTATAGACGCACCTGAAAGACGTATTAAACCCATCCATCTTTATGCCGATCGGATACATATCGGCGTTCCTGGAGAAACCGAATCCTTCGCTATGCTTGCGGAAGCCTTTCATAGCTATCCGTGTATTCATATCCTCGGCATTATAAAAGACCGCGCCGCCGTTTTTTATGTTATCAATGAACGCCCTGTAAGACGCGTGAATATGTTCAAGGGATTTGAAGTGGTCGAGATGCTCCATCTCCATATTAGTAATTACAGCATAGAGGGGTTTGAGATGAATGAAAGAACCGTCGCTCTCATCAGCTTCAGCGACAGCGTAAGGCCCGGCGCCCAGTTTAGCATTGCCGTTAAATTGGCTGACCTCGCCGCCTATTATCGCAGTCGGCCCGAGCCTGGCATTCTCGAGCATTATCGATATAAGCGAGGTAGTAGTGGTCTTGCCATGAGTGCCGCTAACCGCGATGCCTTTCTTGCTATTGAATATCTCACCGAGCATACGGGCGCGATGCACTATGCCGGCTTTTCGCCTCAAACCCTCTTTCATCTCAGGGTTATCCTTCGTTATGGATGAAGAATAAACAAGGATATCGAGACTTCCGGGAAGATTTGAGGCCCTGTGCCCGGCGAACATCCTGCCGCCCATGGCTTCCAGCCGCTCCGTTATATGGCTCTTTTCGATATCTGAACCCGATATGTTATGGCCCATCTCCAGCAGGATCTGGGCGATGCCGCTCATCCCTATCCCGCCAACCCCCACAAAATGTATATTCTTTTTTTTGCTGAGCATTTTATCTTCTCTCTAAAGCGATCACTTCTCTCGCCAGGTTGTCTGAGGCTTGCCCAACGGAGAGCCGGTGGGCCGCCTCGCCCAAACTTCTCATCTTATCGCCGTCTTTGATCAGGCCGAGAATTAAATTCGAGAAGATACCAGCACTCAGGTCCTTCTCCTCTACCAGTATGGCCGCGCCGTCTTGCTGGAAGACACGCGCATTATCAAGCTGATGGCTCATAGCGTACGGATACGGTATAAGTATCATCGGCTTTTTTAAAAAGGCGAGTTCGAATATAGCCGAAGCGCCGGACCTGGTCACCACAAGATCCGCGGAAGCGTAAGCCTCCTCTATCCTGTCGAGGAACGAATGGACCCTGTAATCTATCCCGAGCTCTTCATAAGCCTTAAGCGCCCATTCATAATCTTTAACGCCCGTTATGTGGATAACCTGCACAGAGCACCTCTGCCCGGGATCCATTATCGAAAGGGCGTCAATGAATGTCCTGTTAAGGAAAGCCGCGCCCTGACTGCCGCCTATAACGAGTATCGTTAACTTATTCCCGTCCAGGCCAAAACGTTTCATGCCGTAAGCGCGATCGCCCTTCGAGATCTCACTGCGTATAGGGTTGCCGGTCAATACGCATTTTTCCGAGTATCTGCCGATCGCATCTTTAGTCTCTTCAAAGCTGACAGCTATTTTACTCACAAACTTAAAGAGCAGCTTATTAGCTCTACCGGGCACCACGTTCTGCTCATGCGCTATTGTAGGTATGCCGACCAGCCCGGCGGCAAATATTACGGGGAAAGATACATAGCCCCCGAAACCCACCACGACATCCGGTTTGTATGAAAGAATCATAGATAAGGCTTTAAATATATCGGCCAGCAGCCTGAAACATACGATGACCATGCCCGGTGAAAATTTATACGCAAGCTTGTTCGCTGAAAGGGTACTGAAGGGCACACCCTCCTTCTCGAACATTCTCCTGTCGAGGGCCTTATCGCTTCCAATATACATTATAGCGGCGTCTTTATCCAGCGCCGAAATCGAGCGGCCCAGGGCTATCGCCGGAAATATATGGCCGCCTGAACCACCCGCGGCTATTATGATCTTCTTCACCTTACCGCCTCGCAGCTCTTTGCCGCATTCAGCAATAGGCCGACCGCCACCAGATGAAACATCAGCCCGCTTCCGCCATAGCTTATGAAAGGCAGCGGCAGCCCCTTCGTTGGAAGAGCGCCCGCGGTCACGCCTATATTTATTATCGCCTCGAGGGCTATCATCGACACCACGCCGAAACTGAGCATCTTTTCGAAAATCCCCGAGGTCCTCATCACCACTTTCATTCCTTCCCAGACAAATAGAATAAACAATACCACAACCGACGCCGTACCTATGAAACCGAGCTCCTCTCCTATTATCGAGAATATGAAATCGGTATGTGAGGCAGGGAGATAGAATAATTTCTGTCTCGACTGCCCGAGACCGACGCCCAATAACCCGCCTGAGCCGAGCGCGATAAACGACTGAATTATCTGAAACCCCGTGCCCCGTTTATCGGCCCACGGGTTCAGGAATATCATTAAACGCTTCCTCCTGAAAGGCACCCTGAAGAGAAGCATATACATCAGCGGAAGGCTGGCCAATAACGAAGCGATTATATAAGAGACCCTGAGGCCGCTTACATACAACATCATTATAGTTATGACCGAGATAGTTACCGCTGTACCCAGATCAGGTTCAAGCAGTATAAGTCCCACCGTCGTGCCAAGGACTAACATCGCCGGCACATAACCGCGCATAAAACTCTTCACGAGCTCTTTTTTTCTGGCGATGAAGTCTGCCATATATATAAGTATGGCTATCTTGGCAAACTCCGACGGTTGAAAGTTAACCGGACCGAGCTTAAACCAGCGTTTGGCGCCCGATATCTCTTTACCTATATGCGGGACGAGGACAAGGACCAGGAGCATTATAGATACCAGCATCATAGGCTTAGACAGTCCTTTGATACGCTTTAGATCCACCGACATCGCTATAAACATCATCACGATCCCTGCCGCCAGATATATAAGATGCCTCTTAAGGTAATACAGGCTGTCATGCATATTACTGTACGCGTAAATGGCGCTCGCGGAATATATCATGACTATGCCCACGCCCACCAGCACGGCGACTATTGAGAATATCGACCTCCTCACACTTCTCATCTTTTCAAGCCTTCGCCGGCTTCAAGCCTGCATTTTAATTTCCTCACAGCCTCTTTAAATTTATTGCCTCGCTCCTTATAATTCTTATACATATCGAAGCTGGAGCACATCGGCGAGAGCAGAACCACCCATCCGTCCTTAGCAAGCTTACTCGACATCTCTACCGCCCCGTCCATGTCGCCGGCTTCATGTATAAGCGCGCTCTCGATCAACGCCTTCTTTATGGCGCCGGATGCCTCCCCTATAAGCACAACGTGCCTGGCCTTATCTTCAACGACATTCTTCACAACGCTATAGTCGCTATGCTTGTCTTTACCGCCTGCTATCAAAACGACCGGCTTCGAGCAGGATTCAAGCGCCCTCTTGGTAGAATCCACGGTCGTGCTCTTTGAATCGTCTATATATTCAACGCCTTCTACAATATCTACCGTTTCGAACCTGTGCGCAAGGCCCATAAATTTTCTTACAGTATCCCTGATCGATCTTCCTGTAGCGCCCACAATCATCCCGACCAGGCTCGATACTATAACGTTCTCCAGATTATGAAGGCCTTTAAGCTTGATATCATTTATGTGCATTATCTCTTTCTCGCCTTCTCCGAAAATACAGCATATCCATTCATCCCTTACATATGCCGCTATCTCGTAACTGTTGGTGGCGAGCCGGGCCTTAGCATAGAAGAGAACGTTGGACCTGGCGAGCCCTTTTAAATTTCTCAGATTCTCGGCATCGTAATTCAGGATGAGAAGATCGCCCTGGTCCTGATTGGCAAATATCTTCATTTTATGATTGAAATATTCATAAAAGTCTTTATACCGGTCCATATGGTCGTCGGTAACGTTAAGTATGATGGCTATGTGCGGCTTAAACTTCTCGATACGCTCAAGCTGGGCGGAACTGACTTCAAGCACAACCCAAGTCTCTTTCTTTATTTTCGTCACCTCGCCGCAAAGTGAATTGCCGATATTGCCGCAGACTACCATATCCTTTCCGCTATCCTTCAGTATCTCGCCTATAAGCGTCGTCACTGTGGACTTGCCATTCGTTCCCGTTATCGCGATTATTCGACCTTTACAGAAAAGATAACCGAGCTCCATCTCGCTTATTATATTTATCTTATGCTCTAACGCCCATTTCAAGGCCTGGGATGACTCCTCAACGCCCGGGCTCACGACAACGAGATCACTTCCTTTAACAAACGATTCCGTATGAGCTCCAAGCTCGACTTTGATCTTCTTAGCTTCAAGCTTCGTTCTCGATCTCTTAAGTTCCGCGTTTATACTCGCGTCGGTAGCGAACACTTTCGCGCCATGCTTTGACAGCAAGAGCGCCGCGTTCACTCCGCTATTTCCCAACCCGATGACCGTTACCCGCCTGCCTTTAAGTTCCATATATCTTCCTTATATTTTACTGCAGTTTAAGTGTCGCCAAGCTGAATAACGCGAGGATTATCGCGACTATCCAGAACCGTATCGTTATCTTCGACTCCTTCCAGCCGAGGAACTGAAAATGGTGATGTATAGGCGCCATAAGAAATAATCTATTTTTAGTCGTCTTGAACCATAAGACCTGCAACACAACCGAGAGCGCCTCGAGGACAAATATACCCCCTACCAGGAACAGCAGAAGCTCCTTCTTTATAAATACCGCGACTACGCCGATACCTCCGCCGAGGGCAAGTGAGCCCGTATCGCCCATGAAGACGGTCGCGGGATAGCAGTTGAACCATAAGAACCCGAGCCCGGCCCCTATCATGCTGGCGCAGAAGACGGTAAGCTCTCCCGCGCCCTCGAGATAGAATATATTAAGATAGTCGCTCAGTTTAAAATTTCCCGTAACATAACTTAATATCGCATAAGATAATGCCGCGACTATCGTGCATCCGATGGCAAGTCCGTCCAGCCCGTCGGTCAGGTTCACGGCATTACTGGAGCTCGTCAGGACGAGGACAACAAAAATAATATAAAATATCCCCAGGCTTAATACGAAACCTTTGGTGAAGGGCAGCGCAAGGTCGGTCGGGATAGGCGTAAAGTATATGACGTAGAGAGCGATGGCGACGCCCAAAGTCACCTGGCTAATGAGCTTTGCTTTCGCGCCCAGGCCCTTATTTCTCTTCTTGGTTACCTTGATATAATCGTCTCTGAATCCGACAAGGCCTAAGAACAGGAATGATGCTAAAGTCAGAAGCACATATTGATTTAGTACATCGGCCCAGAGCAAAGTCGATACCAGTATCGCCAATATTATAAGTAAGCCGCCCATCGTCGGAGTGCCCTCTTTATGCTTATGCAGATCATGAAGGCTCTCCACGTGGTCTTTTCTGATATACTGGCCAAAATTCAACTTCTTGAGTAAACGTATAACGATAGGTCCGAATATCACCGATATCAGGAACGCGGTAAGCGCGGCCATCACGGCCCTGAACGTTATATATTTAAATACGTTAAAACCGAACCACAGATCCTTAAGCGGATAAAATATATAGTAAAGCATCCTAACCCTTCAATCTTTCTATGACTTTTTCCATCCTCATCCCGCGGGAGCCCTTTACGAGCACGACATCCCCCTCGCGGGCAACTGTCTTAAGTATATCCGCTATCTCATCATGCGTACCGCAATGCCGCAGGCTCTTCTTTTCCATACCGCTCGCAAAAGCGCCGGATAGCGTATGCCTGGAAAGCTTGCCGAATGTAAATAGCCCCGTCGCGGCAGAATTAGCGATAAGCTTACCGGCCATCCTGTGGAAATGCGCCGCTTCCGGCCCGAGCTCCAGCATGTCGCCGCTCACTATCCATTTAGATCCCCCGTTATAGGCGCGTATCGCGTCGAGCGCGGTCTTCATCGATGCCGGATTCGAATTGTATGAGTCGTTGATAACAAATATTCCGTTTACGTTCAAAGGATCGAGCCTCATTGATGCCGGCTTGAAATTTGAAAGGGCTCTCTTTATCGCGTCGGGGCCGACTTTAAATTGCGATGCTACGGCTATCGCCGCAAGCGCATTATGCACATTATGCATACCCAGCAGTTTAAGAAGATACTCTCTTCCGTTATTTACCCTGAATTTCAACTCAAGCCCCTTAGCCGAGATATCCGATGCCCTGAGATCATTCGATCTCCTCAGGCCATACCTGAGCACTTTAAAACGGCCGGATTTTATTCTCGCCAGCAGCGGATCGTCTCCATTTATAACAGCGATGCCGCCTTTACCCAGAGAGTCAAGGAGACGCCTCTTCTCTTTATAGACACCGTCAAGGTTCGCAAAATATTCAAGATGCGATGGGCCTATGTTGGTTATCACTGCCAGCGTGGGTCCGGCAATGCGAGAGAGCGCTTCGATCTCACCTTTATGGTTCGTGCCGAACTCGAGGACACAGATGTCATGTTCTTTCTTTAATTTTAGAAGCGTCTGCGGAACACCGATATGGTTATTCTTCGTCCCTTCATTCTTTAAGACATTGTATTTCCCGGACAGGACAGCCGCTATCATATCTTTTACGGTCGTCTTACCGTTACTTCCCGTAATACATATGACAGGGATATTGAACTTCGCCCTGTGCGCCAAGGCGATATCCTGCAGGGCTCTTGCGGAATCCTTAACCCTGATCAGTATCTTATCGGTATCTATCGCGGAAATATCCGAGCTCTCCACGATAGCGCCCAGCGCGCCTTTCTTAAACGCATCTTTCAGGAAAAGGCTTCCGCAGTAGTTAGGACCGCTAAGCGCGATAAAGAACTCTCCCCTCTTTATTATCCTGGAATCTGTCGAGACTTTCGAAAGGTCGATATCGGTATCGCGTTTGCCTGCCAGCAGTTTACCGTCCGTTATTTTCAATATCTCGCTTACCTTCATCCTGTCAGACCTCATAACTTTTTTAATATCGAGAGCGCAACTTTCCGGTCGTCAAACGGCATAATCTTGTCCTTAATTATCTGGTAACCCTCATGGCCCTTGCCGGCTATTATTATTATATCGTCTTTCAATGCCGAACCCAACGCTTTAGAGATAGCTTCTTTTCGATCGGCGATTATATCATAGTTTGAGAATTTACCTTTAATGCCGGCCTCTATCTCGCCTATTATATCCTCCGGTTTTTCAAAACGGGGGTTATCCGAAGTCACTATCACATGATCCGAATATTTACATGCGACCTTACCCATCAGCGGCCTCTTGGTCCTATCCCTGTTTCCGCCGCAACCGAAGACGGTCACTATACGCCTCTTCGCGACCTCTCTTAAAAGATTCAGCACATTGAATAACGCGTCCTCTGTATGGGCAAAATCTACGAATATCTTGAACGGCTGTCCCGTCTCTACGGCTTCGAGCCTGCCGGGCACTTTATCGACGGATTCGATGCCCTCTATTATGGCCTTTTTTGGAATTTTAAGGGCAAGCGCGGCCGCCACAGCCGCTAAGACATTCGATACGTTATGGATGCCGATAAGCTTAGTTCTCATCTCAAAGCTCATGCCGGGAGCATTAACGGTAAATCTCGTGCCGTCCATCGAAAGCGCTATATTCTCCGCGGTAACATCGGCCTTGCTCTTGATACCGTATGTTATTATCCCGGATTTTATGGATCCTTTAAGGGACGCGACTTTCTTGTCATCCATATTGAGCACCGCCCGACCCTTAGTTTTTAATTTATCAAAAAGCCTTCTCTTCGCTTTGAAATAATTCGTAGTTGTCTTATGGTAATCGAGATGATCACTCGTTAAATTGGTAAATATGCCTACATCGAATAAGATGTTGTCAACTCTGCCCTGGTCCAGGGAATGGCTCGAAACCTCCATTATCGCACAACCGATCTTCGAAGCCGCCATTTCTGCCAGCATCTCCTGGAGAAGCATAGGGCCCGGCGTGGTATTAATCGCCGTAAAGACTTTGCCGTTAAACCTGTAATTGATCGTACCGATAATGCCGGCATCGGCTTTCCCCGCCGCCTTAACAACGCTTTCGATAAGATAGGTTATAGTGGTCTTACCGTTAGTCCCGGTTATCCCTATGACTTTAAGTTTACACGACGGATGACCGTAAAAATTGTCAGCTATGGTGCTCATCGCGGAACGTGTATCATCAACCAATATTTTGGCTACGCCGGGCCTTGAGTTAAAATCCTTTTCTGTTACAATAGCTCTTGCGCCAGCTTTCAGCGCTAAGTCCACAAACTTCGAAGCGTCCAGCGAATAACCTCTTACAGCCACAAAGAGATCACCGGCTTCAACTTTACGCGAATCGTCCGTAACCTTACTTATATCGACACCGCCGATATTTTCGCCCGTCCTTATCTTTACGCCGCTCAATATTTTTTTCAAATCCATGATTAAATAGCCTTAAGTCCTTTTGTATTCAGGTATTTCAGCGTCTCTTCCACTACGCCTTTAAATACAGGAGCCGATACATCGCCTCCGTAGTATACAGGATGCGGCTCATCAACGCATATCGCTACCGCCAGAAGCGGCTTATCATAAGGCGCGAAACCTATGAAAGACGCTATAAACTTGCTATGCGAATATGTACCGCCTTCTATCTTCTGGGCAGTGCCCGTCTTCCCGCCTACCTTAAATTCCTCCACCTTGGCTTTCTTTCCCGTTCCCATCTCAACTACACCATTCAATATATAGCGCATGTAGACGGCGGTTTTAGGCGTTATTATCTTTCTAACCACTACGGGAGGAAATGTCTTTATAACTTCGCCGTTCTCGGCTACGATCTCTTTGACGATCCTTGGTTTTACATAAAAACCGTTATTGGCGATCACCGACATGGCCGTAACGAGCTGCATAGCGGTGACGGTGACTTCCTGTCCCATCGGAATCGCGTACATGCTGACCTTGGACCACTTCTCGGGAGGGCGGTTCAAACCGACAACCTCACCTGGAAGATCTACGCCTGTGCGGTCCAGGAAGCCGAATGCTTTTATATATTTATACATTTTATCCGGACCCAGCGCGCTGGCGGCCTTGACCGTACCTATATTGGAAGATTTCACAATAATTTCTTTGAAAGTCAGTGTGCCGTAGGGATGAACGTCGTGCAGCGTCTTACTTCCTATCCTCCACTCGCCGTTCTCGCAGAAAAATTTATCGTTCAGCCCGACCAGCCCCTCTTCCAGCAGCCCGCTCGCGGTAACTACCTTAAATATACTGCCGGGCTCGAAGAAATCATTTATCGCCCTGTTCCTTATCGACTCCGTCTGCCTCTTGTTAAGATCGTTCAGATCGAAGTTCGGGAAGTTAGCAAGCGCCAGTATGGCGCCTGTGCGCGGGTCCATCACAACTATTGAAGCCGCCTTCGCGTTATGTTTCTCATATGCCTTATAGAGCTCCCGCTCGGCAATGGACTGTATGACTTCGTCGATCGTGAGAACAAGGTTCATACCATTCTGGGGCGGGATGAATTCATATTCATATAATTCGAGGAGTTTTCTTTTGGCGTCCTGCGTGGAGATCAGCCATCCGCTTCGGCCCTTAAGATAATTATTATAATTATATTCCACGCCCTCGAGCCCGTTATTATCGATATTCACCGCGCCCAGAAGATGACAGGCAAGCGACTTATCAGGATAGACTCGTTTCGATTCCTCTACGAGTTCGATACCTTTTATATTAAGCTTTTTGATTTCGTCCGATTCCTGGGGCGTTATCTTTCTCTTGATCCATACGAAACCTTTATCGCGCGAGAGCCTGTCAAATATGTATTTCTGATCGAGCTTTAAGGCTTCCGACAAAGCCTTCGCGCAAGCCTCCTTGTCTTTTACAAGGCGAGCGTTCGCGAATACAGAGTCGGTATTGATATTGACAGCGAGGATCTGCATGTTGCGGTCATATACGGTCCCGCGCCTCGGCTGGACCTCGGTCGAAACCACATGCTGTTCATTTGCGATTTTATAGTAGAAGTTTTGCTGAACACCTTGGATATAGAAAAGCCGCACTAACAGAAGGGTTAATGATAGGAGAAAAAAAAGAAAGATGGCTAATTGCCGCGCCCTGAAGATTCCGCTATGCACGAATTAGAGCAATCCTTAAACTTAAAACGACCGAAGCTTATTATCGGCTAACCTGAGCTTCCGCTTTCGGTGTTAAAAAATCGAAAAAAGCGAATATATCATGCTTCTTTGAGGCCTTCAATATATACGGACGACGATCACTTCCGCTGTACTTTGAGCTGGCCAACCTTACCACATGCCCTCTCTTCGGAAAAGCGACTTCTATCTTCTTTGCGAGAAGGACCTCTTCCAATCTATTAGGAGCCTCTAAATTATCGATATTATAACCCAGCCCTTCATTGTGGTCAAGGACATCCTTAAGGGTTTTTTCTTTCAATTCTATCGAATAACTAAGCTTAACCAGTTCGACCTGCTGATGCACGTACAATAACGCCACCAGTGTCGCGCTAACTATCATCATCGTTGCTCTTAATGCCCTCATGATGCTTATATCCTTTCCGCCACTCTCAATTTCGCGCTTCTTGCGCGCGGATTGCTTAAGATCTCTTCCCTGGAAGCCGTTTGCGGTTTTTTGGTAACTATTTTTAAATCTCCGTGAAGCGCATGCAACTTAAAAGTATTCTTCACTATACGGTCTTCAAGAGAGTGAAATGATATTACCGCAATTCTTCGAGAACTCGCCAGGTAATCTATACTTTTTTTCAACCCTTCTTCGAGCGCCCCCAACTCATCATTGACCTCTATTCTTATCGCCTGAAAAGTCCTGGTCGCCGGGTCTATCCTGCCCCACTTGCCCTTGACCGCCCTGTGAACCAGCGATCTTAACTGTGTGGTAGTATCTATCGGGCTTTCGCGCCGGTTGTAAACGATGTATCGCGCTATGCGTCTTGCAAAACGCTCCTCGCCATAATTCTTTATAAGTTCGGCAAGGTCCTCTTCTTTATATCTGTTCACAACATCCCAGGCCGATATTTCCAATCTGGGATCCATTCTCATATCCAGCCTGGCATCGCGTTGTAAGCTGAATCCCCTGGCCCCGTCATCTATTTGAAACGATGATATTCCTAAATCCAGCAAACACGCGTCCAGCCGCTGGACACCTTCCGAGCGCAGGGCCTTATCCAGATTCCTGAAGTTCTCGTTTATCAACCTGCAGGACGCGCCGAAAGTCTTCAAGGCGTTCGCGGCTGTGGTTACGGCCGATGCATCGGCATCAAGGCCGATCAATTTCCCGCCGGGAGAGATCCTTTTTAAAATTTCAACGGCGTGACCGCCGCCGCCGAGGGTCGCGTCCAACACTGTATAGCCCGGCCTTAGATTCAAAGAGCTTATGACTTCATCAAGCATTACCGGTAGATGCACTCTTAGGATATTCTCCGATACACTACAAAAATTTCGAGATCGCGTTCGACCGGGAATTGACAAAAAACATATTCCAGATATAACATTCCAGCCCGACATCGGCAGGATTACAGTTCAACGCCCTGACTTTCTTGAACCTCTCGATAAGCGTATCTATGCTCACCTGATAATCCTTCCCCTTCTTCACGGATTTAACATATCTGTTCGGCATATTATCCACCTCCTTCTTCCGTCATCAGCTTCTCCGCGATATCTTCGAAGGATTCCTTGGAATTATCATAATATGATTTCCAGGCCTCTTGAGACCAGATCTCTATCCTGTTGGATACGCCGATGATCATAACATCTCTTTTTATCGCGGCGTAATCCTTCAGGTACTTCGGTATAAGGATCCTTCCCTGTTTATCGCACTCGATCTGTGACGCGCCTGCAAAATACAGCCGGTTAAACTTTCTTGATTCTGATTTTGTAAACGAAATAGATTTGAATTTCGTCTCTTGAGTTTTCCACTCATTCTCCGTAAACATAAAAAGACATTTGTCGAGTCCGCGCGTGATAAAGAATTTCTCGACGTCATACTCTCTAAATGCCTCCCTGAATTTGGAGGGTATGATGAGCCTTCCCTTTTTATCTATGGTATGTTCATACTCACCGTAAAACATGCTCCGGACTATCCTCCATTTTACACCACTTTAAACCACTTAGTGCTTTAAGTATACACTAGCGCCTCCACCTTGTCAAGCACCCGATTACTATTTTTATATTATTATATAAGGGGAAAAAATAAAGGACAGTAGAAATAAATCTACTGTCCTTTATAAATATTTCGTCCCCACTCAAACTGTCGGGACGATATCCTGAGTCAGACTGAATATATCGGTAGACCTGTAAGCCGGGTTCTGTCTTATCCCGCGATTAGGCGGGATGAGGCGCTCATCTATCTCGACCACGAATCGCTCCGTGGCTCTAGTCGCTGGCAAAGCCAACGACATGCGCGGTCAATGCCAGAGGCATTGGCCAGCGCTAGCGACCTTACCCGTTCCGATACTGACGTGTTTTCCAGTAGGATCTAGCAGATCCTGGATCGGAACCTATTTGATCTTGCTCCGCGTAGAGATTGCCGCGTTTCACCCCATCGCTTCTTTCGAAACGATGGACTCGTCTCTGTGGCTCTATATCCTCGTCTTTCGACGGACGGCCGTTAGCCGCTACGCTGCTATATGGAGCCCGGACTTTCCTCTCCAAGCTTAAAGCATGGAGCGAGCACCCGGTCTACCGAAGTCCTTGGTCTAACTCGGGACTTCGTCCCGCCAATCTAACTGGGGACGAAATCTATCATCGAAACCCTAAAATAATCCCGCTAAATTTATTGCCTTATTTACGAGCTTATCCGCTTCTTTATTTTTAGCGCGTTTTATGTGTTTCACCTCGAACGAATTGAAATTCTTAAGGAGGTTCAGAGATTCGTCGAAGAAGGTCTTCATATTGGCGTCTTTTACTTTGTATTCACCTTTAAGTTGTTTTGCCAGAAGTTCGCTGTCCATATAGATCACTACATCTGCCGCTTTAAGAACTAATGCCTCTTTGAGGCCCAAGACCAGCGCTGTATATTCGGCCACATTATTCGTCGCCTCACCGATATATTTAAATACTTCTTTGATCTTCTTCTTATTTGAGTCAAGGATCACCACGCCGATTCCCGAAGGGCCCGGGTTACCGCGGCTGCCACCGTCAGTATAGAGGTACAATTTCTTACTCTTCAATGTAAAGCATCCTTGTGCAGTTCTCGCAGCAGACGATCGAAGCTTTCATTTTAACTTCATTTATAACCTGAGCCGGCATATGAGCGAAACAACCTTGGCATGACTCATCCACTATAGGAACAACAGCCAGGCCGTCTTTATTGGCCAATATCCTATCATACTTGGCAAGCGTATTCTGGTCGATCTTAGCTCCAAGCTCGGCTCGCTGGACCTTTAACTTGTCTGAATCAGCCTTTATGCGTAAGGCGTCAGCGTCAAGCATCTTCTTTTCATCACGCATGGCGGCATCTTCCTTCTTAAGAAGCTCTTTCTGCTCACCCACTTCTTTATTCTCGGCGTCAACCTGGTCGAATATTTTTAATATGGCCTCTTCTATTAAAGAGTTATCGGCCTTCACCCTGCCGATCTCTTCCTGGAGAGCGGTATATTCTTTGTTGGTCTTGACCTGATACATCTGCGAAGTGTATTTCTTTATAACATCTTCCTTGGTTTGGAGCTCTCCCTCTTTTTCTTTACGCTTAAGCTGGAGCGCTTTTACGTTATCTTCGTGTTTTTTAAGATTGGCGCTCTTGTCATTAAAATCGCTTTCAAGTTTCGCCAACTTTTCAGGGATAGAATTAAGCTCATCCTCCATCTTAAGTATCTGAGAATCCAATCCCTGTAATTCTATGAGTAATTTTATCTGTTCTTCAGCATTTGTCATATTAGCCGTTTCATTTATCCTACGAAGCTCTACTGCAATATCTAAGCGCCTTAAGAGCAAAGTAGGATGGTGGACGCGACAGGGCTCGAACCTGTGACCTCTGCGATGTGAACGCAGCGCTCCAACCAACTGAGCTACGCGTCCGAAATCTCACTCTTTTCCTCGCTATTCGCTCGGCGCGGCCTCGCTTCAAATACTCTGGCGCACCTTATAAAACTGTAAGCAAACTGACTTAATATGGTGGGCCCACAAGGATTTGAACCTTGGACCAAGAGATTATGAGTCTCCTGCTCTGCCAGGCTGAGCTATAGGCCCACGAAATCGGAAAGTTATTATACCTGAATAAAGATAGGCTGTAAAGACTGATTTTATAGCCGCGGCTATTCGTCGATGCCTATCGCGAGAAAATTCTTGAGCTTGCGCGATCTGGTAGGATGCCTTAATTTCCGTAATGCCTTAGCCTCGATCTGTCTCACGCGTTCTCTCGTCACTTTGAATACAGCCCCTACCTCTTCGAGCGTCCTGGGATAGCCGTCACCGATGCCGAATCTAAACCTGAGCACCTTCTTCTCGCGCTCAGTGAGCGTGCCGAGGACATCGTCCATCTGTTCTTTGAGCATCGAATACGCGGTGGCATTCGCCGGGGATACGGCCCTTTTGTCTTCGATGAAATCTCCGAAATGTGTATCGCCTTCGTCTCCGATCGGAGTCTGCAGGCTAATCGGCTCCTGCGCAATCTTTAATATACCGCGCACTTTATCAACAGGCATCCTCATCTTGTGGGCGATCTCTTCAGGCGTCGGTTCCTTACCGTTTTGCTGAACTAGCGTACGCGATACTTTGATCAACTTATTTATCGTCTCGGTCATATGGACGGGTATTCTTATCGTCCTGGACTGATCCGCGATCGAACGCGTGATCGCCTGCCTTATCCACCATGTGGCATATGTGGAGAATTTATACCCGCGCTTATACTCGAACTTATCGACGGCCTTCATGAGGCCTATATTGCCTTCCTGAATGAGATCGAGAAATGAAAGGCCCCTATTCGTGTACTTTTTGGCGATGCTTACAACGAGCCTCAAATTCGCGCCCACGAGCTCTTTTTTAGCCTTGGTAAACTTGGCTTCAGTGGATTTTATTGATTTGAAATATTCTTTTATATCATCAACCGGCTCTCCGAAGTCGCGCTCCATCTTCTTTTTGCGCTTAACAAGGTTCCTGACCTCTTCTCTGTTGCCCCTGGTTCTGGCTCGGGCTATAGCGCTTTCCAACTTAGAGAATTCATCGAGCCTCACTTCGATATCCTTAGCGATCTCCTCGATGACCGACATGACTAAGTTCATCTCTCTTATAGTCCTGGCGATCTCGGATTTATTCCTGGTGGTCTTCAGTTTCTCAATCAGAGTATCGAATTTCTTCTTAAGCCTGGCCCCTTTGTATTTGGGATCTATATTTATAAACTCTTCCGGATTTATCTCCAGACTCATTATCTGGGTAGCTACCTCTATGGCCTTGTATTTGGAGAGTTTCACGTTTAACACCGCTTCCCTGAACTTCGCCTCGGCGTCTTTAATACGTTCGGCTATCTCTATCTCCTCTTTCCTGGTGAGAAGCGCTATCTGGCCCATCTGACGCAGGTACATTTTCACCGGATCATCTACATGAGCGAGTTTTACGGGCGGGGCTTCCTTATCGGCATCTTCCTTCTTCTCTCCGACAGTCTCTATCTCAACATGCGTTTCGGAAGAGGCCTCAGCGGCTACTTCGCCGCGTTCAGCGGCAGGTTCTTTCAGGGCATCCTCTTCGCTGTCGACAAGCTTAATATTCTCTTCGCCAAGTACTCCCAGTATCTCTTCTATCGCCTCGGAAGAGACTATGTCTATCGGCAGGATATTGTTTACCTCTTCAAATGTAAGATGCCCCTTCTCTTTGCCGAGAGCTATAAGTTCTGCCAGCTCCTTCGACCGCTTCTTCTTGGGCTGCGAAGCCGCGCTCTTTACGGTTTCAGGCGAGACTTCCTTAAGGACCGTCCCGGACATCGGTTTCTTGGCCGAAGGCTTCGTATGTTTTACTCTCTTTTTTTTCAACTGTTTCCTTCCTCTATTTGCCATCTTCTTCTCGCGCCTTATTTATTTAATTTTACCAGGCTGTTATACTCCGCCACCAATTCTTTGACTTTCACCTCATCCTTCTGGCTATGTGCCATCCGGATCGCTTCCTGAATCGTCGTAAGCCTGTCTTTTACATTATCCTTCTTTATCCTTGAGATGCAATCATACAGCGCCTTCTCTTTATCGTCCAGCGAGTCAAGCACATTCACAGCCTCCGATATAAGACTGGTGCTCTCAGAGCCTGACCCAAAGTGGTTCATCAGCCGTGCCGCGTTTATCTCCTTATTATCTTTGCGCAGTAAAAGGATCACGTTTACAATGTCACGCACCGAGGAACTCTTTATCTCTTCCAGTGGAAGAGCGCGCTTTACTATATCGGCGTAATCTCCCCTACCATCTAGAAGCACCGCCAGTATCGCGATCTCGGCCTTCTTAACGTCGCGTTTGATCTCGGCCGGAACTATAATCGATCTTCGCTCGCTGAAGTCCGGCTTGACTTTCTTCAGTTCTGCCTTAACGGCATCCTCGTCGACGGATAATGACTTAGACAGCTTCTTTATCATCTCGCTCTTAGCGACGGCGTTCCCTATCTTTGAGATGGTCGGAAGCATCTCATTCACTATGCCTGCCTTGCCGTTGGTCGTGGCGGAATTAAACCTTTTAGAGAGCTTGTCGAACTTATAATCGAATATGTTCTTACTGGACTTTATAAGCTTGATAAAATCTTCCGCGCCGTTCTTCCGGATATAACTGTCCGGATCGAGCCCTTTCGGAAGCTCGGCTATATAAACATTCATATCTTCGCTTACGAATATATCCAGACCGCGCATGCTCGCTGACTCTCCGGCCTCATCCGAATCGTATACCAGCACCACCGTCTTCGCGAACCTCTTAAGAAGCTTAGCCTGATCGACCGTCAATGCGGTCCCTAAAGTGGCTATTATATTCTGTATCCCGGCCTGATACGGAACAAGATAATCCAGGTATCCTTCAACGATCAGCGCATGTCCTTTTTTCTTAATCGCGTCGCGGCTGAAATTCAACCCGTAAAGATTTCTGCCTTTCGAATATATTGGAGTCTCGGGCGAATTAATGTATTTCGGAAGACTCGAATCCATGATGCGCGCGCCAAAACCCAGTATCCTGTCCTTAAGATCTATGATAGGAAAAGTTACCCTATTCCTGAAACGATCGTAATGGCCGCCCTTCTCGTTAGAGACGGCAAGGCCCGCTTTCTCCGACAGGTTTGCCTCAATGCCCTTTGACTTTAAGTAATTTAAAAGCCCTTCCCATGCGTCCGGAGCGCAGCCTATCTTGAATTTCTTTATGATCTCTTCGCCCACGCCGCGCGTGGTAAGATATTCTCTGGCTGTACTGTCATTGACTAAATTTGTCTGAAAGAACTGCGAGGCCAGCTCGTTTACTTTATAGAGCCGGCTATCCAGCTCGCTCGGGCCTCCCTTCGATATCTCCCTGGGCAGAACAATGCCCGCGTTCTCCGCCAGCATTTCGATCACTTCCGGAAACTGGAGGTTCTCCTGTTTCATTAAAAAAGAAAATACATTTCCGCCGGCGCCGCAGCCGAAACAATGATATATCTGTTTGTCCGGGCTTACGACAAAAGACGGGGTCTTCTCGTGATGAAACGGACACGGAGCTTTAAAGTTCCTGCCTGCCTTCTTTAGCGGCACGTAACGGGAGATCACCTCCACTATGTCGCTTCTGGCCTGAACCTGTTCTATTATCGTTTCCGGTATTGCCATTTACCTTTTCACTCGCACAAACCCCGAGCAGGGAATTATCTTTATGCCTTTGTCCATCTTCTGCAGCTCATCGAGAAGAAGGTTCAACCCTATCGCATCGCTTGCTATGTGGCCCGCGATCACGACATTGATATACTCATCCTTGGCATGTTTGAAATGCTCTTCGCTTAAATGCATGCAGACTATCGTCCCCACGCCCGCCTGAGATAAGCGCGGGAATATCTTCTTCGGGCCCTCCGTGCCGCCGGTCATGTCTACAAATATGCGGCCGGCCTTTTTATCAGGATCGCCTATAAGGATTCTGGGGCCCGCGCCTTTTTTCAGCCCGTCAGCATATTCCGGGATAGCTTTCAACATGGCGACAACATCAGAAAGCTTAGCTGGTTTCTTCCTGTCAAACATCTTCTGCAGATAGCTGGCGACATGATTATCGGCCGGAGTATGGCAGCACATGTACGGAATATCGAGCAGCCTCGCTATATCGACGTTCCTTAGATGGTTAGCCGGCGCAAGCGATCTGGAGACCTCACCCATTCTCTCTTTCAGCATTGTCTCACCGACTTCTTTAGGTATGCCAAACTTCGCGAGCATTGCGGCCTGGAGCTTCATAACATCATACAAATTCGCCCATGCGGAGCCTTCCGGATGATGCGCCATAACAAGATCTACCGGATTACCTCTTTCATTAAGCCTATCGGCGACAAGTAGCTCTGGCGCCTCCATATCGATTCCGACCATTATGGTCTTTATATCTATCTGCGGATCGCCATACAAAATTCTCGTATCGGCGTAAGGATTAACAAAGCGCTCGGTATCGAAAGCACGCTTATCCGGCCCTTTTAGTTTTTTGTACTCTCTCTTCGCGCTATTGAATTCCTGCGTTATTTCAGAGTGTTTTCGCGGATCCTTTGAGATGCCTTTTCTCACGGCATTGCGGTAAATGTCGATCAGTTTCATCAAATCCTCCGGCTTTTGCGTTGCTTCAATTCTTTAGAAAAAATCGTCCCGAGAATGCTCAAATTATAAAAAATGCATTCTTGGGACCCGTTCTAAAGGTCTGCTATTTCGTTATTACCGGAAAAGCCCACATTGTCTTATTGGAGATTTCCGGAGCTATCTTCATAAAATAAGGGCCTAAAAGGGATTTATCCTTTATCGAATACTGCAAATATGAAAGCGGCATAAGTGACATTGCCGTGAGCAAAATACTTACCGTAACCGATGCCCTTAGAAAACCAAAGATAAGGCCGCCAAACTTTTCTACAAATGGATGCCATGTCACTTTAAGAAGCGCATCGACCAAAAATCGGGCTAATTTAAATATCAGTCCTATGCCTATGACCAACACAATAAAAGCCAATACTTCCAGGATCTGCGTGGGTATGCCCGCTATACCCTGAATAAACAGAGCCAAATCATGGTAATAACGCATGCTTATGGCAGCTGTCATTACAGTGCCTATCAGGGGAAATATTTCGTGGCTCAGTCCATCCTGCAAAGCGATGTAACTTATTCGCGCCATTATAATTACGATTAAAATGTCTACCCAATTTATTCTGGTCAGTATATCCATAATAGCCCGAAGGTAATTAAAAGATAAGTGTATCATACTATTATATTATTGTCAAGATAACGGGCAAAAAAGAAGAGGCTCCTTTAAAGAATCACCACCTTTAAGAGCCTCTTAAGCTTGTATTCTTAGTATTTATATGCAGAATTTTATCTGCGCCATCTTCTCCTATCCGGTCAAGATATTCTTTGAGAAGCGGATCTTAAATGACTGTAAAAATGCTATAACGTAGATAGAATTACCTACAATGGCGTAAAAATTACCGAGTATCTTACAGATAAATTTATCCTCGCCGGGCGAGTCACTATGCTGTTTAAAGATATAGAATTGCCGTTTATTTATCATTCCTGATTCGCCCTGTTTTGCTACCCATTTCTGCAGATCGGCGGAAGCGTCAAGATGAATTATATCTTTTACAAAATATAGACACCTTCTTTCGGTCTTCGCGGTCACACCATCCTTTTCGAAGACCTCTTGCAGGAAGATGTCTTTTTTTCTTGAGGTTATCGAAGTCAGGTTTCTATAAACTACTTCTCTCATTTGTGTGCTCCGGGCTAATACTTATTAAAACTTTTTATCTTCTAATTAAAAAAAATAGCTTTCTCTTCCTTTACATAGCAAGTATACCTGATAAAAACTAGAGCGTCAAGGCTCATAATCTTGCTTTTTTAAATGCTAACAAAGTAGGGCAGGCCTAATAAGCCTGCCCTACAATATTTCGAGTTACCGTAAATTAACTCTGTTATGCCGCCGCTAAGAACAGCTCCCTGATCTTCTTATGATCATAGATAGCGCCGGTGAGCTTGATTATTCTGGGCAGGACCTTTATGATCCACAATGCCTGTTTCGTCAAACTATCGACGATCTCCTTCGGAGCCTCATTGCCGGTAAATATCTTATATGCTATCTCGAACAGAGTCACGTCCTTATTAAGCACTCCGACGCCCATCATAGCCATCGCGTTCAGATTTATAAACGGGACCATCAGAGGATCGGAATTTTTGACGGCATCGGTGGTGACCACGCAATAATTCTCGCCTGCCTTACCCTGAATGTCGCCATCCTTCACATCTTTGGTGAGGGTTCCGTCATCCAGCACAATAACCTTGAAGCCACTGCCTATTAGCAATGCCATCTCCCTTTCAAGCTCTTCTTTTGTCGTTACCTCTATAACGCCATTCGCAAAATGCTTCTTAAGCTCCTGCTTCATCTTATGATACTCTTGCAGCAGCGTATTGCTATACTCTTCTTCAGCTCCCACTGTAACTGCCATCGGCAGATCGGTCTTCATAATCACAACAATCTTGCTTAAGTCGGGAGCGCTTGTAAGCTTGGTGGTCGAAGTGGCCACTGCCCCTGTGGTCAGGAATTCCACTTCCTTTGTCGCATCACTGATATCTTCCGATATCCCGAAATCTCTCTGCGCTATCGCTTTCTGAAGAGCCACCGGCCTCTTCTTGCCAGGCGCTACTTCTTGTCGATAGCCCGTAGCAAAGTGCTCTCCTTTTCCATCGCTAGCCATTATTTGAGCATAGCTTCTTACAGGTTGCGTTGTATCTGCAATCGCGTCATGTCCAAAACCAAGCTGTACCGCTAACCCTAAGCGAAGTAATTTTACACCTTCGCCGCTAAGGTCTTTGACAAGCTCGGGATGACGGTTTAAATATTGATCAACAACATTATCCTTTACCCCTAAGACCGTCTCGATGGCATCTTTATCCCCCGCCTTCAAAAGCTTTGGATAAATACCAGTGTCTATGTCTATACTAGCCCCACCCGCATCTAAAATGGCCTGCCTAAGCGGACCCGCGACACCTCTTAATTCTCTTTCTACCAATCCCTCCCCGCTGACCTGATAATGGTCTCCCTGGACGAAGATTAAACCTTCATAACCTTCTCGAATGGCTGCCGCGATAATGGACGCGGTAAATATTGAAAGCTCTTCTCGGGAAGCACGTGTTTTTGACATAGCAAGTTCTAACATAATGGCTTCTTTCTGACTTTCTTTAACTGCCTTGAATGAATCCCGGAGTTTGTCATACATGGCCGTCGTACCGTTAAATACGGGAATGATCGTAGCATAATACAAGTTTTTCTCTTTCCCTTCTCCAGCAAACATATTTAAATCGCTAGAGGAACCAAACTTGAAATTAAAGCTAGCGGCTAATTCATCCAAGAGTGTCTGAGCAGCCGCTCTTGTGTCGGAATCTCCGCTTAAACCGGCGGTAAGGGCCAGATAATCTACTGTCCTTTCAACGAACCTGCCATGATTGGTAACTACAACAGAGTCTTTCGTAACCTGGGTTGTATTATCAATCCTGTTGAGCAGTTCGTCTACGCTCTGGGCCTCTAACGGTCCGACAGCGCTTCGTTCCACCGCATTCTGAAGCGCCTGCGATCTCGGAGGCGTTATTACAGGATACCCAGCGAAAGGAATTATCTTTTCGATGAGCTCTTTGGTATTGCTCGCTCCCAGTTTTTCAAGTATCGTCGAGAATTCCTCG
Source organism: Candidatus Omnitrophota bacterium (assembly GCA_026387175.1). Classification (NCBI taxonomy): domain Bacteria; kingdom Pseudomonadati; phylum Candidatus Omnitrophota; species Candidatus Omnitrophota bacterium. The sequence continues at coordinate 124,620 of JAPLME010000003.1, forward strand.
TAAAGAGCCTTGTCTACAATGTTGCGGACCCTTTGGGGCAGGTTCATCAGTTCTCTCTTGAATGGACCCGGAAGCTCTTTTACCAGATCTTTCAATTTTCCTTTGAGGCCTTTGGGCATACTATCGCCTAATATCTCGGTTATGATCTCTTCTCTCGTCTTCTCATACTGAGTCGCTGCCAGCTCATTATAAAGTTTATTCTTCGTTTCTCTATCCGGATCGTCTGGTTCTATAGTTCCAAGAGCAAGCGTTCTGCGACCAAATGCCAGTTCCCACATAGGCAGGAATTTAGCATATGACTTGGGGTTATCCCTCATTAACCCTTCCAGGTAAGTGGCCATCCTTTCGCCGAGATCCGGTAATTCATGGCTTACTATCCCGAGCTCGATCTTCTGATACTCTGTGGCAAGATGCACTTCTCCCACATCGCCGTCTTTCATCTTATCGAAGTCTTTT
>JAPLME010000003.1:125091-125773 GCA_026387175.1 Candidatus Omnitrophota bacterium
AAGGGTTGAGGCGCCATGCTGGACGAATACCGCTATGCCTATCTGCTTGGCGTACTTAAGATGACGTTTATATATTCCGAAGTCAACTGTGCCGCCGACTCCGTGCATGGTTCCGGTCTGTAAGCTCATCTTGCTTGGTCCTACGATTCCGGCTTCTTTACATGCTTCTAAAATAGTCTGCGCCAGAGTCATGGATCCAAGGACGGTGCTCGGGTTATTCTTATGTTTCGGATCGTCTACGTGGCGTTCCTCTATACCTATAGAGACGGGCCTGGTAATGCCCAGCTCTTTTTCCAGATTCCTTATATACTTGATGAAACGCATATTAACTTCCGCGTTGGTCTTGTGCATCTCATTATAAAGACCCCTGATCTCGGCATGCTGCGCTTCAGTCAGGAATTCAATCTCTTTCATCTCGATCTTATCCACTAACTCTCTGCGGAGAGCTTTCACGCCATTCTCATCAAAGCCCTTAAGAAGGTCGGGATTAGCTCTCAAATATCTATCAAGAAAAGCCTTTTGGAACGCTAGAATCTTATCAAGGGCGGCGTTATCAACTAATGTGGAGGCGTCCAGGTCTATGTTATACTTGCCGGCCAATAGGGCCTTTCTAGCAATTTGTTCGATGGCCTGTAATTCCTGCTCCCTTGTTTTCTCATCGTTATATTTTGCCTTGTTGACC
>JAPLME010000004.1 GCA_026387175.1 Candidatus Omnitrophota bacterium
CAAAAAAGCGGGGCCAGTTCAGATTGAGGGCTGCAATTCGCCCTCATGAAGCCGGAATCGCTAGTAATCGCGCATCAGACACGGCGCGATGAATACGTTCCCGGGTCTTGTACACACCGCCCGTCAAGCCACCTGAATTGATTGCACCCGAAACCGTTTCTCCTGACTCGCAAGAGAGGGAGGCGACTAAGGTGTGGTCGGTGAGGAGGGCTAAGTCGTAACAAGGTAGCCGTACCGGAAGGTGCGGCTGGATCACCTCCTTTCTAAGGAGAATTAAACATTACTATACCGTTTCACTGGTATGGTCGACTTAACAAATCTTTGGCGATACGCTAAAGAAAATAGGTGATGTAAAAATAGAGTTCAGTCTTGTCTTATTCCCGCAAAGTATTAGGGAGTACGTCGGTCATTCAATATATATATAATAGTCGTTCGATGGCGTTTTAAGCAGGGCCTATAGCTCAGCTGGCTAGAGCGCCGTGCTGATAACGCGGAGGTCTCTGGTTCGACTCCAGATGGGCCCACCAGTTTGTACGATGAGATAACCGGGGACATAGCTCAATTGGGAGAGCGCCAGCTTTGCAAGCTGGAGGTTACCGGTTCGATCCCGGTTGTCTCCACCAGCTTTTGCAATGGTCTTCAGCGGCAAAAGCGTCCCGACGATCTAACTGGGGACAGCTTTTGCGCAGATAATAAACGACTTGATCATTCATTTTGTAACGATTTTGTTCCTTTATAAAAGGAACAGCTCGTTCTTTGACAACACAGGTTTAAGTGACAAAGGTAAATCGAGCATCAGCATGCCATTTTATGACGAATTAAAATGGTCAAGCTACTAAGAGCTTACGTGTGGATGACTTGGCACGAGTAGGCGATGAAGGACGCGGCAAGCGGCGATACGCTCCGGGGAGTTGCAAGCAGACATTGATCCGGAGACTTCCGAATGGGGCAACCCTTTGCGGGTTATACCGCATAATCTTGCACTGAATACATAGGTGCCTGAAGCCAAACCGGGAGAAGTGAAACATCTCAGTAACCCGAGGAAAATAAAAAGACATTGATTTCCCAAGTAGCGGCGAGCGAACGGGAAACAGCCTAAACCATCGGTGCTTGCATCGGTGGGGTTGCGGGACCGCAACGTGGGATTGTAGAGGAATAGTGGAAGGACATGGAAAAGTCCGTCGAAGAGGGTGATAGCCCCGTACACGACATTCCGAAGCACCCTAGCGGTATCCCAAGTAATGCTGGACACGTGAAACCCAGTATGAATCCGGCCTGACCACGGGCTAAGGCTAAATACTCACTCGTGACCGATAGTGCACAAGTACCATGAGGGAAAGTTGAAAAGCACCCCTTTAAGGGGAGTGAAATAGTACCTGAAACCGTAAGCTTACAAGCGGTAGGAGGCCTATGACTCATCTTCGGATGAGTAATGGCTGACTGCGTGCCTTTTGGTTAATGATCCGGCGAGTTGCTGGGCGTTGCAAGGTTAAGGCCTTCTGGGCCGTAGCCGTAGCGAAAGCGAGTCCGAATAGGGCGACTAAGTAACGTCAAGCAGACCCGAATGCCAGGTGATCTATCCATGGCCAGTGCGAAAGCTGGGTAATACCAGCTGGAGGTACGAACCCGTTAACGTTGAAAAGTTATGGGATGAGCTGTGGATCGGAGTGAAAGACTAATCAAACTTGGTTATTGCTGGTTCTCCCCGAAATAGCTTTAGGGCTAGCCTCGTGTCATAGTTGGTGGAGGTAAAGTACTCGATGGGCTAAGAGCCTTACCAGGTTTCTGAACCCAACGAAACTCTGAATGCTACCAACCGTATCACGGGAGTCAGAAAGCGCGGGCTAAGCTGCGTTCTCAAAAGGGAAACAGCCCAGACCGACAGCTAAGGTTCCTAAATCTATGCTAAGTGGTAAAGGATGTGAGATTTCTTAGACAACCAGGATGTTGGCTTAGAGGCAGCCATCATTTAAAGAGTGCGTAACAGCTCACTGGTCGAGTGGTCTCGCGCCGAAAATAATCGGAGCTAAGCATAGTACCGAAGCTTCGGATTTGCGACAATCTTCGGATTGTCCAGGTGGTAGGGGAGCGTTCCATTGTACTGCGAAGGCAGACTGAGAAGACTGCTGGAGGAACTGGAAGTGATTATGCCGGAATAAGTAGCGCAAAAATACGCGAGAAACGTATTCGTCGAAAGCCTAAGGTTTCCTGGGGAAGGTTAATCCACCCAGGGTTAGTCGATCCTAAGCCGAGGCCGAAAGGCGTAGGTGATGGAGAATCTGTTTAATATTCAGATACCACTCATTACGCGTTATCAGTTATGGAGTGACGCAGGAGGTAGAGTCATCGACCGGTTGGAAGTGGTCGTTCAAGGTCGTAAGTCTTAACAGACTGAGAGCCGAATAGGACCCCAATCTACGGAGCGGGGGAACTGGCTTGGTCCACACTGCCGAGAAAAACCTTTATAGCGAGTTTGGTGAGTGATCGTACCGTAAACCGACACAGGTAGGCGAGGAGAATATCCTAAGACGCTCGAACTAAGGGTCGTTAAGGAAGTAGGCAAAATAGCCCCGTAACTTAGGGAGAAGGGGTACTCTACTAGGGTCAAGTAAATTCTTATGTAGCCCGAAAGAGTGACACTAAAGTGGGTTCTGTGACTGTTTAGCAAAAACACATGACTCTGCTAACTCGTAAGAGGATGTATAGGGTCTGATACCTGCCCGGTGCCGGAAGGTTAAAAGGAGGGGTCAGTGGCCGTAAGGCTGTGAAGCTCTGACTTGAAGCCCCGGTAAACGGCGGCCGTAACTATAACGGTCCTAAGGTAGCGAAATTCCTTGTCGGGTAAGTTCCGACCTGCACGAATGGTATAGCAATAGAACCGCTGTCTCAACGACTTAGTCGGCGAAATTGTAGCATCGGTGAAGATGCCGGTTACCTGCATCAAGACGGAAAGACCCCGGAACCTTTACTGTATCCTGGTACTGGATTTTGATCCTGTATGTGTAGCATAGGTGGGACGCTTTGAAGCCGCGGCGCTAGCCGTGGTGGAGCGGAAATGTGAAATACCACCCTTATTGTATTAGGATTCTAACCCGCGGCCGTGAAACCGGCCGGGGGACAATGCCAGGTGGGCAGTTTGACTGGGGCGGTTACCTCCTAAATTGTAACGGAGGCGTACAAAGGTTCTCTCAGTGCGGACGGCAATCGCACGTTGAGTGTAAAGGCAGAAGAGAGCTTAACTGTGAGGCATACAAGCCGAGCAGATACGAAAGTAGGTCTTAGTGATCCGGTGGTGGCGTGTGGAAGCGCCATCGCTCAACGGATAAAAGGTACTCCGGGGATAACAGGCTTATCGCATCCAAGAGTTCATATCGACGATGCGGTTTGGCACCTCGATGTCGGCTCATCACATCCTGGGGGTGGAGAAGCTCCCAAGGGTCCGGCTGTTCGCCGGTTAAAGTGGTACGTGAGCTGGGTTCAGAACGTCGTAAGACAGTTCGGTCCCTATCTGATGCAGGCGCAGGATATTTGAAGGGAGCTGTCTCTAGTACGAGAGGACCGAGACAGACGAACCGACGGTGTTCCAGTTATCACGCCAGTGGTAATGGCTGGGTAGCCGCGTTCGGAAAGGATAAGTGCTGAATGCATCTAAGCACGAAGCCTACCCTAAGAATAGATATCCCTGAAGACGCCTTGGAGACTACAAGGTCGATAGGCACCAAGTGTACGAGCCGTGAGGCTTTAAGCTTAGGTGTACTAATCCGTCGTTTGGCTTGACCTTTTATTTTTGAAAATGGCATTGATGCGATGTTCGATCGCACCCATGTTCACTTAAATCAGTGTTGTCGGAGTTTTACAGAAATTCCCGGTGCTACCAGCGGAGGGGTCACACCCGTTCCCATTCCGAATACGGAAGTTAAGCCCTCCAGCGTCGATGGTACTTGCTGGGCAACTGGCTGGGAGAGTAGACCAGTGCCGGGTTTATTTTAAAAGAGCCCTGCGATTCAATGCAGGGCTCTTTTAACAAATCAAGATAAGGAGGTGAGACAGGCAATGAAGTGTCCTAATTGCGGCAAGAAACTGGATCACGTTGACAATGAGTGCGGATGGTGCACATTCTGCGGCACAGTCCACGAAGCCACCGGTGTATCTGCAGCATAATTCAGAAAATATCATTCCCGGAATTATAGATAATTCTTGAAAAGAGGCGCCCTTTATACTATAATATTTAAAATAAAGGGACGATGATGTATTTCACGGTTATGACAGATTGATGTATTGACAGAGCTCCCGCTTTAGCGGGAGCTCTTCTTATTGTTCCGGGATACGATAAGTATTCTTAAATGGGTGAGGATGATATGAGATATGAAAAGTTGGCAGTTGCTATTATGCTGATCGGAATGCCTGTTTTGGCGTACGCCGCTGATAGCGGGCAGACGGAAAAGGATGGTTTTGTATCGAGCGCTATATCGGACGTGTTCGATAAGGTCGATAAAGTCACATCCGGAGAGAAACCTATCCTTGAGTCGGTGAATGATTATGATATGGATTCCTCAGGGCATAAGATACCTAAGAGGCGGAGCGATAAATATAAGAAGTCGGCGCTTGAAGAGAAGCTGGGCGAATAGGATAAAGAGGAGCGGGGGGTATGAAGAAGATATTGATAATCGATGATGAAGAAGAGTTTGTCTCATTTATGAAGACGAACATCGAACTAAGGTACGACTACGAGGTTATCGCGGCCTTGGACGGCGAGACAGGGCTCAGGGCCGCGGAGAGCATCGGGCCGGACCTCGTGCTTCTGGATATAAATATGCCGGGGATGAACGGCTTTGAAGTGCTGAAGAAGCTCAGGGAGAACGGAAAGACAAAGGCTATTCCGGTTATTATGGTTACCGCGAGGACCGATGATGAGACTATGATGGAGGCGCTTAAACTGCATGACGACGGTTATGTGGTAAAGCCAGTAAAGATAGAAGAATTGGAGAAAAAGATGGAAGAAGCGCTGGGGGAGGAATGAAATGAAGAAACGGGTTAAGCCGGACATCGCCGGTCTGATCGATAAAATGCAGCAGCAGCTGATCTCTTTAGAGAAGAAGATAGATACCCTGATCGGCCGTTCTTCGCCAAGGCCTTTCGAAGAAAAAAATTATTCAAGACCCGTCCAGCCGGCTGATCAGTCCCACCGTTATAATGAAAGAAAACAAGAGGACAGGTTCAGGGAAAGAATCTTACATAAAGCGGTATGCGCGGACTGCCATAAGGAATGTGAGGTCCCTTTCAAGCCAAGCGGCGACCGACCGGTATACTGCAAGGAGTGCTTCTCAAAACGCAAGAATAGCGGTTCATTTAACGCGAAACCCGATAATAAGCCCGGAAAAGAAGGTATTGTTCAGGTGATTCGTCCCAATAAACATAATGTTAGCGAAACTCAAAAACCCGCCGTAAAGAAGAAACCAGGTTTACGAAATCGAAAGAAGCGGGTATGACGCGAAAGAGATAACGAAAGGGGGTCGTGTATGGCGAAGAGATGCAGAAAGTGCAGGGTCCCGCTTGAAGGGATCATGTACAAGCTGATAGCATCGACGATATTCGGCGTGAGGCCGTCTGCGAAGGATCCCGGACTGTGCAACAAATGCGATGCGTCGCAGGGGAAGGGCGCGATAGAGGGGAAAGAGATAGGGAAGATAGCCCACTATTATGGGCACCTGAGCGTTGGGATCATAGAGTTAAGCGGAGAGCTCAAGGCAGGCGATAAGATTCATATCAAAGGGCATACTTCCGATTTTAAGCAAGGCGTGGCATCCATGCAGATCAATCATGAAAATGTATCGGGAGGTAAGAGCGGTGACCTCGTCGGAATAAAAGTATCGCAAAAAGTCCATCCGGGCGATAAGGTTTATAAGGTATAATGTTAAAAATGTTTAAAAAATAGGAGGGCGTTGAAGTGAAGAGACTATTGGTTATAGCTGTGACGGGAATATTTATGATGAGTCTGGTGTGCGGATGTGCGTATGCCCAGGCTAAAGAAGACAAATCGCCCGTAAACGTTGGAAATACCGTATGTCCGGTGCTCGGGACAAAGATAACGCCGGGCACTACACCGACAGTCGAATATAATGGAAAGATCTATAATGTCTGCTGCCCGATGTGCATAGGGGAATTTAAGAATAATCCGGAAAAGTATGTCGCCATCGTTGAGAAACAGATGAAGGAACAGGGCAAATAGCGGAGTATGGATGACGGCAAGATACATAGGCATAGCGGCAGCGCTGATTATCGCAGGGTTATGTTTTTCGGCGCAAGCCGAGGAGAAGGATACCGCTAAGGGATTGGATATGGTATCAGATACTGTAGCAGCCGCATTTAGTAAAGCAAATGCTCTTATTTCCGGCAATCTGGATGTCACGATGTCATTAGATAAACCGGATACTAAAGAGCAATCTACCACAAATGCGCTCGGACAGAGAGTTCCTAAATCTACGGCAATAAAGTCGGCCGGATCATTACATAATGATGAGCCGCTATAATGACATATTGTATTTACTAAAAAAGGGGAGGGAAGAATGCCGAAAAAATATACCCGCGCGATGAGGCGTAAAGATCTAAGGCGTAAGAAGAGAAAAGCGAGAAAGAAATAAGGGGGATTCTATTTAAGTATATTCTCTATATCAGGCGGCAGTGAATCGGTTTTTCTTATGAAGGCCACGCCGATATTATATTTACCGTCCTCATCCTCCTCGATCCTTACCACCTTGCCTATCAGCTTATTGTCGACCGTCATCGCATTTTCTTCTATTTCATGACAGATGCCCGTAGTGCGATAATCCAGATCGAGCTCAAGTATGCTGGAGATGTCCGGAAGATGATCGCTCTTGAAGAGCAATCCGGAGACGCTTAGGTTTTTTGAGATGCCGCTGACCAGTTTTAACGCGGATTTGCTGTGCCTGGGAGAAAGTAATATTTTAAAATTTACGGGCTTATTATAACTATATCGCACGAACTCTCTTTTGTTTTCAGGGTTTGTATTCATTCTCGCCTCTCCTTTCTCGAGAATTTTATACCATGAATAAATCAAAATGGCAATGCAAATGTGCGTTGCGCGGTTTTGAAAATTACACTTGCTATAATCGGCCGCAGGTAATAATATATTCCCAAGGATGGACAAGTTAAATTTAATAGCCACTATAGCCGGGATCTGCACGACCGCGTCTTTTTTACCGCAGGTCGTTAAAGTATATCATACCAGGCATACCAAGGACCTTTCGCTGCCGATGTACGTTATTTTTTCCTGCGGCGTTTTCTTATGGGTATACTACGGAGTCATGATACAGAGCTGGCCGATAATGATCGCTAACGGGACAACGTTTATCTTGTCGGTCTATATTCTGGCGATGAAGATCAGGTACAAATAAGACGGGGGGAAGAATGGATAAAGCAGGCCTGCTTAAAGTTGTAAATCCGCTCTTGTTCATTTCGCTTGTTATTCAGGCGCTTACCGGGGTGATCGCGGCGCTGCATCTGTTTATTTCGAATCCGAAGCTCTTTGAGGCTATTATGGAGCTTCATAAACACAACGGTTTTGTATTTGTCGCCCTTGCCGGGACGCATCTCTACCTGAACTGGAACTGGGTGAAAGTACAGTTTTTTAAAAGATAGCCTCCCGCCCCTATATTAACTTGACTTTTAAGCCATATACCATATAATATTTTCATATAATATCTCTCTAAAACATACAAATCCCGGAGGTATAATAATGGCGATATTCGAAGCAAAAGATATAAGAAATATTGTATTATTGGGTCATTCCGGATGCGGGAAGACGTCATTGGCGGAGGCGCTTCTGTTAAATTCCGGTGCCATACCGAGGATGGGATCTATAGCGGAAAAGAACACAGTTTCGGATTACAACGAAGATGAGAAAGAGCATAAGTGCTCGATAAGCTCATCGTTGATATCGCTCAATTCGCGCGATAAAAAGATCAATATAATAGATACCCCCGGCTATACGGACTTCATAGGCGAGATGATAGGTGGCCTGAGGGCGGCCGATGCCAGCATCATCGTAGTCAACGCGGCCGGAGGCGTGGAGATAGGCACGGAGAAGGCGCAGAGGATGTCATGTGAAAAGGGCGTGCCATCCATGTTCTTTATCAATAAGCTGGACCAGGAGCATGCCGATTTTACCAAGTGCATTGACGGCATAACCAGAAAATTCAGAAAGAGCTGCGTCCTCGTAGCGTATCCCATCGGCGAGAAGTCATCGTTTAAAGGCGTGGTAAACCTGGTCACCCGTAAAGGCCTGGACGCCCTATCGGATCATGATAAGGTCGCCGCAAAGGCCGCGATCGATACGCTCTCGGAGGCGGTTGCCGAGACCGATGATGCGCTCCTGGAGAAGTATCTCGATAAAGGCGAATTATCGGTAGATGAACTTACGAGTGCCCTGAGAAAGGCTGTCGATAATGGAACCATCCATCCGATAATGTGCGGTTCGTCGACAGCGAACATAGGCGTAAAAGAGCTTCTGGATTTTATCGTAGATTTTTTACCGTCTCCCGCAGAAATGCCGCAGGTCGAAGCGACCAGGCCCGGCACGGACGGCGCAGAGAGATTTGCCGTGAAATTGGACCCGAACGGGCCGTTTTCGGGATTTGTCTTCAAGACGCTGTCCGACCCGTTTCTTGGACAGCTGTCTATATTTAAAGTGTTTTCGGGTAAATTGCAATCAAACGGCGGATTCTACAATGTGAACAGGTCGACTAAAGAGAGGATAGGCCAGATATTCACTCTACGCGGTAAGCAACAGATACCGATGGAGACGGTTCAGGCGGGCGACATCGCATGCGTCTCAAAATTAAAGGATACGCGCACGGGTGACAGCATATGCGACGATAAGAATCAGGTGAAATTCGAGGATATAAATTTTCCGGAGCCCGCGATAGCTTTTTCGCTTAAACCTAAGACGCGCTCCGATGAAGACAAAATAGGCAATGCGCTTCACAAACTGACCGCGGAAGATCCGACATTCAAGGTGTCGCGCGATGAGCAGACTAAAGAGGTTATCGCTAACGGGATGGGCGATCTCCATATCGGCATGATGATAAACAGGATGCGGATGCGTTACGGCGTCAATGTGGATCTGGGCACGCCGAAGGTCGCTTACAAAGAGACCATCACCGGTAAAGGCGACGCGCAGTACCGCCATAAGAAGCAGTCGGGCGGAGCCGGACAGTTTGCCGAAGTCTGGATGAGGATAGAGCCGCTCGAGAGGGGGAGAGGTTTCGAGTTTGTCGATGAAGTGGTAGGCGGCGCCATACCGAGACCGTTCGTAGTGAGCTGCGAAAAGGGCATCAAGACCGCCCTGCAGTCCGGATCTCTGGCCGGTTTCCCGGTGGTGGACGTCAGGGCCATAGTTTATGACGGCAAGACGCATCCCGTGGACTCGAAGGACATAGCGTTCCAGACGGCCGCCAAGTTTGCTTTCAGGGAGTCTTTACAAAAGGCAAGGCCCGTGATCCTGGAGCCGATAATGGATGTCGATATCATTGTGCCGGATACGCTTGTGGGGGATATCGCGGGAAGCCTGAATTCCCGCCGCGGCAGGGTGATGGGGATGGAGCCGGGCGAGGATGTTCAGACTATAAAGGCGAAGATGCCGTTAGGGGAGATGTACAAGTATGTTAATGAGCTGAAGTCGATCACGGGCGGCCGTGGGACATATACTATGACTTTTTCGCACTATGATGTAGTGCCGTCTAATGTGGCACAGGTGATCATTGAAAAAGCAAAGCTGACCAAGAAAGAGGAAGTGGAGGAGTAAAATGAGCGGACATTCAAAATGGGCTACTATTAAACACAAGAAGGCGGCGACGGACGCGAAGCGCGGCTCGCTCTTCACAAAGCTTATCAAGGAAATAACCATAGCGGCCAGGTCGGGCGGTAAGCCGGAAACCAATCCAAGACTCAGGGTGGCCATAGAGCGCGCCAAGGAAGCAAGCATGCCGGCCGACAATATAGACCGCGCGGTAAAAAAGGGCACGGGCGAGCTCGAAGGCGTAAGCTATGAAGATATAACGCTGGAGGGCTACGGTCCGGGCGGCGTGGCGATCTATATCGAGGGTGTCAGCGATAATAGGAACCGCACCACCAGCGAGATCAGGACCATATTCTCCAAGAGAGGCAGCAATATGGCCGGCGCCGGTTCCGTAGGCTGGATGTTCGAGAAGAAGGGGTATTTCGTTATCAATAAAAATACTATCGATGAAGACAAACTTATGAGCATAGCGCTGGATGCCGGCGCGGAGGATCTGGTGACGGAGGGTGAAAGTTATGAGGTGAAGACCGCTCCGGCCGATTTCTTTAAGGTGAAGAAAGCTCTCGAGGATAATAAGATCGCCACCGAGGATGCGGAGATAACGCTTATTCCCAAGTCTACGGTGAAAGTAGAAGGAGATGACGCTAAGAAAGTGCTGGAGCTCGTGGACGCGCTGGAAGAACACGAGGACGTCCAGCACGTTTATGCCAATTTTGATATACCGGATGATCTGATAAAGGAATAATGCGGATACTCGGAATAGACCCGGGTTTAGGAACAACAGGATACGGCATCATAGACGGCAATAGCTTTAAAGTGATCGAGGCCGGGACCATACGGACCAGGACCGGCTCTCCGGTCCAGGAGCGCATTAAAAAGATATTCGACGAGATATCTGGTATCATCGAAGAGCATCGGCCGGGCGTTCTGGTGCTGGAGAAGATATATTCGCATTACAAGCATCCTGCCACGTCGATACTGATGGCCCACGCGCGCGCGATGGCGTGCCTTGTCTGCGGTAAGTTTAATATCGAACTTGTTAATTATCCCTCCACGAGGATCAAGAAAGTAATAACAGGCAACGGCCACGCTTCCAAGGTCCAGGTTCAACGGATGGTCCGGGATCTGTTGAAATTAAAAAAGACGCCTGAGCCGGTAGATGTGAGCGATGCGCTTGCGATGGCGATAACTTACTGCTTCGTAGAGAGGAGTCCGCTGGAACTGCGCTAAGATGATAGCCTATATTTCGGGAAAGATACGCAAGAAGAAACAGCTGAGCGTCATCATAGACGTGGGGGGAGGCATATCCTATGAAGTGATGATGCCGTCCGCCGTTATGAAAGGGCTCGATAAGGCCAGGGCCGAAGACGGAGCGGTAACACTGATCACCTACCATTATTACCAGATGGACCCTTCCAAAGCAATACCGGTGCTTGTCGGATTTTTAAGCGAGATCGAAAAAGAGTTCTTCGAACATTTCATAACAGTTTCCGGGGTCGGGCCAAAGGCAGCCTGCAGGGCGCTGATCCAGCCGTTTTCGGTCATCGCGGGGGCGATCGATAGAGGCGACGTGGCTATGCTTAAGACTATGCCGGGAATAGGCGAACAGAGGGCCCGCGAGATCATCGCGAAACTTCAGGGCAAGATTGGAAAATTCGGGCTTATTCAGGATGGAGGCGATGAGGCGGTGTCTATGGCCAAAGAGGATATAAAAGAAGAGGCGGTCAGTCTTTTGGTGCAGTTGCTATATAAGAGAAATGAGGCGCGCGGTATGGTCGAAGCCGCTATTAAACGTAATCCGAAAGCGTCAAACTGCGAAGAGATATTAAATGAAGTCTATAAGGGATCTAAAGTGAGGTTGAATTCCAGATGACAGTCTCCGGAGAGAAACCTAACAGGGGCAGGGAAAAGATAAAGCTTGAACAGGATCTGAGCGCTGTCAGCAGGCCCGCCGGAAGGGACAAGGCGCTTATGGCGAGCGAGTCCGAAGAAGACGTTATACTCAATATATCTCTGCGCCCCTCTAAGCTTAAGGATTTTATCGGCCAGGGCACAGTGGTAGAAAATCTTAAGATATCTCTCGAGGCCGCGAAGAAGCGCGGCGAGCCCATGGAGCACACTCTCCTTTCGGGCCCTCCCGGGCTCGGCAAGACGTCGCTTGCCAATATCATGGCTCACGAGATGGGGACCCGTATCACTACGACAAGCGGTCCCGCCATAGGAAGGCCCGGAGATCTTGTGGGCATTCTCACCAATCTCGAAGCCGGGGATATACTGTTCATCGATGAGATACACCGTCTCTCAAGCACCGTAGAGGAATATATCTATCCGGCGATGGAGAATTTCGAAATAGACGTAATAATGGACAAGGGGCCGTATGCGAAGACTTACAAATTCAACCTGAAACCGTTTACACTGATCGGCGCGACTACGCGCGCGGGGCTGTTAACGGCTCCTATGAGATCGCGTTTTGGAATATTATATCACCTGGAATTTTATGACGTCGAGGATCTTGTGAAGATAATAAGCCGTTCGGCGAAGATCCTGAACATCCCTATCGCGAAACCCGCGGCGGAGGAGCTCGCCAGGCGCGCGAGAGGCACTCCCAGGGTGGCCAATAGGCTGCTGCGTCGTGTGCGCGACTGGGTACAGGTGAAGAAGGACGGAAATATTACCGGGGACGCGGTAGAGGAAGCGCTCAAGGTGCACGGGATAGACGGGATGGGGCTTGACAGCGTTGACAGAAAGGTCATAAGCGTTATGCACGAATCGTTTGACGGCGGACCCGTGGGCATAGAGTCGATCGCCGCCACGATGAATGAAGAACCTGATACGATAGTCGATATAGTGGAGCCGTTCCTTCTGAAGATAGGATTTCTGAAGAGGACGCCGCGCGGAAGGGAGCTCACAAAACAGGCATACGCGCATATGGGGTTTAAAAATAAATCCGGGCCCGACAAGGAATTGTTCTGATGGGCGCCGGGATGAACATATTACTGCATATTTGCTGCGCTCCATGTTCCATATATCCGATCGCACAGCTTAAGGCAAAGTATCACCGGATCGCAGGATACTTTTACAATCCCAATGTCCATCCTTATTCGGAATACCTTAAAAGAAAAACTGAGGTCGATAAATATTCGAAAGAGGCCGGCCTGAATACCATTATCGGCGATTACGATCTCGAAAAATACTTCGAATATATAATTTATAACGAGGCATTTAAAAAGAGGTGTCCCGTCTGCTGGTGGATAAGGCTTGAGATGGCCGCTAAATTCGCGAAAGAGAACGGGTTCGAGGCCTTCACTACGACCCTTCTGGGCAGTCCTTATCAGGATCACGAGGTTATAAAGAGGATCGGTGATGAGGTGGCTGAAAAGGCCGGGCTCAAATTCTATTACGAAGATTTCAGGCCCGGCTTTAAAAAGTCGCTGGAAAACGCAAAGGCAAAAGGCATATATTGCCAGAACTATTGCGGCTGCATATTTTCTGAGAAGGAACGCTTAGAGAGGAAAGAAACGGCTAAAGGCAAGGGAAAGAAGAGATGAGAAAGAGAGCGTTTTTTATTCTGGCATATCTATTTGCCATGTTCTGCGCAAGTTCCGCTGTGGCGCTTGATGCCGGGAGCGATCCGATAGTCGTGAGAGTTTCGATAATGGATGATAAGGATTCAGTCTACCTGTCTGTGAAGGACGCGTATAAGATTTACGCCATAAATTCCGATAGAGTCTTAATGAGCGGCCCGCGGCTTGCTACAAATATCTCCGCGACAAAAGACGGGCTCATGGTCGGAGCCAAAGAACTGAAGATGGGCGGGATCAGCGTGAAGGCCGAGGGCAAGACGAGGATCTATGTCGGCGGCAGGCTATTCAGGGGAGACGTGGACATTATCAGAAAAGAGAATAATAAATTGATGCTGATAAATCACATAGGCCTGGAAGATTATCTTTATGGAGTGTTGTACCATGAGGTATCGCACCGCTGGCCCATGGAGGCCTTGAAGTCGCAGGCCATAGCGGCGAGGACCTTCGCGTTGTATCAGGCCAGGCAGAACAAGATGCAGCCGTATGACCTTCGCAGCGATATATATTCACAGGTGTACGGAGGTTCGACATCGGAGAGATGGTCGACAACGATGGCGGTGAATGTCACTAAAGGCAAAATTCTGGTCTACAATGGGGATATCCTGCCGGCCTATTATCATGCGACATGCGCCGGTTCCACCGAGGACGCCGCCAATCTATGGAAAGTCGATATCCCGCCGCTAAAAGGGGTGATCTGTAATTTCTGTGTCCGGTCACCGCATTACAAGTGGACGAAGGAGGTCCCTCTGTGGTCGCTTGAGAACAAACTTCGCGAAAATAGTTATAAGATCGATAAGATTGCGTCGGTCAACATATTATCCAGGAATGAATCGGGAAGGGTGGACAAGATGGAGATAAAGGATAGCGCCGGCGTTTCCATTCTGCTCACAGGAAAAGATTTCCGGCAGATAATGGGCCCCAATGAGTTAAGGAGCACCAAATTCGAGGCATCTATAAAATACGGCAGCCTTATGATCGAAGGCCGCGGATGGGGGCATGGAGTAGGGATGTGCCAGTGGGGAGCTTTTAGCATGGCTTCTCAGGGTAAAAAAGCGGAAGATATCCTGAAATTTTATTATCCCGGCGCCGAAATCGCTACTATAGACAGCGTAAAGAGCAAGCTATAGAGATAATGAAATCTCTTCCCGCCAGAAATTATTTTAAAACAGCGATAGCCCTTCTTGTTGTTATCCCAATCGCAGCATATCTGTATATAGCGGTTAAACAGAGCTTCAACAGGCGAAATCCTATCGAGCTTTACGAGAGGAAATTGAAAGCCGCTCCCGAAAGCGTGAAGGCCAATAATGACATGGCCGTGGCTTATGAGAAGAAAGGCATGCACGATAAAGCGATAAGCGTATATAACCGGATGTTGACTAAAGATTCGAACAATCCCGACCTGTATGTGAACCTCGCCGCCATTCAGATAAAAAAACGAAATCCCGAATCGGCTATAGCCTTGTGCGAAAAAGCCATAGAGCTGGAACCTGGCAATGCCACCGCTCATAACAATCTCGCCGTAGCTTATTACCTTCAAGGCGATTACGAACTCGCTATAGAGCAATGCGATCTCGCCATCAAGTATGGCTACAAGGTAAAGTCCGAACTCCTCAATCTCCTTAAACCATACCGGGAGCAAGAAGAAACGAATGAACATTGATAAATTGAACGAGCTGCTCCTTACCGTGCAGAAGCCCGGCAGGTATGTCGGCGGAGAATGGAACGTTGCCAGGAAGGAGTGGACCGACGATAAGGTAAAGGTGCTGCTGGCGTTCCCCGACGCCTATGAAGTGGGGATGAGCTACCTCGGCATCAAGATACTTTACGGTATCCTGAATAACCGTTCCGACTGCCTGTGCGAACGTGTCTTCTCGCCATGGATCGATTTTGAGGAGGTCCTCAGAAAAAATCATATAAGCCTCTTCAGCCTGGAATCGCGCAAACCGATAAAAGAGTTCGATATAATAGGGATAAGCCTGGCCTATGAGTTGTGTTACACGAACGTATTGAATCTACTGGACCTGGGGGGCATCCCTCTGAGGAGCGCGGAGAGAACCGACTCGGACCCGCTGGTAATCGCCGGCGGACCATCCTGTTATAATCCTGAGCCGATGGCGGAGTTCATCGACGCTTTTTTAATAGGCGACGGAGAAGACGCTATAAGCGAGATAGTGGATATATATAAAAAACTGCGCTTATCCGGAAACCGGTCCCGAAAAGATGTCTTGAGGGAGATGGCCAACATAAAAGGTGTTTATGTTCCCTTCCTCTACAGAGTTGATTACAACGAAGACGGCACGATTGAAAGTTTTGAACCTTGCGAGAAGGGCATTCCGGAAAAAATTGAAAAAAGGATAGTCAGGGACCTGGACAAGGCCTTCTATCCCGTAGATCAGATAGTGCCGAATATCGGTATAATACACGACCGCGCCGCTATAGAGATCATGAGGGGGTGTAAGCATGCCTGCAAGTTTTGCCAGGCCACGATTGCGTACAGACCGGTGCGGGAGCGTTCGCGAAATACTATTTTAGAACTTGCTAAAAAGACACACAGCTCGACCGGGTACGATGAAATATCCCTCTTATCGTTATCGAGCGTGGACCATTCCGAACTTCACGATACTATCAGGGATCTCAATAAAGAGTTTTGCCGTAATGCCGTGTCGCTTTCTATTCCGTCGCTTCGCATAGAGGATTCACTTAAGGATTTACCGGCGCTGATATCGGAAATAAAAAAAACCGGGCTCACATTCGCGCCGGAGGCAGGAAGCGACAGCCTTAGAAAATCACTTAACAAGAATATAAAGATAGAGAGGCTGTTCGAGGCCGCGTCAGAGTCGTTTAGAAAAGGCTGGCGCAAAGTCAAGCTGTACTTCATGATAGGGCTTCCGGGCGAGACCGAAGAAGATCTGGCCGGTATAACCGATCTGATGCGCAAGATCTCAAATCTTAAGAAAGAGATCGACGGCCATCCGGCCCAGATAACGGCGAGCATTAATGCGTTCGTGCCGAAACCTCATACGTTCTTTGAGCGTTCGGCAATGGCGGATGTTGAGTCGCTGGAGAAGAAGAGAGAGATTCTGCGGAGCGGTTTTCGGTCTAAGCTGATCGACCTGGATTTCCATTCATTCAACAGAAGTTATCTTGAAGCGATACTGACCAGGGGAGACAGAAGGCTGGCGAATGTCATATATGAGTCCTGGCGCTCAGGCGCGAGATTTGACGGGTGGCAGGAACTTTTTAGATTCGAGACCTGGTTATCATCGCTTAAAGAACTTGGAATAGACGGATCGTTTTATGCCTTGAGGGCCAGAAAAGAAAATGAGCTGCTGCCATGGGATTTTATCGAAATTTGACAAAAGGATATCCTTATAGTATACTTTGGTCAATATAATATATAACGATATTATTGCCAATATACGGGAGGGAGATAACGATGGCCACCCTTAAGGGGTTGTTTATAAGCAGCAAAGGCTTAAGGCACAAACTTATGGTTGCGTTCAGCCTGATGACCATCATACCTCTTCTGGCCTGTGTATACCTGCTTTCCCCATATCTGAATCCCGGATTTCAGAACCTTGTAAATCTCGCTGTAATAATCTTAGCGTCGCTGGTCATTTCGATCCTGGGCCTTATCATTGCCGGAAGCATCATAAACGCTGTCGTCGAACTTTCTGCTGAAACAAAAAAGATATCCGCCGGCGACTACGACAGGCGCATAGACATACCGGGTGACGACGAACTCGGTAATCTCGGCCAGTCGATTAATATGATGACCAGGAGGATAAAATCCAACCTGGATGAACTGAAGAACTACGGGCAGAGCATGAAAGCGATAAACGCGGAGATACAGAAGAAAGTGACCGCGCTTTCGAGCTTGTTGCAGATAGATGAAGTGATTTCGGCCGGTTCGCTGCAGATAGATTCGCTTTTGGAGCTTGGGGTGGGCAAAGCATCCGGTATGTTCGATATGGGTTTCGGCGCTCTGTATATGTCCAGGGAAGAGGACGGGGATTTTATCGCGAAAGTGTGCTATAACGCCGATAAGGAGAAGCTTGCGGAGATCGTAATAAGAAGAGGCGGTCATGGCGTCCTGGAGAAAGCTATCGAAAATAAGAAGATGTTCCAGGTCACTGATGGTATGAAGCTTCCTGATGATCTGGATGATTTTAAGAGAGCGCATAATCTGAAGAATTTTATTGTGATCCCGTTGTATTCCGACAGGATAGCGTTCGGGCTTCTTTTGCTTGGTAATCGTCTGAGTGATTTCAGCTACACCAGCGATGATATTGAACTAGCTACGGTATTCGCCAAACATATCACGATCGCCATCGAAAGCGACCTGTTGGAAAAGAAGAACAAAGAGCTTGCCATAATGGACGACCTGACAGGGCTGTATAACAAGCGTTATCTGCTTATACGGCTCGAAGAAGAGATAAAGAGGTCCATATTTTATCAGAGACCCTGCGCGTTCATAGTCTTCAGGGTGGATAATTTCAGGGCATTCCGCGAAACAAACGGCGAGCTGGCTTCGGAAGAGGCTCTTAAACGTATAGCCAAGGTCATAAGGGACAATAATATTCCGGTTGGCAGGGCCGCGCGTATAGGGGGAAGTGAGTTTGCTATGCTCCTTCCTGAGAAGAATAAAAAAGAGGCCACCCGCATCGCCGAAGATGTAC
The DNA here is from genome assembly GCA_026387175.1 of Candidatus Omnitrophota bacterium. Lineage (NCBI taxonomy): Bacteria > Pseudomonadati > Candidatus Omnitrophota > Candidatus Omnitrophota bacterium. The sequence goes on from JAPLME010000004.1 coordinate 18,081, forward strand.
GCAGGAAGATTGAAAACGTCAATGTGCTGAAAGCGGGTAAGGTCAGCCTTGAGGTGAAGATGGGCTTGAGCGAAAACCCGATAGACGGCGCGACGAGCGAAGAGCTATTTAAAAAAGCTGTGGCTTCATTGGAAAAAGAATGAAAGGAATATTAAATGCCTCATAATATGAAAGACCTCTTAAGCCTGATGGTTCAGAAGAGCGCCTCAGATCTTCATATAACCTCCGGGTCTCCGGTCCATTTAAGGGTGGACGAGAACCTTATTCCCGTGGACCGGAATATTTTGTCCGATAATGATACGAAGGCCCTTGTCTTCAGTATGCTGACCGAAACGCAGATAGAAAAATTTGAGCGGGAGCTGGAGCTCGATGTGGCGTTCAGCATGGAAGATTTTGGCCGATTCAGGGTTAACGTTTTTAAGCAGAGGGGCTCAGTCGCCTCATCAATAAGGCTCATACCCGGTAATTTATGGTCTTTCGAAAAGTGTGGCTTGCCGGCGGATGTGGCGATCGACCTTTGCAACAGGCCCAAAGGCCTTGTGCTGATCACGGGCTCGACGGGAAGCGGTAAGTCCACAAGCCTTGCCTCGATGATAGACTGGATAAACACTAACCGCTCATGCCATATTGTTACGATCGAGGACCCTGTGGAATTTGTTCATAAGAATAAGAAGTCGATAGTCAATCAGCGCGAAGTATACAGCGATACGCACTCTTTCAACGCTTCGCTGAAACATATTTTAAGGCAGGACCCGGACGTTATCCTGATAGGAGAGATGAGGGACCTGGAGACGATCGAGTCGGCTTTAATAATCGCCGAAACGGGCCACCTGGTTTTCGCGACTCTGCATACGTCAGACTGCGTCCAGACCATTAACAGGATTGTAGATGTCTTCCCCTCTCATCAGCAGGAACAGACACGTACTCAGCTTTCGTTTGTTCTGGTCGGGGTCCTGTCCCAGCAGCTTATTCCTAAAGCGGAAGGGCCGGGACGTGTATTGGCTACCGAAATCCTTATGGTGACGCCTCCGGTGCGCAGCATGATAAGGGAATCGAAGGCGCACCAGCTGTATTCTGTGATACAGACGTCGAAGAAAGAGGGTATGAAGACGATGAACCAGTCTCTCTATGAGCTTTATAGCAAGAAGCTGATCACTTATGAAGAAGCTTTCGACCGATCCACGGATATCGAGGATCTAGGAAGGCTGTTTAAAAAATAGAAATATAAGAAAGCCAATGTCCAACGCTAAGAGAGTCGTATCTAAACAATTGGGCGAGCTTTTGCTGGAGCGGGGCGTGATCAGCGAAGAACAGCTGAATAAAGCCCTGAAGGCCCAGGAGATTAACGGAGGCCTGATAGGTTATATCCTTGTTTCGCTGGGTTACGCAAAAGAAGAGGAGATAGCTCAGGCGCTTACCGTGCAGTATGGTTTTCCGTATTTACCGCTTGAGTATTATGAGATAAATACTGAGGCGATGAAGCTGATACCGCGGAACGTCGCCGAACAATACAATCTTATTGCGATAGATAAGATGGGCAACCTGTTGACTATAGCTATGTCGAACCCCCTGAATGCTCAGGCGGTAGAGGATATTGAAATGATATCGAATTGCACGGTGCAGGTATTCGTGAGCACGATGTCCGACGTAACTAACGCGATAACCAAATACTACCAGAAAAAATAATCCTTTAAATGACGCCCGGACTAAAAGAGAAACTTACAAAGATCCTGATAGATAAGAACCTCATAAAAGAGGATGACCTTCAGAAGGCCCTCGCGCTGCAGAAGGAAAAGGGCGGATCTTTAAGCGACGTGCTGATAGCCCTCAAGCTGATATCGAAGAATGACCTGATGATGGTAATCAGCGAGCATCTGGGTATCCCGCCCATAAATCTGAGCCGTTTTAAGATAGATCCCGCAGTTCTTAAACTTGTTTCCAGAAAAACCGCAAAGCATTATAAGATAATGCCGATCGCTAAGATGGGTAATGTGCTGACGCTTGCTATAGCGGACCCTCTTAATATATTTGCCATCGATGATATAAAAGCCCTTACAGGGTTTAAGATAGCCCCTATAGTTACTACCGAAAACGATATAAATTACGCTATAGGCCACTATTATGAGGAAGATACCTATGCCGCTATAGACAAGATAGTCACCGGTATAAAAGGCGCTGATGGGGACGTGAAATTCATGGATGGCGCCGGCTCAGACGTCGGTGTGGAAGACATGACGGAGATCGCGCAGGAAGTTCCTGTAGTGAAGATAACGAATATGCTTGTCGCCGAGGGTCTAAAGATGCGCGCCAGCGATATACTTATCGAGCCGATGGAAAGAGAGCTGCGTGTCAGGTACAGGGTCGACGGCATTTTGCAGGAGGGGCGAAGGCCCCCGAAGGTATTGCATAGCTCTATCGTGTCCAGGCTAAAGATTATATCGGATCTTGATATCGCGGAGCACCGCTTGCCCCAAGACGGCAGGTTTAAGATTAAGGTGTCCGGAAGGGAGGTCGACTTCAGGATATCGATCCTGCCATCGCGTATGGGAGAGAAGGTCGCGATCAGGATACTGGATAAGGCTCAGGCTACACTTGATATAAATAAACTTGGGATCGACCCGATATCCCTCGACAAGATAAAGAAATCAGCCGAGAGGCCGCATGGCATGATACTCGTCTGTGGTCCGACGGGATGCGGAAAAACCACAACCCTCTATTCGATACTGCAGCTTATAAATTATCCGACGGACAACATAGTGACTGTCGAGGACCCGGTAGAGTATCTCATAGAAGGCATAAGCCAGGTGACCGCGCGGCCTGAAATAGGCCTCACCTTCGCCGCCGCGCTTCGTTCGATATTGAGACAGGACCCCGACTCAATAATGATAGGCGAAATACGTGATTTCGAAACCGTAGACATAGCTATAAAAGCGGCCCTTACGGGGCACCTCGTCTTAAGCACGCTGCATACGACGACGGCAACGGGCTCAATCATAAGGCTTGTCAATATGGGCCTTGAACCGTTCCTGATAGCGTCATCCCTGATAATGGTGGCCGCGCAGCGGCTTGTCCGAAAGATATGCCCCGGCTGCAAAGAGTCTTACGATCTCGATAAGGATATTGCCAGAAAAATCAACCTGGCGCCGGCATCCGGTAAAATTACTCTGTATCGGGGCAAGGGATGCCCTGACTGTCTGGGGACGGGATACAAGGGCCGGACCGCGTTGATAGAGGTCCTTATGCTTACTCCGAAGATAAAAGAGCTGGTCCTGGCAGGCGAGCAGGAGCATATTATAAGGGAAGCGGCAAGGCGCGAGGGCATGAAGACGCTTCGCGAAAATGGAATACAGAACGTGCTCGACGGTATAACTACCCTCGACGAGGTAGTGCGCGTTACTGTCGGCGATCAGGACATGGATACGGTATAAAATGAAAACAGCGGACCCGCTTAAAGAAAAACTGATAGATATTTTGATAAACGGCAAACTCATAACCCAGGAGCAGCTGGCTACCGCGCTCGATGTGCAGAGGAATATAGGCGGATCTCTCGGGAAGATCCTCGTCTGGCAGGGTTATGTCTCTCAGAAAGATATCGTGATAGCGATGAGCCAGCAACTAAACATTCCGCCGATAAATCTGTCTAAATATCAGATAGACAAGACGTTGATAGATATTATCCCTGAACGGATAGTAAAGCAGTACTTGATAATGCCGATATCCAAGATCGGCAATGTGCTCACCGTCGCTATGGTGGATCCGCTTAATATATTTGCCATCGATGACATAAAGACGCTGACCAATTATCGGATCCAGCCGATACTGGCCACTGAGAATGATATAAAAGAGGCTATAGGCACCTACTATAGCAGCGCGGCCATTGAGGACATCTCTGATATGCTCGATCAGGCTGAGGCCTCGGATGTCTCGGAGGTGGAAAAAGCAGAAGGGGAAGAGGAGATAAATGTAAGCGAGGTGGCTGAAGAATCGAAGAAGGCGCCGATAGTTAAAATAGTCAATCTGATATTGAATGAAGCGATGAAGAAGCGTTCGAGCGATATCCATATCGAACCGCGCGAAAAAAACTTGATGGTGCGCTATAGAATTGACGGTAATCTGGAAGATGCTCTTACTCTCCCTAAGAAAAATCAGAATGCGGTCATTGCGAGATTAAAGATCATATCCGGCCTGGACATCACCGAGACCAGAATTCCGCAGGACGGGCGGTTTAAAGTAAACTTCGAAGGAAGAGAGATAGATTTCAGAGTGTCGATCCTGCCGGTGGCGTTTGGCGGCAAGATAGTTTTACGCGCGCTTGACAAGTCGAACCTGAGCATAGGCCTGGATGAACTCGGATTTTTACCGGGCCCTTTAAGCACTTTTAAGGCCGCTCTCGCGAGGCCTTACGGACTGATCCTTGTGACCGGTCCTACGGGCAGCGGAAAGTCCACGACATTATACTCAATCATAAATCAGATTAACACGCCGGACAAGAACATAATTACCCTGGAAGATCCGGTAGAATACGAGGTCGACGGTATTACGCAGATTCAGGCCAGACCCGACATAGGATTGACCTTCGCCACGGGGCTAAAGTCCGTCTTAAGGCAGAGCCCTGATATTGTGATGGTCGGAGAGATAAGGGATTTTGAGACTGCGGATATTTCCATCAAGGCATCGCTGACCGGCCAGCTTATATTAAGTACTCTTCATACCAATGACGCAGCGGGCGCGATAACGAGGCTTATAGACATGGGAGTGGAACCATTTCTTGTGGCATCCAGTCTCGTCCTCTCTTCGGCGCAAAGGCTCATGAGAAAAATCTGTCCGTTCTGTACGGAGGAGGTAGATATACCGAAAAACATTCTGGAAAAAGCGGGGATAAGCCTTGATGAGATATCTAAAAAAGGCGTTAAACATTTTCATCAAGGTAAGGGTTGCCAGAGATGCAATAATACCGGATATCACGGCAGGTTCGGTATCCTTGAGGCGCTTTTGATCGATGATAATGTGCGGGATATGATAATGAAGAAGACCTCGAGCGGCGATATAAAAGATTATGCCATAAAAGAACAGCATATGCTGACATTGAGAGATAACGCGGTAGAGAATTTTATTAACGGGACCACTGCGCTTGAGGAGGTTTTAAGGGTGACCTCGGAGGACTAGAGCGAAAGCTTGAAAGGGACGATATGCCGAATTTTAAATATGTTGCCAAGGACCGCGCCGGCAAGGCTTTGAGCGCAAGTCTGGATGCCAAGGACCGCGCGGCGGCCGTGGATGTCCTGAGAAAAAAGGATCTCATTATCATATCGGTGATTGAAGAGACGCCGAAAACCGGCATATCGCTTGCCATGTTCGGAGGGGCGAAGAAGATCAAGCTGGATGATATCGCCATGTTCGCCAGGCAGCTGGCCACGATGGTCGACGCGGGAATTACGCTGGTAGCCGCTCTCGATATACTGGGAGAACAGATGGACAATAAGGCATTCGGCGCGATAATATTGACCGTTCGTAATGATGTTGAGACGGGTTCGAGCCTTTCGGCGGCGCTGGCCAAACACAAAAAGGTATTTTCGCCTTTATTCGTTAATATGGTAAGGGCGGGTGAGTCCAGCGGTATGCTTGACGACATACTGGACCGGCTGTCTCAATATCTCGAAAAGACCAGCAGCCTTCAGAAGAAAGTACAGTCCGCTATGATCTATCCGGCCATTGTAAGCAGTATGGCGATAGGGATAACCCTCATATTACTCTTGAAAGTAGTGCCGATATTCAAAGATATATTTTCCGGCTTCGGCGCCAAACTTCCTACGCCCACACTCATCCTGATAACTATCAGCAATACCCTGCAAAAATATTTTTTAATGGTTGTGTTATGCGTTGCCGGCATGGTTTTTCTGCTGCGCAAATATCTGAACACCGAAAAAGGCAGGGTAAAATTTGACGGATTCGTGCTGAATGTGCCAATATTCGGGACCCTTCTCACAAAAGTCGCGATAAGTAAATTTTCCAGGACGCTCTCGACTCTCGTAAAATCAGGGGTTCCGATATTATCCGCGCTGGAGATAGTAGGCAAAACAGCCGGCAATAAAGTGGTCGAAAATGCTGTAGATGAAGTGAGGAAGAATGTCAGGGAAGGCGAGGGTATAGCGGCTCCTCTGGCTAAGTCCAAAATATTTCCGACTATGATGACTAGAATGGTTTCAGTGGGCGAACAATCCGGAGAGCTGGAGAAGATGCTTTCAAAGATAGCCGATTTCTATGATGATCAGGTAAGTATAGCCGTAAGCGGGTTAACCAGCATGATAGAGCCGCTTATAATAGCATTCCTGGGCATAGTCATAGGATCCGTTGTTATAGCCATGTTCCTTCCGATCTTTAAACTTACCACAGTTGTAAGCATGTAAATCACCCCAGAAAGCCGCTCTCATTCCTGCGGAGATAGACAGTAAGATTTATTGCTTTCGCGCTCTTGACAACGGGTAATTCATAACGTATACTTTTATTGAAGGTCTGGAATATGCCCAATTCTGGGAGAAAGCGGGGTGATTTATATGATGACAAAGATGAACAAGAAAGGCTTTACGCTTGTTGAAATAATGATTGTTGTCGCAATTATAGGTCTATTAGCTGCGATAGCCATTCCAAACTTCATCAAAGCGAGGGAGACTGCGCAGAGAAACGCGTGTATCGCTAACCTGAAACAGATTCAGGGAGCGGCTCAGGTATGGGCCATAGATACCGGCGCGGCGTCAGACGCTACAGCTACATCGGCGGCTCTGGTGCCTAATTATCTGAAGGGGTGGCCGAAGTGCGGTACGAATTCTTATGCAGAAACGACCGTGAGCGGCACTCCAACGTGTCCGACCACAGGCAGTGTTGGCCACACTATATAGCCGACAGGTTCATAAGTGTTGATTAATGTAAACCTAGGATCAGCCCCGCGTCCAAATTAATGGGCGCGGGGTTTTTCTATACATTTTGTCCATGCCATTATCTTGACAACGGTTTTTTTATATGATAATCTGACTATAATGAATCTAAAAAATAACGCTGGTCTGACATTAGTTGAAAATCTAGTAGCGATACTTTTGGTAAGCACCCTATTGATAGGCATAATGGGTGCTTTTTTTGTTTCAAGTTACGCATCTCCCGCGATAGGCATGGAGAGGTGATGGCCGGATTTAACCTGCAATTAAAGCGTCCCGGAAAAATCAGGAGCATCACCGCGCTCGATATCGGCAGCCACTCGATAAAGATGATCGAGATTTCCGTTGGAGCGGAAAGGCCGTCTCTTGTCTCATTCGGTATAAAAAAGATACAGGGGCTTTCGAGCGGATCGGTAGCGGACGCCGTGAGAACGCTATCTGAAGATCTTAAGATAGCGGGGAGAGACCTTAATATATCTCTTGCCGGATCGTCCATAGTGGCCCGTGTCATATCGATGCCGGATATGGGGGATGAGGACCTGAAGAACGCCATCAGGTTTGAGACGGAAAAGTTTATCCCGTTCGATATCAATGAATGCACGCTCGATTTTCATATTCAGGGAAAGAGCGCGAGAGAAAAGAATAATTTAGACATACTTCTGGCGGCCGCCAAAAAAGACTATGTTCTCGCGAAGATAAAGATCGTGGAGGATGCGGGTTTCAGCGTCAATGTGGTCGATGTGGACAGTTTTGCCCTCACAAACGCGTTTCTTAAGAATTTCACCTCCATAGAGCCGGCTAAAACCATAGCTCTTATCAATGTGGGGGCTGTATATACGAATCTTGTAATATTGAGGGGAGGAGTCATATCGTTCGTCAGGGATCTGGCGATAGGCGTGAATGACTTTTGCCAGACGATTTCTAAAAAGTGCGGCGTCAACCTGGAACTCTCCGACTGGTCTAAAGGCGTTTCGGCCGAGAAATCGGCCGAAGTCGCTCTTTCGGCGAAGTCCGCTCTCGCAGGTCTTGTAGATGAGATAAAACTCTCTTTCGGATATCATGAAAACCAGAGCGGCAGAGGCATAGATGAGATACATATATCCGGCGGAGGCGCGGGTTTTATCGGACTGGAAGAGGCATTTAACGACACTTTCGGGTCCAAGCCGGCGCGGTGGAACCCTTTTCAGTTTCTAAATATAGATCCCTCCATAGTCAACGCTGATGAAATAGCCGGGACAAACGGCTCTTTTGCCGTTTGCGCCGGACTTGCGCTGAGAGGAGGCCTATGATAGAGATAAATCTGCTTCCGCAGGAACTCAGGAAGAAACCTCCGATTTTTTCCGGGCTGGATTTTAAAGGAATCGATATAAAGAGCATCCCGATACTCAAGATAGCCGCCGGCATAGGCGCTGGGCTAGTCCTGATGCAACTGGCGGTTTTTCTGTTCGGGATAATTTCAAGCATTGAGCTTGCTTCGACTACCAAAAAATACAACGCGATATTGCCGGAAAAGAGAGAGGCGGACATATTGAAGGCGAAAGTAGCCGATATCAATAAGAGATCCGGCGCTATCGACGAGCTGATGGTGAAGCGGTTTAGCTGGGCCAGGAAGATCAATCTCTTAAGCGATTGCATGACCCCCGGGATATGGCTCTCGGAGCTTTACTATGATGAACGTCCGGTTCCAGGCCAGGCCAAGACGGCTATGCCCGGAGCGCTTGTGATGAGCGGATACGCTTCCGGAGTTGGCGAGCAGGGAGCCGCCCTTATAGGAAAATTTATAAAAAGTCTGCAGGATAATAAAGATTTCTATTCAGATGTCGCCAGCGTGGAACTGGTCTCCACGAAGAGCGACAAAGTGGACAAGCAGGACGTGATGAGTTTCAGGATAAACTGTTTATTTAAATAGGTTAAGATGCGGACGATATTGAACAACATAATCGCTATTTTCACGAACCTTAAGAAGAGCCCGAAGCAGATGATAATTGTGATATCCGCGGGCTGCGCCTTTGCGCTCTTATTGTATTTTAATTTTTTGCTGAAACCTCAGGTTATCAACATATCCGGCATTAGAAGCAATCTCGGTAAAGTCAGCGCGGATCTGAGGGCCGCAAAATCTGATATCGCCAAAATCAACAGCATGAGAAGCGCGGTCGAAGCATACAACAAGAAGCTGGACAAATATGAGAAGACGCTTCCCACGGAAGAGGGCATACCTGACCTGTTGGAAAGCCTTTCCGAGATGGCGAAGAGCTCTAATATGCGCATAGCCGGCATAGTGCCGGTCGATCAACAAAAAGGGGCCGGGTCCGGAAATCGTGTTTACAAAGAGATACCTATAATGATAACCGCCAAGGCCGGATATCATGGGGTGGGACGGTTTCTTTCCAGCCTGGAGAATTCCGACCGGTTTATGAAGGTGGTCGATATGCAGATAAAAGCCGATCCGGCTTCGCCGAAGAAGCACGATGTGGAACTGCTGGTGGTTACATATGTTTTGCTGGGGGGCCGATGAAATTCCATTTCGGGAAACAGGCGCACCTTATCTTTTTTTCGCTGGCAGCTATGGTTATTTTTATATTGCCCTGCGCCGGTGACGACTATAAATATGATTCTCACGGTAAGCGCGACCCTTTCGTGCCCCTGGTGAGCATAGACAGGCCCGCGGTGTCGAGATTAGAGGATGTGACATCGGTCGCGGATGTGAAACTGGAAGGCGTGGCCAGCACCCCTCGGGGAAAAATAGCCGCGATATTGAACGGTGAGATCGTGAAGGAAGGCGACAAGTTCGGGGATATAGAAATCAAAAAAATCACAAAAAAGACCGTCACGATAATAATGGGCGGTAAAAATTATAATATCGATTTAGCCGAAGAGGGGGGAACAAAGAGTGGGTTATAAAAGAGCCGCAAGGCTATCAAGAAAGCTCCTGATCATGGTATTGGTGATTATATTTATCGCACCGCCTTTAGCTCTTATCCAGGCGTTTGCCGAAGAAGGGAAAGCGGAGACGCTTCCTGAGAAGCCTGCGTCTGCGGTCAGCGTCCCGGCAGAGAAAGCTCAGGATGTTTCCGCGCAACCTGTTGCTAAATCCGGAGTGGCCCCGGCCCTGCCAGAGCCGCCGGCGCAGGAAGAAGCTAAGCCTGTGGAGGTCCTTCCGGTCGAGCCCGGCAACGTCACTGTCAATTTTAAGGGCGCTGAGATAAAAACGGTCCTGGCCTATATATCGGAAGTGGCAGGCGTCGATATAGTGTCGGCTCCCGATGTTAAAGGTATTATAGATCTTAGGCTGACCAATAAGCCATGGAAGGCGGCGCTCGATATCATCGTAAGAAATTATGGATTCGCTTACGAGAGGGAAGGTGACATCATAAGGGTCGTGACGCTTGATAAGTTGAAACAGGAAGAGCTTACGACCCAGGCTTTTAGCCTTAACTACTCAAAATCGAAGGAAGTCGTCGCGGCGCTAAAGAATATAGTAGGTGAGAGGGGCAATATAGTGTTTGACGATAGGACCAATACTGTTATAGTCACGGATATCCCCACTAACATATACAGGATAGGCCAGATAATCGGAAGGCTCGATAAGAGGACGGAGCAGGTTCTTATAGAGGCGAGGATAATAGAGACGGTGCTGGGTAATGACGAGAAGCTGGGGATAGACTGGACCGCAAAGATGACAGTCAGCGGCGCTAGTCGTCCGACTACAATGCCGTTCAATTTCTTTAATAACGATGACTGGAAATTTTTAGATAAAATGATCCCTTGGGACCAGACAAATGCACCAACGGTTATCGCATTACCGGGTACGCAAGGTACACAGACTGTAACGCCTGCGAATTTCCCTGTATCTAATGCTGGTATCAATGTGAAATCATTTCCTCTTGCGCTCGCTGACAGTTTCAGTTTTGGGACGCTAGATTTCAGCCAGTTTAAAGCGGTATTGGAGTTATTGAAATCGCGGGCCGACACAGATACCATATCAAATCCGCGCATAGCCACTCTTAATAATAATAAAGCTACTATAAATGTTGGCGAAATTATCTACATTCCTAAGTTTGAAAGAAACTCCACAACCGGAAAGATGGAGATCACCGGATATGACCAGACAAATTCCGGCATTGTGCTGGATGTCACTCCTCATATTAACGATGTCGGCGAGATAGCGCTGGATCTGGTTCCCCAGATAAAAGAATACCTGGGGACTTCGCCCATAGCTCCGGGCAGTGATATATTCGCGCCATTATTCAGGACCAGAGAAGCAAAGACGCAGGTGATGGTGAAAAACAGCCAGACAATATTTATCGGCGGCCTGATAAGCGAGAAAGAAGTTGATAAGCGCACTAAGCTGCCGTTCATCGGGGACATGCTTGGCGATGTTCCGTATCTGGGGCTCCTGGTCTCCCATAAAGACATAGTTAAGCAGAGGGTGGAGTTGATATTTTTCATCACAGTTAATATAATGTCTCCCGGAACTGCGATAGAAGGTGCGCCGTTAGCCAGTAAAGCGTATGTGCCCGTATTTACCGATACCCAGCGTGGTAACACAGCCGCCGATAAGAAGAGATTGAAAAAAACATATTAATCCCGAAAACGTAAATTATAAGTTAAGAGCGGTATTTTCCAAGACCGGCGATATGCGTTTCATATCGCACCTGGATCTTATGAGGCTTTTCCATAGGGCATTGCGCAGGGCAGGCCTGCCGGCTGTCATAACCAAAGGATTCAGTCCTCATATAAAAATGAGCGTAATGAAGGCTCTGAAGCTGGGCGTGGAGAGCGCCTCCGAAGAGGCCGTATTTTACATGACCGAGAAGCTCCCGCCTCAGAGTTTTGTGGATGCAATTAACGCTAAATTACCCGACGGAGTAAAAGTAGTGAGCGCTAGAGGAGATGACTTGAATGCATAAAGAGATATTTATAAATGTTACTCAACACGAAAAAAGGATAGCTGTCCTTGAGAATAAGCGTATCGAAGAGTTTTACACGGAGCGTCTCGACGATGTGAACCTCGTAGGAAATATTTATAAGGGCAGGGTCGAATCCGTATTGCCGGGTATGGGCGCGGCATTTGTCGACATCGGTTTAGAGAAGAACGGTTTTCTGTATGTAACGGATGTAGTGCCCGGCATGGGGAGCTATGAGAAGCTTCTGGAAGAGGGCGTGGGAGAGGAAGACGTTAAGAAGGCCGAGAGACAGAAGAAACTTCCGCCGATAAACCAGCTGTTGAAAAAAGGCGACGAGGTGCTTACCCAGATAGTGAAGGAACCCATAAGCACAAAAGGCGCGCGCCTGACGACCCATATAAGCATACCGGGCAGGTTCCTGGTCCTTATGCCATTCGACAACCATATAGGCCTTTCGAAGCGGATCGAATCGCGGGAAGAGCGCGACAGGATAAGGGCCATCATCGAAAATTTGAAGCTGCCTAAGGATCTCGGTTTCATCGTGAGGACAGCCGCGCAAGGGGCGAGCGATAAAGATTTCTTCAGGGAGTCCAGGTATCTTATCAATCTCTGGAACAATATAAAGTCTAAGACAAGAAAGGCGAAAGCTCCCGCCCTCATACATCCCGAATATGACCTGATATTGAGAGTTGCCAGGGACATATTTACAAGCGATGTGGGCAGGCTGGAGGTGGATTCAAAAGACGATTTCAGAAGGATCTCGCGCTTTTTAAATATACTGGCGCCTCACTTAAAGTCCAGGTTGAAGCTTTATCAGGACAAGGAGCCTATATTCGAGAAGTTCGAGATAGAGAAACAGATCGAGAAGATATACGATAGGATCGTGCAATTAAAGAGCGGCGGCTATCTCATATTCGAGCAGACGGAGAGCCTTGTCGCGATAGATGTTAACTCGGGTAAATTCATCGGCAGGAAGAACCTGGAAGACACGGCATTCAAGACCAATATAGAGGCTGCGGAGGAGGTGCCACGGCAGTTGAAGCTGAGGGACCTCGGAGGCATAATAATAATCGATTTCATAGATATGGATTATGCCGACCACAGAAAGTCAGTATTCAAGACGCTTGAAAGGCGCCTTGAGGATGATAAGGCCAAGACGAATATTCTGAACATTTCAAGCATAGGGCTTGTTGAGATGACGCGCCAGAGGGTGCGCGAGTCGATCGAGTCGAAGAGCTATCAGAAATGCCCGTATTGCAACGGCCGCGGCATCGTGAAGTCGATATCGACTATATCTATCGAGCTCATCAGGAAACTCGAGTATGTGCTGCAGAATACAAGGTCGAGGGAGCTGTTCGTTTCGATGCATCCGGAAGTGGCATATTATGTCTCAAGCCCTGAAAAAAATATGGTAAAATCACTAGAAAGGCGCTTCAGGAAGAGTATAAGGATAATAGAAGACCCCAATATCCATATCGAAGAGATAAAGATAGAGCAACGGAACGCTTGACCGATGCTTGATATTATGCTATATTATCCGGTCTGTAACCCTTATAATCAACTACAAAAGATCCGGAGGTATTAAATGTTCGCTGTAATCAGTGCTGGCGGTAAGCAGTATAAAGTAACGAAGAATGACGTTTTCTCCGTGGAGAGAATGGATGTGAAGGCCGGCGAAGAGATCAAACTTGATAAGGTGCTTCTGTCCAAAGAGGGGAACTCCACTCATATAGGCAATCCTTATCTTAAGGGTTCGCATGTGGTATGCGAGGTCCTGCGCCAGGAGAGAGAAGCCAAGGTAATAGCTTATAAATATAAGAAACGAAAGAGCGAGAAGAAGAAGATAGGCCACAGGCGCGATGTCACAGTGCTCAAAGTGAAAGAAATCGAGATAGCGAAAGGCGACAAATAATGGCACACATGGTAAATGGCCGCGACGGTCAACCTAAGACCCGAAGCGTAAAAAAATATAAAGGCGAGGTCGTTAAGGCCGGTAATATAATCGTAAGGCAGAAGGGCCGGCGTTTCAGGCCCGGAGCCAATGTAGGGATAGGCAGGGACGATACGCTCTTCGCGCTGGTTTCCGGCGTGGTGAATTTCAAGCCCAATAAAGTAGTAAGCGTAATTCCTAACGAGAAATAATGTTCATAGATGAGGCTAGGATATATGTCAAGGCCGGTAACGGCGGTGACGGCTGCAGCAGCCTCTATAAGGATATATTCAATAGAATAGGCAAACCCGACGGCGGCTTCGGCGGAGCAGGCGGGGACGTCGTCTTCGTCGTAGATCAGAATGTCCAGACCCTTCTGGACTTTCAATACAGGCAGCATCACGAAGCGGAGCGCGGATACCACGGCAGCTCTAACCACAAAAAAGGCGCGCGGGGCAAGGACCTCATAATAAAAGTTCCTCCGGGCACCCTCATCAAGGACTCCGACAGCGGCCTCGTCATACGCGATCTCACAATTATAGGCGATAAAGTAATAGTGGCAAAAGGCGGCGCCGGCGGCAGGGGAAATTCCCGTAACCACGATGCGACAAAGGGAATTCCGGGTGAGGCCAAGACCGTGCTGCTCGAATTGAAGCTGATAGCGGATGCCGGGATAATAGGTTACCCCAATGCCGGAAAATCCACGCTTATCTCCAGGATATCGAGCGCGCATCCCAAGATAGCAGGTTACCCGTTCACGACCAAGGAGCCCGTCCTGGGTGTGGTCAAGATCCATGAAGGGACCTCTTTCGTGGTCGCCGAGATACCCGGACTGATAGAGGGCGCGCATGAAGGCAGGGGCTTGGGTGACAAATTCCTCAGGCATATCGAGAGGACCAGGATCCTTATACATATGGTCGATATTTCGGCCTTCGAAGGCCGGGATCCTGTGCAGGATTACAGGAAATTAAATTACGAACTCAAGTCTTACAGTAAAGAGCTTTCGAAGAAGTTTCAGTTCATAGCATTGAACAAGATAGACAATCCCGATGCTGAGATTCATTTAAAGAAGTTCAGGAAGGCTTATCCGAAAAAGAAAGTTTACCCGATATCCGCGATCACGGGAAAAGGGGTGAAGGAGCTTCTGGGAGCTGCATATAAAAAAGCGATGAGCGTGAAGTGCGCCGCGAAAGAATAAGACGATGAGAATAGTAATAAAGATAGGGACCAAGGTCATAACGTCCAAGGACAGGGCTCTCGATAAAGAGCGCGTAAAGGATATGGTGTCTCAGATATCCGCTATACGTAAAAAAGGTATAGACGTGCTTATAGTGACGAGCGGCGCGATAGGTGCGGGAATGTGGCTCCTCGGTATCAAGAAGAGGCCGGCCGATCTTTCGGAACTGCAGGCCGTAGCCGCGATAGGGCAGAATTATCTGATGAAACTCTACGGTGAATATTTCAAGGCGCACGGTTCCCTCACAGGCCAGATACTGCTGACGCAGGACGATTTCAATGACAGGAAAAGATATCTCAATATCAAACATACTATAGGCGCGCTTTTGAAATACAACGCGGTACCGATAATAAACGAGAACGATACAGTAGCCACCGAAGAGATAAAATGCGGCGACAATGATCGTTTATCAAGCCTTGTAGCGGATATCGCAGGGTGCGATAAACTCATCCTTCTTACCGACGTGGATGGCCTATTGGACGAGCATGGCTCTGTCATAGGCATGGTCGGCGAGGTGAATCAGAAGATACTGAAACTTGGCGGAAGGAGCGTTTGCGACCTGGGGACGGGCGGGATGGCGACTAAGCTTCAGTCCGCCAGGGCTGCCCAAAAAGCCGGCATCGAATGCATCATAGCTAACGGTAAGGCCAAGGACATACTTTCCAGGTTAGTTCTGGATGGTGATAGAGTCGGCACCAGGATCCTCAGCGCAAATAAAAAGTTCGACGCTAAGAAGCGCTGGATAGCTTACTCATCCATGTCCAGGGGGGCGATCAGGATCGATGACGGCGCCAGGACGGCGCTTATTCATCGCAATAAGAGTTTGCTGGCCTCCGGCATAGTCGAAGTCAGCGGCGATTTTGTGTCGGGCGACGTTATCAGCATATCGGATAAGGATGGGCATGAGTTCGCGAAGGGTCTTTCTAATTATTCGGCCGATGAGGTGGAGAAACTGAAAGGATTGAAATCCGTCGATTTCAAAAACGTGCTGGGATATAAAGCTAAGGACGAGATCGTCCATAAAGACAATCTGGTGATACTATGATGTCCGCATATAATATAAAAAAAATATGCAGCGAAGTGAAGTCCGCATCGAGAGAGCTTGCTGTTACCGGTACGGAGGCCAAGAATAAGGCCCTCATCGCGATGAGTAAGGCCCTGACGATAAGAGCTCCCTATATCATCAGGGAAAACAAAAAAGATCTTTCAACAGCCGTGCGAAAAGGGTTGTCGCCGGCGCTTATAGACCGGCTGCGGCTCACCGAATCAAGGATAGCCGGCATGGCGAAATCCCTGTCCGCGATCGCCCGGCTGAAAGACCCCATCGGCGAGGTCACCGAGACCAGGGGAAGGCCCAATGGTTTACTGATAAAAAAGATCAGGGTTCCTATTGGCGTGATACTGATAATCTACGAGGCGCGGCCCAACGTCACGAGCGACTGTATAGGGCTCTGTCTTAAATCTTCCAATGCTGTTATCTTGCGGGGCGGAAGCGAGGCGGTTAATTCCAATATAGCGATATTCAATGTCCTGAACGAAGTCGCGGTAGATGCCGGGTTACCGGACCATTCGATCGCGATAATTAAAGACACCGACAGGCGGGTCGTGGACGAGCTTCTTATACAAGAGGGCCTTATAGACCTTGTTATACCCAGAGGCGGCGAATCGCTTATACGCGAGGTCACCAGGAAGTCGAGGATACCCGTTATAAAACATTATAAGGGTGTCTGCCATACCTATGTCGATTCCGACGCGGACCTGAAGATGGCGGAAGATATCTGTTTTAATGCGAAAGTTCAGAGGCCCGGCGTATGCAACGCGATGGAGACGATGCTGGTCCACAGAAAAGTGGCGAAGAAGTTCCTTTTGCCTATGATAAAGCGTTTTATTGCCGCGGGCGTTGAGATCAGGGGATGTCCCGAGACGCGCCGCATTGTTCCTGGCTTAAAGAGAGCGGCGGAGAAGGACTGGTACACCGAGTATCTGGACCTTGTTTTATCCGTGAAGGTGGTGAAGGATGTCGATGAGGCTATCGCGCATATAATGAAATACGGCTCATACCACTCGGACGCGATAGTGACTGAAAACAAGAAAAACGCCGGGAAATTCTTAAGCGAGGTCGATTCCGCATGTGTCTATCTGAACGCTTCGACAAGATTTACCGACGGCGGAGAGTTCGGCAAGGGCGCCGAGATGGGCATATCCACGGATAAGCTGCATGCGCGCGGCCCCATGGGCCTCGAGGAGCTGGCCTCATATAAGTACGTGGTCTTCGGCACGGGACAGATCAGAAAATAGGCCGATGCCAGAGACATCGGCACTTAGCCTGCAATACGGCTGAATAAACTAGGCCGATATCAGAGATATCGGCACTTAGCCTACAATGCGGCTGAATAAACTAGGAGTTTAGGCATGATGAGAATCGGGATACTCGGAGGGACATTTAATCCGATCCATATAGGGCATCTTATACTGGCTGATGAAGCTCTCTCAAAGTTAAAGCTGGATAAGGTGGTCTTCGTCCCGTCGTATATGCCGCCCCACAAGAGTGTCGAAACCGGCATTAAGCCTCAGGACCGCCTCAAGATGGTCGAACTTGCGATAGGGGATAATCCGTCTTTCGAGGTCTCGAATTTTGAAATAGGCCGGAAGAAGACATCATATTCCATTGATACCCTGAAAGAGTTTCGCGCCAAACATGGCGACGACGTCCAGCTATATTTCATAACGGGCTCGGACCTTCTAAAGGACCTGTTCTCATGGAAGAGCGTTAACGATATATTCAAGATATCTAAATTCATAGTCGCCAACCGCCCGGGATATCCCGTGAAGGATGTTCCTAAAGAGGTGGAGACCGTAGTGATAACGCCCATCGAGGTGTCGTCCGAGGATATACGGAGGCGCCTCAAGGCCGGAAAGTCCATAAGATACCTTGTGCCGGAAAAGGTGCGCAGTTATATCATTGAGCGGGGGTTGTATAAATAAGTAGCAGTTTCCCTTGACGATAGCGGCGTTTAAGGTTATAATTGAATAAAATTTAAGTATCAAGCTCAATTTTTAAGGGGGTGATATCAGATGGCCGAGATAGGATATTGCGTAAAGTGTAAATCCAAGAAAGAGATGAAAGATACTCAACAAGTCACGATGAAGAATAAGAGAACAGCGATGAAGGGGAAGTGCACGACTTGTAATACCGGAATGTATAAGATAATGAAGTAATGCCACGATTACACAGATTAGAAGTAAGCTTTGCAGCTAGCTGATCTGTGTAATCTTTTTATGGGCCAAAAAAGGAGCATAGCGATCGACTCTAAACGTAAAGCGTTAATTATGGCTGAAGCTGCTTCGGATAAAAAAGGCATCGATATAATCACTATAAAGATGAGGAAGGTGTCAGGTATATGCGATTATTTCGTGATAGCCACCGGTACTTCCACTACACATGTTCGCGCGATCTCCGATAACATTATCAAGCAGTTAAGGGAGAAAGGCGCTAAACTCAGGCATATAGAGGGCGAGAGAGAAGCTTCGTGGATACTGGCGGACTTCGGCGACGTGGTCGGCCATATATTCCTGAAAGATACGCGTAAGTTCTACGATCTCGAGAAGCTTTGGGCCAAGGCTCCCCAAACCAGGTTCGAGGAACCGGAGCCCTCGAAGCGAAAACCCCTAAAAAAAGTAGTAAAGAAAGCCGTAAAGAAACCCGTGCGTAAAGCCGCGAAGAAGCCCAGGAAAAAGGCCCGAAAGAAGAACAAAAAATAGATCAATGCATTATGGCGAGATTGAAAAAAATATAACGTTGGTTTTAGAGAGCTCTCTTCAATCGGTGCTCTCGCGCCTCAGTGTCCAGCCCCCGTCACCCCAGGAAATAAAGATCGAATTAGAGATACCTAAAGAGAGGTCCCATGGCGACCTCTCTTCAAATATCGCCTTAAGGATCTCCAAGCTTGCCTCAAAACCGCCGGTTGAATTCGCGAATCTGTTAAAGGCAAAACTCGAAGAGTCTATCCCGTCATCGCCTTTAAAAGGCGCTATCGACCGGGTCGAGGTGAAGGGGCCCGGTTTTATAAACTTTTTTGTCAGCAAGGATTTTTTATCGGGTATTCTGCTGGAGATCCTGAAAGAAGATAGTAATTTCGGCAGTTCGAATATCGCCGGGCCCGTAAAGATGCAGATAGAGTTTGTCAGCGCGAACCCGACGGGCCCGCTTACGATAGCGCATGCCAGGCAGGCCGCGTTAGGCGACAGCCTTGCGAACATTATGACCTTCCTCGGATACGATGTGACCAGGGAATATTATCTTAACGATGAAGGCAATCAGATGAATATGCTCGGGCTCTCCATACGCTCGCGATACCTGAGCCTCTGCGGAGTCGATGAACCGCTGCCCGATGACGGCTATAAAGGGTCTTATGTGATCGATATAGCGAAAGATTTCATGAAGGAACACGGAAAAGATCACGTAAAGACGAAAGAGACAGATATATTCAGGGAGTTCGGACTCCAGTGGATACTGGAGGGTATAAAGAAGGACCTTGACGATTTCGGCGTAAAGTTCGATGTCTGGTACAGCCAGAAGTCCCTGAGGGAATCCGGAAAAGTTGAGAAAGCTATCGACACCCTTAGGGGTAAGGGCTTCATATATGAAAGCGAAGGGGCGGTATGGTTTAAGTCGACTCTTTTCGGCGACGATAAAGACAGGGTTATATATAAATCCGATGGAAGCGCTACTTACCTTACACCCGATATAGCGTATCACCTGGAAAAGTTCAACAGGGGATTCAAAAAGTTGATCGATATATGGGGCCCGGACCATCATGGCTATATCCCCAGGATCAAGGCCGCCATAAAGGCTCTGGGATACCCCGAAGACTCTCTTTCGGTGCTGATAGTGCAGCTCGCCACTTTGTACAGGAACGGCCAGGTGGCCTCTATGTCGACGAGGGCCGGGGAATTCGTGACCCTAAGAGAGGTCATGGACGAGGTCGGTAAGGACGTCTCCAGGTTCTGTTTCATAATGAGGAGGATGTCGAGCCATCTGGAGTTCGACCTGGACGTGGTCAAGAAGGAATCCGCGGAGAACCCCGTCTATTACATCCAGTACGCGCACGCGCGCATCTGGTCGATACTGGAGTATGGCAAAGGCGCCGACATATCCGCCGAATTCGATCCGGGCCTGCTGAAGTCTCCGGAAGAGATAGAGATCATGCGCATGCTCAGACAATTCCCCTTGATAGTGGTATCGAGCGCCAGGACCCTTGAGCCCTATGTGGTCCTGCAGTATCTTCAGGACCTGGCAGGATCGTTCCATTCTTTTTATAATAAACACAGGGTTGTGAGTGACGACCCGCGCCTGACGAAGTCCAGGGTAGTGCTGGTCGATTGCGTCAGGGTAGTGCTCGCCAACGGTTTACGTTTATTGGGAGTTTCGCTTCCCAAGAAGATGTAACAGTGTTCGAATCCATAAAGATCTATCTAAACGAAGAGATAGACGTAGAGAAGATATCGACGAGGCTTGTCGAGTACGGCTATCACGCCCGAAAGAGGGTCGCCGAAGAGGGGGATTACTCCCGGCTCGGGGACACCATCACAGTATATCCGCTTACATTCGAATACCCGCTCAGAATAGAGCTCCTGGATAATAAAGTCGAGAGAATAAGAAGCGTCGATCCTGTCACATACCAGAATGTCGACGAACACTCCGCCGCTATAATCCTTCCAATAAAGGGCATACAGAGAAAGAGGATCCGGCGCAAAGAGCCCTTGGCCGGGGAAGAGTCCCCGATAGATAATTTTGTCGATATAGAGCCGGGGGATTACGTCGTACATATCGACCACGGCATAGGAAAGTATCTCGGTATAGAGAAGCTGAAGATAGAGGGTAAATATGTTGAGCATCTAGCGCTGGAATACGCTGACGGCGAAAAGCTCTTCGTTCCTTTCGACGATGTCGGCAAGATACATAAATACCTGGGATTCGAGAGAAGGCTGCCGAAACTGCACAAGATCGGGTCGAAACTGTGGAACGCCGCCAAGGAGAGGGTGAAGAGCGGCGTATCGAAGATAGCGATCGATCTTCTGGACCTGCAGGCAAAACGCGCGGCCGCCGGAGGGTTCAAATTTTCGCCGGATACGGAGTGGCAGAAAGAGCTGGAAGGCAGTTTCCCGTATAAAGAGACAGCCGACCAGCTGCGCGCGACGGCCGAGGTAAAAAAGGATATGGAATCCCCGAAGCCGATGGACAGGCTCCTATGCGGCGATGTGGGTTACGGAAAGACCGAGGTCGCGCTCCGGGCGGCGTTTAAGGCCGTGATGGACAATAAGCAGGTGGCGATACTTGTGCCGACGACGATCCTCGCCGAGCAGCATTTCAATACATTCCGGAACAGGATGCGGGCCTTTCCCGTGGCCGTAGAGATGCTGTCGCGTTTCAGGACATCCAGGGAACAGGGAAGAATAGTCAAGGATGTGGCTGAAGGTAAAGTCGATATAATAATCGGCACGCACAGGCTTTTGTCGAGCGACATGGCTTTCAAAGACTTGGGCCTGGTAATAATAGACGAGGAGCAGAGGTTCGGCGTGCGGCATAAAGAGCGCCTGAAGAAACTCCGCGTCAATACGGACGTGCTCACATTGACAGCGACCCCGATCCCGCGAACGTTATACTTTGCCCTCATGGGCGGCCGCGACATCTCCATTATAAATACTCCGCCGTCCGAGAGGCAGCCCGTAGAGACTAAAGTCGTTCATTACGATGAAGCGTTGATAAAAGACGCGATATTGGCCGAGAAGGCCAGGGGAGGCCAGGTATTCTTTGTCCATAACAGGGTCAAGGGCATCGAGCTTATAGCCGAGAAGATCTCAAGCCTTGTTCCCGGGATCAGGCTGGTCGTAGCTCACGGCCAGATGCCGGAGAGGATGCTCGAAGAAACGATGATCAATTTTATAAAGGGGAACATAGACTGCCTAGTATCGACCACGATCATCGAATCCGGCATAGATATACCGAACGCCAACACTATTATCATAAACAGGGCCGATGCCTTCGGGCTATCCGAACTTTATCAGCTCCGCGGAAGGGTAGGCAGGTTTACGCGCGCGGCGCATGCTTATCTTATGATACCGAAAAAATTTGTCTTGAGTGCGGAGTCCGAGAAGAGGCTCCAGGCGATAAAGAAATTTCAGGAGCTGGGCAGCGGGTTCAAGCTCGCGATGGAGGACCTGCAGATAAGGGGAGCGGGAAACCTCCTCGGCGTTGAACAGCATGGTTATATAAGCTCGGTCGGGTTCGACTTATATTGCCGTCTCCTGAAGTCCGCTGTGGACTCATATAAGAGCTGAGGCAGTTCGAGATTGAATATGCTCGCTTTTAATGGTAATATATAATCCAATTATGAATATACGGCATATTCTTATAGTAATATTAAGCGCCTCATTAACATTGGCCTTCGGCTGCGCGAAAGAGCCTTCCCCGGATGATAAGGTCCTTGTAAAGATCAGTAACAGCACCATCACTCTTAAGGATTTTAAGACAAGGATCGAGAAGCTTCCGCCTTACTACCGGAATATGGTCGAGAAGGACAGGAAGCGTTATCTGGAAGAGATGATCGCTGAAAAATTATTCTACGAGGAAGCCCTGCGAAGAGGGCTGAATAATGATAAAGAAGTCGCTGAGATAGTGATGGAGGCCAAGAGGAAGATCGTTATAGCGAAGCTTATCAAGAATGACGTGGAAGACAAGGTGAAAGTGAGCGAGGATGAGATCGCTAGCTTTTACGCAGCGAACAAGGATAAGCTGAAGACGCCGGAAATGTGGCGCGCGTCGCAAATACTGGTGCCGACCGAACAGGAAGCGAAGGAAATTCTGCAGAAATTAAATAGCGGCGGCAATTTTGAGGATATCGCCAGAGCTCAGTCAAAGGACGCTACCGCATCCAGGGGCGGCGATATCGGGTACTTCAGGGCCGGCCAGCTGGTGCCCGATTTCGAGAAAGCAGCCCTCAGCCTGGACGTGGGCCAGTTGAGCGACGTCGTGCACACAAAATTCGGCTACCATATAATAAAGCTCACCGATAATAAGGCCCCCGATATGCAGACTTATGAAAAAGCGAAGCCGCTGATAGAGAATGAGCTCAGGAAGAAGAAGAAGGCGGAACTCTTCTACGAGCTTGTGATGGCATTAAAAAAGAAATATGGCGTAAATATAGATGAGAGCGCGTTCAGTTCCAAAGACCCATTAAAAAAAGAAGACAAACCGGACGGTGAGATATGAAAAAAATACGCTTACTATTTTTAGCGCTTGTCTTCATGGCCTCGGCGTCGGCAGTTTTATACGCGGCGGTAGTGGATAAGATAGTGGTTGTGATCAATAACGAGGTCATTACTCAGGGCGAGATAGACAGGATACTCGCTCCCGCATATGAGCAATATAAGAGCATGCTTCCCGAGGATCAGCTTATTAAGAAGCTGGATGATGCCAGACAGGCCGTTATGGCCCAGTTGATAGAAGAGAAGCTCATCCTGAGTGAGGCGAAGAAGCAGAATATCGAAGTCGATGAGAAGGATGTGGACGCGAAGGTCCAGGAGTCCAAAAAACGCTTTCCTTCGAACGAGTTGTTCGAGGAGGCGCTCGCCGCGCAGCATCTGACTCTGAAGGATTTGAGGGCTAAATTTAAAGAGCAGCTTATGACGAAGAAGCTGATAGATCAGAAAGTCGGCTCAAAAGTTTTCATAACTCCGAACGAGGTAATTGAATATTACGGGAAGCATGCAGAGGAATTTTCCAAACCGGAGGCGCTCCGGTTAAGCAACATACTGATAAAGCCTAAAGAGAATGTGAAGATTGAGAAGACGGTGGAGCTGGTCGCCGAGATAGGCAAGCGCCTTAAAGGGGGCAGCGATTTTGCCGAACTTGCGAAGATCTATTCCGAGGGCCCGGGCGCCAAAGAAGGCGGCGCTATGGGATATGTGAGAAGAGGGGATCTCTTACCCGAGATAGAGAAAGTGGTATTCAGTATGAAGGAGGGAGAGATCTCCGACGTGATACGGACTAAGGTCGGATTTCATTTTATCAAGGTGGATGAGAAGAAGGCTCCCGAGAGCGTTAGCATGGCTGACGCGCGCCAATCTATCGAGCAGACGCTCTGGATGAGCAAGATGAGGGAAAAATCAAAGGGGTGGATCGAGGAACTGAGAAAGCATGCCTACATCGCGTTCAAGTAAGCAGCGAATTGTTATAACCATGGGGGATCCCTCCGGTATAGGTCCCGAAGTTACTTTAAAAGCTCTGGCAAGTCCTCAGATCAAGGGGCTTGCCGATTTTATTGTTGTGGGCAATCGGTTTACCATAGAGAAAACCTCGCGTGAGCTGGGGCTGAAATTTTCGGCGTCTCTAATGGATATAGATAATGTCCCGCAGGAAATATTCAGATATGGCAAATCTCATCCGGCTTTCGGCAAAGCGTCAATACAGTATATCGATAAAGCCCTGGATATTATAGATAGTGATGACGCGGATTCGCTCGTCACGGCTCCGATAAACAAGGCCTCCATAAACTCCGCGGGCTATAAGGGATTCGAAGGCCATACCGAATATCTGGCTAAAAAGACCCATGCGAGTAATTTCGCGATGATGTTCGTAGGCAAAGAGCTTAAGATAACGCTTGTAACGCGCCATATAGCGCTCAGGGACCTGCCGAAAAAACTCTCGGAGGCAAATATCCTTTCGGCAATAGAGCTCACAGATAGATATCTAAAAAAATTCTTCAGGATTTCGGCTCCCAGGATCGGCGTGGCGGGATTAAACCCGCATGCAGGCGAGGGCGGCATGTTCGGAGACGAAGAGGAGCTAGTCATAGCTCCAGCTATAAAGAAAGCGGCCAAACACGTTAAATGCCTCACCGGCCCGGTGAGCCCCGACGTCATATTCAATATGGCGCTTGACGGAAAATTCGACGCGGTGATATCCATGTATCACGACCAGGCGCTTATACCGTTCAAGCTCCTCTATTTTAATACGGGCGTGAATCTCACGCTCGGCCTTCCGTTTGTCCGCACCTCGCCGGATCACGGCACGGCATTCGATATAGCGGGAAAGGGAATTGCCGACCCGTCGTCGATGATCGAGGCCATAAAGCTCGCATGCCGTCTGTCCGGCAAAGCGTGACTTAAGGCCATGCTCACCATCTCACAGCTTAAAGAGATCTTCGCAAAATACGATTTCCATCCGCTGAAACGCCTCGGCGAAAACTACCTGATCGATTCAAATATCAAAGATAAGATAATCGCCGAGAGCCGTCTCTTAAAAGAGGACATAGTCCTGGAGATAGGGCCCGGCCTGGGTGCCGTCACAATGGACCTGGCGAAATCCGGCGCCGGGGTCTTTGCCGTAGAAAAAGATAGGAAAGCGTTCGCGATCCTTGGCAAATTGTCCGCAGACATTCCAAATCTGAAACTCATCCAGGGCGACATACTGGAATTCGATATAAGAGACATAGGAGCTTCTAAAAGGATAAAGGTTATCGGAAATCTGCCTTATTATATAACGACGCCGATCATGGAATATCTGATCAGGAATAAAGCAGACATAGAGTCGGCGATCGTCATGGTCCAGAGGGAATTCGCTAACCGGCTGCTTGCCTTGCCGGGGACAAAAGATTACAGCTCATTAAGCTGCTTCATTCAATACCATATGAAGCCGAGTTACATTTACACGGTCAAGAGGGCCTCTTTTTATCCCGAGCCCGATGTCGACACAGGCCTGATAAGGCTGGATGTGCTGGAGACGCCTTCGGTCGATGTGAAGGATGAGGACCTCTTATTTAAGGTCATACGAAGCTCGTTTAACCAGCGGCGCAAGTCGATAATAAACTCACTATCCCGCGAAGAGGCCCTCAATATGCCTAAGAAGGACCTTTCGGACATTTTGGCCGGCTTAAAGATAGATCCTTCCATTCGCCCTGAGATGCTGAGCCTGTCCGAATTTGCGAAGATCGCCAACGCCCTTTAGTACCGTATTAGACCCCCAGGGTCTAGGAGGTAGGCGAATTGACAAATAGCTACTCCTATGGTAACTTATACTGAAATAAGGATTTGTGATGAAAATAGATAAAGAGACTGTAAGGCGCGTCGCGGCTCTCTCGCGGCTGTCTTTAGCCGATGACGAGCTCCTGGCATACAGCTCCCAGCTGGCGACTATCATTGACTATATATCAAAATTAAATGAAATAGATACTAAGGATGTCCCTCCTACGAGCCATGCCTTGTCCACTCTCAAGAATGTATATCGCAAGGATCTGCTGAAACCCTCGTTAAAGACCGAAGAAGCGCTCGCGAACGCGCCTTCAAAAGACGGCGATTTTTTCAAAGTGCCTCAGGTGGTCGAGAACAAATGATGGAAAATCTACATCAATTAACCGGCCACGAAATCAGAAAACTGCGAAGCGCTCTTGAAGGCGCTAAGGTATTGGATGCCATATATAAGCGCATTGAGGCTATCGACCCAAAGATCAAAGCGTTTGCTTTTGTGAATAAGAAGGCCGGCCAGCATAATGGCGGGGGTAAATTGGCCGGCGTTCCGGTGCTGGTCAAAGATAACATCTGTGTGAAGGATGAGGCGACTACCTGTTCATCAAAGATATTGAAAGACTTCAAGCCGCCTTATGACGCTACAGTAGTCAGGAAACTTAAGGAGGAGGGGGCCTTTCTAATCGGAAAAGCCAATATGGATGAGTTCGCGTTCGGGTCATCATGCGAGACGTCCTGTTACGGGCCTACGAGGAATCCATGGGATCTCGACAGGATCCCCGGCGGATCGTCCGGTGGTTCCGCCGCGGCGGTCGCCGGCGATGAGACTATAATGGCGCTCGGCTCGGATACGGGCGGATCTATAAGGCAGCCGGCCGCGCTCTGCGGAGTGGTGGGGTTGAAACCCACATACGGCAGGGTCTCAAGGTACGGGTTGATCGCGTTCGCCTCAAGTCTCGACCAGATTGGGCCGATAACAAAGGACGTCGAGGATTCTGCGCTCCTCCTCAGCGTGATAGCCGGTTATGATGAGATGGACTCGACATCTGTGGACATTCCGGTTCCTGATTACGCCAAGTCGCTCGTCAAGGATGTCAAGGGACTGCGCATAGGCGTTCCGAAAGAATATTTTGTTAAGGGGATAGACGAAGAGGTGGAGGCCGCTGCCAGACGTTCGATCGCTGTATTCAAAGATCTCGGCGCCTCTATAGTCGACATAAGCTTGCCTCACACAGAGTACGCCGTGAGCGCATATTATATAATCGGCCCCGCGGAGGCGAGCTCGAACCTCGCGCGATTTGACGGCGCGCATTACGGCTACAGGGTGCCCGACGCTAAAGATATCATAGATATGTACACCCGGACCCGCTCGCAAGGGTTCGGCAATGAAGCGAAGCGCAGGATACTTCTCGGCACATATTGCCTTTCAGCCGGATACTATGACGCGTATTACCTGAAGGCCCTGAAGGTTCGCACGAAGATAAAAGAGGATTTCGATAACGCTTTTCAGTCCTGCGATCTGATAGTCACGCCGACATCTCCGACGCCCGCGTTCAAGATAGGGGAGAAGGCCAATGATCCGCTCGCTATGTACCTCTCGGACATATTTACGATACCGGCGAACCTTGCGGGGCTGCCGGGGATATCCATCCCATGCGGATTTTCTTCGCTCGGCCTTCCGATAGGGTTGCAGATAATGGCAAGGCCGTTCGCCGAGGAGACGATATTCAGGGCCGCTTACGCTTTTGAGCAGAGCACGGATTTCCATAAGAGAAAGCCGAAACTATGACCTATGAAACCGTGATAGGGCTTGAGGTCCACCTGCAGCTCTCGACCGTGACGAAGGCCTTCTGCGGATGTTCGACAAAGTTTGGTCAGAAGCCGAACAGCCAGACATGCCCCGTATGCCTGGGGCTTCCGGGCAGCCTGCCCGTATTGAACGAGCAGGCGTTCCTTTATGCGATCAAAGTCGCCCTCGCGCTCAATTGCAAGATCCAGAACCTGATAAAGTTTGACAGGAAAAATTATTATTATCCGGACCTTCCCAAGAACTACCAGATATCGCAATACGATATGCCCCTCTCATACGATGGTTTTGTCGATATTCCGGAGGCCGGCGCCAAGCTTCCGAAACGTATCCGTATATTGCGCGTTCATCTCGAAGAGGACGCGGGAAAGCTCATCCATTCGGAAGGAGAAGGGTACAGTCTGGTGGACCTTAACAGGACGGGCCTGCCTCTACTCGAGATAGTAACCGAACCCGATATGAATTCGCCGCAGGAAGCATATGACTATCTGACAAAATTGAAATCCATTCTCGAGTATCTGAAGGTCTCGGATTGCGATATGGAGAAGGGCTCTCTCAGATGCGACGCGAACATATCGATCCGCCCTAAAGGCGAGAGTAAGCTGGGCACCAAGGTCGAACTGAAAAATATGAATTCATTTAAAGGCGTAAAGGCCTCCCTGGAATACGAAGTTAAACGCCAGACAGCCGCTGTTACGGATGGGGAGAAGATCATACAGGAGACGAGGCTGTGGGACGCGGATAAGCTGGTAACTATCTCAATGCGTAATAAAGAAGAGGCTACTGACTACAGATATTTCCCAGAGCCGGACCTCGTGCCTTTTATTGTGGATAAATCGCTCATCCAGAAGATAAGGAGCGGCCTGCCGGAGCTTCCTGAAGCCAAGGTCAACAGGTTCATTAAAGATTTCGATCTGTCGGAATACGATTCTAATGTGCTCGCGAGCCAGTCGGAACTTGCGGAATATTTCGAGAAGTGCGCGAAGATTTATGGAAACAAGAAGGCCATAGCTAATTGGATAATGGGCGACATTATGGCCTATCTTAATACTAACGGTATCGCGCCGGCGGATCTGGGTGTATCTCCGGAAGGCCTTATAGCGCTCCTGAAGATGATAGATGAGGGCGCTGTAAGCGGTAAGATGGCAAAAGAGATATTGATCGAAGCCATTAAGACGAAGACCAGCCCCGCTGAGATAGTCGCCAAAAAAGGCCTGTCGCAAATAAGTGATTCCGGCAAACTCGAAGAGGTAGTGGCGCTGACTATCTCCAGAAATGAGAAATCGGTGAATGATTATAAACTCGGGAAGAAGAACGCTCTCGGATATTTGGTGGGCCAGATAATGAAAGAGACCAAGGGCGCGGCCAATCCTGAAATGGTCAATCGGATATTGAAGAAGAAGCTGGGAGAATAAAGATAATGAGAAGATGGCTGGGCGTTTTAGCTGTTCTTGCAGTATTTATTTTCGGCGTCGCGCTCGCCTCCGGTGTGGGTGAAAAAGCCGCTGAAAAGAGCAAATCTAAGGAAAATCTGTACGACCAGCTCGAGCTCTTCGCGGACGCGGTGAGCATACTAAGAAACGAGTATGTGGACGAAGTCGATTCGAAGAAGCTCATATACGGCGCGATGCAGGGCATGCTCGGGTCCCTCGATGACTACAGCCAGTTCATGGATCCGGATGAATATAACGAGATAAAGATCGAGACAAAGGGCGAGTTCGGCGGCATTGGCATAGAGATAACCCTGAAGGACGGCGTACTTACGGTCATAACGCCGATGGTCGGCACTCCCGCGGACTTAGGCGGAGTGAAAGCCGGCGATAAGATCGTCAAGATAGACGGTAAGGTCACGAAGAACATAACTCTTAATGAGGCGGTGAAGCAGATGAGGGGTAAGCCCGGCAGTACCGTGACGCTGACGGTATGGCGCGAAGGTCTGCCCAATATCCTCGATATTCCGATAAAGCGGGACATGATAAAGGTTCACAGCATAAAGAGGGCCGATATGATCGAGGATAATATCGGGTACATAAAATTAGTTGAGTTCCAGGAAAACACTCCCCGCGATCTGGATGACGCCCTGAAGAAGCTGAAGGCCGATGGTATGGATTCGCTGATACTCGATCTCAGAAACAACCCCGGTGGGCTCCTGGACGGCGCGGTAGACGTGTCGGAGAGATTTTTATCAAAAGATAAAGCCATAGTATCGATAAAATCCAGGACCCAGAGCCAGAATGCGTCGTTCAAGTCCAGCGGCAAGACCGCGCATACGGATTTCCCGCTCATAGTGATGGTGAACGAAGGTTCGGCAAGCGCCTCGGAGATAGTGGCCGGCGCCGTGAAGGACAATAAGCGCGGGATAGTCCTTGGCATGAAGACGTTCGGCAAGGCATCGGTCCAGACGGTCATACCGTTAAAAGACGGGTCCGCTCTCAGATTCACCACCGCGTATTATCTTACGCCGAGCGGTAAGCTGATAAAGAACGAAGGCATTATGCCCGATGTGACCGTCGAAAGAACGGACCATTCCCGCAAGAAGAAGGACCACAGCGCGGATATATTCGAAAACCTGGAAGAAGGGAAAGACCTGACGGGCGCGAAAGAGAAACCCGAACTCGAAAAAGATAATCAGCTGGATGCGGCTGTAAATTTAATGAAAGCCATAAAGATCTATAAACGGATGGAAGTTAATAAATGAAATCAAAATCTGTAACTATTTTATTCCTGGCGGTTATTCTGGTCACGGGGTTCTTCTATTGGCGGGCCAATTACGGCAAGGTCGATAAGTCCGCCGCGCTTAAAAAAGTCCTCTCGCCGGTATTTTTAAAGTTCGGCCTTACCGATGACAAGCTTGTCAAGAAGGCCGTGGAAGAGAATAAGCTGGGTGGGGCCAGGTATATAAGCACATACATAGAATATGAGGTGCCGAAGTCATTCGCGTGGAGAAACTTTGACCCGGCTTTAAGGGCGGCGCTGAAGCGTACGGGATTTATTGTCTTCGATGTCGAACAGACGTTTGAGAAGGATAAGGAATGTTACGCGGTCATTATAAATTACGGAAAGTTCGATGTGCTCACATTGAAGATAAACCGCAGAGGAAGGCCCGTAGCTATTCCGGTGACCGAGAAAGTATATGCTAAACCAAAGGTCGCGATAGTGGTGGATGACTTTGGTTACAGCAAGAACAACCTGGACGCGTTTTTAGGATTGAAGCAGCCCATCACATTATCGATCCTTCCGGAACAGCGTTATACCCGTGAGGTCGCGCTACAGGCCAGGGCCCACGGATTCGAGACGATACTTCACCTTCCCCTCGAACCCGGTAGGGATGATGTGGGGCAGGAGGTCGATACTATAAAGACCAACATGGGCGAAAAAGAGATAGCGTTAATACTTAAAAAAGAGATAGCTCTGGTGCCGGGGATAGACGGGGTGTCCAATCATATGGGATCGAAGGCCACCGCGGACAGGGCGACGATGACCTCGATAATAAAACATCTGAAATCCGAAAGCCTGTACTATTTCGACAGCCTTACCTCGAGCAAATCTGTTTGCGTCGATGTGGCAAGATCGCTTGGCGTCAAATGCGCGAAGCGCGACCTATTTTTAGATAACTCAAACAATACCGCCGCGATCGAAAAACAATTAGCGGATCTCGAGGCTCTGGCGTTTAAACGCGGCGAAGCGATCGCCATATGTCATGATCGTAAGAATACCGCCGCGGTATTGATTAAAGAGCTGCCCAGGATGGCCAAGGACGGGATCGAGTTCGTGCGGCTTTCCGAGCTGGTGAAGAAATGATCACGCTGGGCATTGAGACCTCATGCGACGAGACGAGCGTCTCTGTTACCAGCTCCAGGACCGTGCTTTCTAATGTGGTAACGTCCAGCGTCCATCTTCATAAAAAATACGGCGGCGTGGTGCCGGAGATAGCGTCCCGTTACCATGTGGAATATATAGCGGAGGTTCTTTCTAAGGCGCTGGAGCGGTCCGGGAGAAAATTAAAGGATGTGGACCTGGTGGCGGTCACAAACGGCCCCGGCCTTGTAGGCGCGCTTCTGACAGGTATTTCG
This sequence comes from Candidatus Omnitrophota bacterium, assembly GCA_026387175.1. Classification (NCBI taxonomy): domain Bacteria; kingdom Pseudomonadati; phylum Candidatus Omnitrophota; species Candidatus Omnitrophota bacterium. Next base: position 49,989 of record JAPLME010000004.1, read on the forward strand.
CTGGCGAAGGCGCTGAGTTATGCCATGGATGTGCCGATCATAGGCGTAAACCACATACTCGCGCACCTCTATAGCTCATTTTTAACCGAGGAAGGCCTGTCGTTCCCGTTCGTCGGCCTCGTGGTATCCGGCGGGCATACGGCGCTATTCTATTGCAAGGATATAAATGACCAGGAAGTGCTGGGGCAGACACAGGACGACGCCGTAGGAGAGGCGTATGATAAGGTGGCTAAGCTTCTGGGCCTGGGATATCCGGGCGGGCCGATAATAGAGAAGATGGCCGCGCGCGCCACCGGAAAGAATAAGATAACGTTTCCCAGGAGCTATCTTGGCAAGGATTCGCTGGACTTCAGCTTCAGCGGCGTAAAGACAGCGGTACTATATTATATGCAGAAGGTAAAGAATCCGGACGCTGTCCTTATCAGCGATGTCTGTTATGCTTTTCAGGAAGCGGCGCTCGATGTGCTGGTCGAGAAGGCGTGCCTTGCCTGCGATATGAAAAAGGCGAAGAGGATAGTAATAGGGGGAGGCGTGGCGGCCAACTCCGGACTCAGGCGGAAGCTCTTGAGTCGCTCGGCGCTCTCCGGGATCAAAGCCTATTTTCCCGAGATGAAATATTGCATGGATAACGCGGCAATGGTCGGAGCGCTGGGAGAAGCGCTCTATAAAAAGGGATGCAGGTCCGATATGTATTTAACTGCGGAACCGAATTTGAGGGCTTAACTCACACGGAGGATCTTTATGGTAAATGACTGGATGATAATATGGAGGCTTATACTGGCGGCGGTACTGAGCGGAGCGATAGGTTTTGAACGTGAGTTTCACGGACGCTCGGCCGGATTCAGGACGCACATCCTGCTCTGCATAGGCTCGACGCTCATAATGCTTACATCGATGCACATGTTCGATCTATATGCCGGGAAGGTGGTCGTGGACCCGGGCAGGATAGCGGCAGGCGTTATCACCGGCATAGGATTCCTGGGGGCCGGCACGATAATGCATTTTAAGTCGTCTATAAGGGGTCTCACCACCGCGGCGAGCCTATGGGTGGTGGCGGGCATAGGCCTTGCGGTAGGGTCGGGGCTTTATTTTGGGGCGATCATCACTACAGCTATTACGATGGTGGCCCTGATGATATTCGCGAAATTAGAGCATGCCATGATAAGAAAAGACTGGTATAAGACCATAATAGTAGAGGCGAAAGAAGGCGTTGACCAGTTAAGGTCCGTGCGTGGTATACTGGAAGAGTGGCATGCGGAGATAACCGATTTCGAGATCGATCACGCGAAAGAGAGCGGTAATATGCTGCTCAAGCTAGGGCTGAAGTTAAAGTCGCCGAAACACGCCGACCGCTTAGTGGAGGACATAGGTTCTATCAAAGGCATAAATAGCGTAAAGTGGGATTGGGAATAAGAGGATAATTTAAATGTCCGAAAAATTATTATCGATAAAAGAAGTCGCGGATCATCTGAAGATATCGGAAGAGGAAGTGAAGCGGCTCGTGGACATAGGCGAGATCCCGGCTTATAAGATAGGCGGGACATTCCTGCGGTTCAGGAAAGAGCATATAGACGCTATAAAAGACGAGATAGAGGCGGTGGAATGGATGTTCCCTGAGCATGCCGCTCCGGTCCTCGACGAGCATGGTAAGCCTACGCATCATTTGACGGAGCTTGAGGTAGAGATAAAGGCCCGCGAGCCCGCCGTAAGGCAGTACGATTATTCGCCGATCGAGAGGATAAAGGATTTTATCTATTTTTACGATTTTTATATATTATCGATTATCGTGATAAGCGTATTGTTATTTTTGATATTTAAAAAATAAAATGTCCGAAAAAACAGCTAAAATATTAAAAGGCGTCCGCCATGGACGAATATCCGTCCATAAGGCGCTCTTATCGCTAAGGGATATGCCTTACAAGGATATCGGGTTCGCGAAGATCGACAGTCACAGGACCCTGAGGCGCGGTTTTCCGGAAGTGGTGTTTGGTAAAGGTAAGACCGTAGATCAGATAGTCGAAATATCAAAACGAATAATAGCCCATGACGGCATACTTCTTGTGACCCGCGCCCCGAAGGCAGCTTATCTGAAGCTTAGGCGGGCCTATCCAAAAGTTAAGTATGACGAGAGGGCCTCCTGCTTAAGTTACAGAGAAGATCGTCCCATTCCGAAGAAAGGCCCGGTCCTGGTGATAACAGCGGGCACGGCCGATCTGCCTGTCGCGGAAGAGGCGCGCATAACTCTGGAGTTAATGGGAAACTCGGTCGAGATATTATGCGATGTCGGAGTCGCGGGAATACACAGGATACTCGATAAAAGGCACATTCTGGATAAGGCGAATGTCATAATAGTGATAGCGGGTATGGAGGGGGCGCTTGCGAGCGTAGTCAGCGGGCTAGTATCGAAGCCGGTGATAGCTGTTCCCACGAGCGTCGGCTACGGCGCAAGTTTCGAAGGGATAGCCCCGCTCCTTACGATGATGAATTCATGCTCGCCCGGAGTTTCGGTAGTCAATATCGATAACGGTTTCGGCGCGGGATATTTCGCATCCCTTATAAACAGATAGGATGCCATGAAGATAGCGTATTTAGATTGTTTCAGCGGTATCAGCGGAGATATGACGATAGCCGCGTTTTTAGACGCGGGCTTAAAACTACCCGTATTATCGGACGAGCTGAGTAAATTGAAGATAAAAGGCTATCGGCTTAAAGCCGGCAAGGTTAAGCGCGGAGCGATAGTCGGAACTAAATTTGATTGTATTGTCACAAAAGATTACAGCGGCCACAGGTCGTTAAAAAGCATAATCTCGATTATAGATAAGAGTTCGTTAAACCCCCGGATTAAAGCCATCTCTAAAGAGATGTTCAAAAATATAGGAAAGGCCGAAGCGAAGATACACGGGTCCGGAAAGAACGAAACTGTCTGGCTCCATGAGCTCGGCGACATAGATTCCATAATAGATATCGTGGGCATCGCGATCGCGGTAGATTCGCTCGGCATCGACGAGGTTTACGCCTCGCGCGTAAATATGGGCAGGACATTCGTAAATACGGCCCACGGGACCCTTCCGATACCGGCCCCCGCGGCGCTTGAGTTATTGAAGGGGGTGCCCACAAATATTCTGGACGTAGAAGCGGAACTTGTCACTCCTACCGGCGCAGGTTTATTAAAGACGCTTTCGAAAGGCTTCGGCGCGATGCCGTCGATGAAAATATCCGATATAGGCTACGGAGCGGGAACCAAAATAATTAAAGAGATGCCTAATATGCTGCGTCTTATCATAGGGACGACGAGCGTGCCCTCGCCTAAAGAGGACAAGGTCCTGGTGGTCGAGACGAACATCGACGATATGAACCCGCAGTATTTCGAATATATTTTCGAGAGGCTGTTTTCCGCCGGAGCCCTCGACGTATATTCCACTCATATTCAGATGAAGAAGACGAGGCCTGCCTACAAGCTTACGGTGATATGCGAGCCGAAAGATCTGGATAAGATATCGTCGATAATATTCAGCGAAACCACGACGATCGGTATCAGGTTTTATGAGACGCTCAGGATTAAGCTCGAAAGAAGGACAGTGAAGGCGAAGACGAAATATGGTAATATCCGGGTAAAGGTTAGCGCGCGCCCCGGTGAAATATTAACGGCTACGCCTGAATACGATGATTGCCGTAAGGCCGCGCGCTCTAAGAAAGTACCGCTAAGAGAGGTTTCCGACAGGGCAAGGGAGGCCGCGTATGAAAACAGTTAAATCCGTTATTTTAATTTTAATATCCGCCGCTTGCGCGATTATTTACGCCGCTGACGCGCCTGCGGATACAATTATCACTAATGACGGGAAAGAGATCAAGGGTATAGTAGTCGAAGATTACAGGGACAGGGTGATATTCTCCACGGCAGACGGCGAGATCACAGTGATGAAGTCCGACATGCGGGAGCTTTCGTTTGACAGCGATGAGGACAATCTGATAAAACTCGCTGAGCAAACCCTGGAGCGGCGCGACTATTCCCGTGCCATGAGTTATTATGATATGGCGCTAAAAGCGAACCCTGATTCCTCGGCGGTAAAACAGGGTATGGCATACTTACGCGGCAGTTTTTTTAGAAAAGAAGAATCTTTGAAAGCAGCTGATATAAAGAGACAGCAGGATATAGAGCTTTACGGCGGCCAGGCTCCGGAGGCCCAGAAATCCGACGAGACCGGCGATATGACCAGGATGCTGGAAAAGTTGACCGGAATGAGGATCGCGGTAGTGGATAATATGCCAAAGATAGAGGCCCTCAGGTCACCTTCGCCGGCATATGAGGCGGGATTGAGGAGGGGGGATATCCTGGTTTCGGTATGGGGCAAGCTTACCGGCTATCTGTCACTTAAAGAGATACTGGACCTACTCATCAATAAATCGGCCATAGAGATAAGATGCACAATAGAGCGCGAATCCGATGTAGAGATTAATCCGAATAAGACTATCATCTCAGGGATCGAAGACCTCATAGGAGCTTCATTTGCCATGGAGATAGACGGTCTTACGGTATCGGCTGTTAAGGAATCAGGATATGCCGCCCAAGCCGGCCTGCAGAAGGAAGATCTCATAATGGCCATTGACGGCAAACAGACCAGGTATATGCCGCTTAAAAAAGCGGTCGAGCTGATAAGGAATTTAAAGGAAGGGGCAGTTAAACTGGTTATTAGAAGAAAGACCATAATCTGGAGGACTAACGAGCGATGACGCAATTTTCGAAACCTAAGTTCAAGAGGACGAAATACCTTGTTTCAACGAAGCTTCAGCTGAGGTACGTCGGAATAATATTATTGCTGATGCTTGTGACGGCCCTGATATGCTCGTATATCATATATTACACGGTTATGATACTGATGGGCGAGAAGTTATCCAATGTTTATCCTCAGGGGCGCCTTATAGCGATCATCAATACCGTAAACTTGCGGATATTATTCAGCTTACTCTTAATTACGCCTGTGGTCGCGGTAATCGGCATATTTCTATCGCATAAGATAGCGGGACCTATATACAGGATAGAAAAATTCCTCGGCGACATGGCCACAGGAAATTTCGCGGCTCGTATCGTCCTGAGAAAAGGCGACGAGCTTATGTCGGTGGCCGATAAGATAAACGTATTGAATGACAGCTTAAAGACTACCATCGGCAGCCAGAAGTCCAGCATGGGAAGGATAGTTGCCGAACTCGATGAACTTAAAAAGATGATTAGCTCAAAACCCGGCGATGTCTTATCGCTGGATAAGAATGTAGAAAGGCTGCAGGGCGAGATTAGGAATTTAGAGGCGCAGCTCGGAAAATATAAAGTTTAATTCGAATATCTATTTCCTAACACTTGACAATCGCGGATTATCGGGTATACTTACCTCGATTTACTAAAAAAGGAGAGGTATGACTAAAAAGCTTGACGCAATTATTTTTATTTTAATCGTAACAGTCGCGATGTGCGTGGTTTCGAGCGATTACGCTTATGCCGGTAACGCTTCACGTATGCTGGGATTTAGCGCGAGAGATGAAGCAATGGCCGGCGCTACCACTGCTTCCTCGGAGGATACATCATGCTTGGTGAGAAACCCCGCCGGACTTGTAAGGATAGGAAATAGGATCGACGCTTCGTATGAAAATCTTCTTTTTCACGATGTAACGTTGAATACCACGGGGACCTCTCTTATACCAGGAGTGCCTTTTACAAACGCGGGTTTAACCCAGACCAGTAATATAAATTACATCCCCGGAGGTAACGCAGGTGTTAGTTATCGCATACCGGGAACTGACAAATACCCGATATCTGTCGGTATGGGAGCATTTACAATAGGCGGGATGGCAGGTAACTACGCAAGTTCCAGGCTCAATACCGCATTATTGGCTAACGGGGGCAATTACGACAAGATGGTAGATTTAAGGACCATGAGATTTGCGCCGGGCATAGCGGCCGCATTTAACGATAAACTCTCTTTTGGTATGACAGCCAACATAGATCTTCAGGCATTACGCACCAATTTAGCTCACAGCATTACTCCTGCCGGGCTTACGCTTTTTTCAGAAACAGCGGGCGGAGGAAAATGGGATTTTACAGTTGGCGGAGGTTTCACCGCAGGCCTCCTATACGAGATTAATGATATGGTAAGCCTGGGAGCTTCCTACGAAAGCCACAACTGGCAGCAGGACCATTATAAATACAAAGATGTTCTGCCATATATAGATGAGCCGCCTATAATAAACTTGGGAGTATCTTTTAAGCCTATAAAGGATTTAGAGCTTACGTATGATACCCGCTATATTAACTGGACAGATGTGAAGCTTGCGAGGCTTGCTCCCAGACAAGGCGGTTTTGGGTGGAGGGACCAGTGGGTATTTGCTGTTGGTTCCGAATACACTACCTTTAAAGATAAGTTAAAACTCCGGCTTGGCTATAATTATGGAAGATCTCCTATTCAGCCGAATGTAGTCTTTGCCAATGCTCTTATGCCGGTAATTGTAGAGCACCATCTTACTACAGGCTTTTCATATTTTATCACGAAAGCCCTGTCTTTAGACTTTGCGTGGGAGCATCATTTTAGAAATACGATGGTGGACGATGGTGGCGATAGCGCGGATCTTATCGGCACAGGCACACAGGTTACAGGGGCATTGGATGTGCTAAGCATCGGATTAGGATATAAGTTTTAGATAACAGATCAGTTGTCAGGATTGTTTTCGAAATAGGGGAGACATAAAACCTCCCCTATTTTTTCTGCATACTGTTAATCCATTAAATATTAAGATATCATCTATTGACAATCTAAAAAGTGTAGTGTATACTTTATGTAATAATAAAAGAAAGTTAGATAAAACTTAATAGCTCATCATTTTTATAGTGGTGGGCTATAATTGTCTCTGGCAAAATATAGATCTTTAATAAGAGGGAGGTGGTATGTGTGAGAGTGCTAGTGCTTCTTTCGAGTAATCCGGGAGATGGATTTTTGGTGAAGCTTCATACTGAAGAACTTGTGCGCGAGATTAAGAACCTTATCAGCAAGCGCAGTAATTCGAAAGCCATGGTAACAGCCCTTACTAAGGGGCGGATCGAGAGGGAGGTTGGGCACCACGATTCAAATGCTGTCGATGCCGAACTTGTTCTGACCCAAGATAGGGTTTGCTGGAATCCGGCTAAATAATCTTAAGCGATTTCAGAAAAATGCGTAAAATATTTAATTATTCCTATTTCTGCAACACATCCAATTCCAATAAGTTATATCAATTTTTCCAAGTATTTAATTCCTAACTCTTGACAACCCCTAATTATCGTGTATACTTTGCAGCACATTAGCGAAGTGTATGTGCCCTTATATAAAGCTATGTAAGGGCACAATAGTCTATACCAAAATAGTATAAACTATATAAATCAGAAGGTGGTGTTAGTTATGGCAGATGATACCGTCTTCACTGTGCAGGAATTATCCACTTACCTAAGGATGAAACCGGTAACTATTTACAAGCACGCAAAGGCTGGTAAATTGCCCGCATTCAAGGTTGGTGCGAGCTGGCGGTTTAAGAAATCGACTATAGACCGCTGGATTTCTAATCAGGAAGACAAAGAAAATAACGGCGGTTCAAATTAGCGCCTGACTGTAATAATTAATAGTCAGGCGTTTTTATTTTAACTAATAATGTCTATAAAAAAGATATGAGAGAAATATAGTATGCTTAATATAGAAGAGATAAAGAGTCTTATACCGCAAAGATACCCTTTTCTTATGATAGATAGGGTAATTGATATTAAATATGGGGAATATATAAAGGCTTATAAGAATATAAGCATGAATGAAGAGTATTTTAAGGGACATTTTCCTGATTCCGCGATCTTCCCCGGCGTCCTTACCACTGAGGCTATGGCCCAGGCCGTATGTGTACTGGTGAAGAAGAGCATTAAGGATTTTACCCCTACGCAGTTTTATATCACTAATATGAAGATACGCTTTCTAAAGGCTATAGTGCCGGGGGACAGGCTTTATATTACCGCAAAAGTCGTCAAGATGGCGCAGATAGGCGGCATATTTGAGACGGAGGCTACCGTAGAGAATGACATTGTGGCCAAGGGAGAGATGACCTTTGCCTGCAAATAAGAGAGTGGTTGTTACGGGAATAGGTATCATATCTTCAATAGGTACCGGCAAGGACGTGTTCTGGCAATCGCTAAGGGCCGGTAAGTCCGGAATAAGGCCGATCACATTATTCGATACCTCGACAACCAGAGCCAAAACAGCCGGAGAGATAACCGATTTCAAAGCGGAGAGTTTCTTGGGCGAAAGAGGATTAAGGACATTCGACAGGGTTACAAAACTGGTCCTGTCAGCGGCAAAGCTTGCGCTTGACGATACTGGTTTTAAATATCCGCTGGATGAGGATCTGTCGGTAAGGACAGGCGTATCTCTCGGGTCCACTCTCGGCAGTGTATGGTCCATAAGCGAATTTGATAAACAGGGATTAAGGGAAGGGCCAAGCACGGTGAATCCTGCGTTATTTCCAAATACTGTTATAAATGCCCCCGCAAGCCAGATATCTATTAAATATAATATAAAAGGCTTTAATACCACTATATCGACAGGATTTGCCTCAAGCTTAGACGCAATTGATTACGCGGCTAATTTCATTAAGTTATATGACTATGACGTTGTCCTGGCGGGCGGGGTTGAAGAATTGTGTTTGCAGACATTCCTTGGGTTTCATAAGATAGGCCATCTGGCCGGCTCAAGAGAAGGTAAGGCGGAAGTGAATTGTCCTTTCGATAAGAGACGAAACGGCATAATCCTCGGAGAAGGCGCCTGTATATTTATACTGGAGGAGATGGAGCATGCCAGGAAAAGAGGCGCCAATATTTATGCCGAGATTTTAGGATACGGCGCGAGTTTTGATCCTAAGAGTAAGAATGTATACAGCCCTAAGGCTGATGGCGCGACAAGGGCGATAAAGCTTGCGCTGGAGGAATCCGGCACCGCGCCCGATGAGATCGATTATATATCGGCATGCGCTAACTCTACACTCGATTGCGATGTGATGGAGACGCGCGCGGTCAATCGTGTCTTTAGCGATAATGCGAAGAAGATACCGGTAAGCTCTATTAAATCCATGATAGGCGACACCTTCAGCGCGAGCGGCGCGATGAACGTCGCCGCTTCGATAGGCGCGATAAAAGAAAACTTCATACCGCCCACGATCAATTACGAGGTAAAGGATATACGATGTGACTTGGACTACGTGCCGAATAACTCTAGAGACAAAAAAGTAGCGAAAGTCCTGATAAACTCATTTACGCCCACGGGCGCGAACTCGAGCCTGGTAGTGGGAAAGGTCGCGGGATAGAGACATGAGAAATGTTTTCATCACAGGCGCGACGGGATTTTTGGGTAGCTACTTATTGAAACGTATACTGGATGACGGTGATACGCGGCCGATTGTTCTGGCGAGGGGCAAAAAGACAGGATCGGCAGCCGAGAGAGTTAAAAATATAGCGAAATATTTTTACGGTGGCAATTACGCTACGGCACTTAAAAGGATCAGGGTGGTAGAGGGCGAGGTAGATAAAGAATTTCTCGGTATAGATAATGCGATTAGGAAGCCTCTCATTAAAGAGGTAGATGAGATTTATCATTCAGCGGCTATAGCCGAGTTTCGCATACCGCTCGATAGGATACGAAGATCAAATGTTATCGGCACTGAAAATGTCCTTAAATTCGCGATGGAATGTAAGGCTTCCGGCCATATGAAAAAACTGAATCATATAAGCACAACGTTTGTTGCCGGCAAAAAAAGCGGCGTATTTTATGAAAAGGATCTTGATGTTGGGCAGAAATTCAATAATACATACGAGCAGAGTAAATTTGAGGCGGAAATCCTGGTGCATAAGTATATGAAAAAAGGACTTACCGCGGCCATATTCCGGCCCAGCATACTAACCGGCGATTACGTTGCAGGGAGAACTTCAAATTTTAAAATGCTTTATCAACCTCTGCGGTTCTTTGTTAGAGAGCTTTTTGATGCTATTCCGGCTGATAGATCGACGTGTTTTAATATGATACCCGTAGATTTTACGGCGGAAGCTATTTGCGCTATCACCAAAGAGAATGAGTCCATAGGCGGAACGTATCACATAGCGAATACGCGTATAATGCCATTGGGCAGCTTTATTGATGTAGCCAGTGATTTCTTTGGTTTTAAAAAGCCGGAATTCGTTCCCTTAAAAGACTTTAGCATGAATACGCTTACGACAGTTCAGAAAAACCTTATAGAGCCATATATTCCGTATTTTAATTACAAGACTATATTTGATTCAGTAAATACGATGGATATGCTAGAAGAAAAGGGCTTTCAGTGTCCGATTGTTGATACAGATTTTCTGGTTAAGCTATTTAAGTTTTGCGATGAGACTGGATTTATGAAAAGAAAGAAGCGATATGTTACTGCAGGGTAAAGTCGTAATAGTTACGGGCGGCACCCGCGGTATTGGCAGGGCTACTGTTTTTGAGTTCATCCAAAGTGGGGCCAAAGTGGTTTTTACATATTTAAAGAGTGATGAATCAGCCGGAATAATATTGGATGAGATAAAGGAGATGGGTGGTGAGGCTGTGGCATTAAAGGCTGATACTCGCGATTACAAAGAAGCGAAAAGGGTTATTGAGGAAACAATTAATAAGTTTGGCACGGTCGATATCCTGGTCAACAACGCGGGGATAATTAAAGATAAAGCGCTTATGATGATGGATCCTACAGAATGGCAAGAGGTTATCGACACTAATCTTACCGGTTATTTTAATATGGCAAAGGCATGCATCGTCACTATGCTGAAGCAGAAAAGCGGTAACATTGTAAACATATCTTCTATCGCCGGTGTTGTGGGCACGCCGCGCCAGGTAAATTATTCGAGTGCTAAGGCCGGTATAATAGGTCTCACGAAGTCACTTGCAAAGGAAGTGGGCCCGTATAATATCAGGGTAAACGCTGTGGCGCCCGGCTATATCGAGACAGACATGACTAAAGATTTGAAGCAGAAAGAGAATCTTTTGAAGATGATACCCTCCGCAAGGTTCGGAAGGCCGGAAGATGTCGCAAAAGTTGTTTTATTTTTAGCAAGCAGCAAGGCAGGTTATATAACCGGACAAGTTATTAAAGTTGATGGCGGTTTAGCAATCTAATTTTAAATTAAGGAGACAGTATAAATGGCTATTCAATCCGAAAATATTGAAAAAGAGATGCGCTCGCTTGTAGCTGAGATACTTGAGATACAAGAAGACAAGATAAAGCCGAGTATGAAATTTGTTGAGGAGCTCGGCATGGACTCTATGATGGCTCTTGAAATTCTTGCTTCGGCTGAGAAGAAATATAAGATTAAAATACCGGAAGAACATCTTACGAAAGTGACGACGCTTAAGAACCTGATCGAGGTAGTGCAGAATATCATGGAGAAGAAGTAAAACGCGTGCACAATAACAGAGTGGTGGTAACAGGTTTAGGGGTTGTAAGTTCTATCGGAATCGGCAAGGATAAATTTTGGAATAATCTAATAGCTGGTAAATCGGGGGTAAGCAAGGTAGAGTCTTTTGACACCTCAAAATATGAAAATCATATGGGTGGGGAAATAAAAGATTTTGACCCGAATGATTTTATTAAAAAAGATAAAATCAAGAGATTGGGACGCGGATCTCAATTTGCTATTGCGGCAACGAAACTAGCCCTTTCTGATTCAGGAGTAGAATTCGAAAAGATAGATAAGAATAGAATTGGTGCGATAATTGGCACAACAATGGCAGATTCTCAGAGACTGGAAGAGATGGATAAGACGTGGGTTGAAAGTAGCGAGAAAGATGTGGATGCGAAATTGATACCGCAGTATCCCGGAAGCATTATCGCATCGAGCATAGGATTTGAGCTGGGTGTTCAAAATCTTGTATATTCTATACCGACTGCCTGCTCAGCAGGTAATTATTGCATAGGGTATTCTTATGATATGATCAGGACAGGGAAAGCAGACTTTATGTTGGCAGGCGGCTCGGATTCTTTTTCAAGAGTTGCTTTTACTGGATTTAATCGCCTCTTTGCTGTGGCCCCAGAAAAGTGCCAGCCATTTGATAGGAATAGAAAAGGTATGATGGTCGGAGAGGGATCCGGAGTTTTAGTTTTAGAATCATTAGATAGTGCGCGGAAAAGAAGAGCAAATATATATGCGGAAGTATTGGGATATGCCTTGAGCTGCGATGCTCATCACATGACGGCTCCTTCGGTTGAAGGTATTTCACGTGTTATGAAGAAAGCGATAAAGAATGCGGATATTCATTCAGAAGATGTCGATTATATCTCGGCACATGGAACGGGAACGCCGGCGAACGATAAGGCAGAGTGCGCGGCAGTGAAAGAAGTATTTGGCGATGGGTATAAAGAGGTGCCCGTTAGCTCTATTAAATCTATGCTTGGCCATACAATGGGCGCCGCAAGCGCTATAGAAGCAATTACATGTTGCCTTGCGATAAAAGAAGGATCTATTCCGCCTACGATAAATTATGAAACATCGGATCCGGAGTGTGATATCGATTGCGTTCCCAACATTGCGAAAAAAAAGACCGTGCGAATCGCGCTGAATAACTCTCTTGCTTTCGGTGGGAACGATGCATGCCTTGTACTGGGAAAGCTATAAGAAATGAAAAATAAATACGATGCGATTATAATCGGTGCTGGGATAAGCGGTCTTATTTGTGGAACATATCTTGCGAAAAATGGCCTAAAGGTGTTAATGCTGGAGAAAAATAAAAATGCTGGAGGTTGTTGTGCATCTTTTTATAGGAAAGGCATAAAATTTGACGCGGGCGCACACATTATAGGAGAATGCGGTAAGGGTGGGATGTTGCGCACAATATTAACTTATCTTGGCGTTAATCAAAAATTTTATCAACCAAAATTTACTGATCGCATATTTTTTCCAGAGGATATCGTTGAAATACCTAACGATTTAGCTGGGTATGCAGCTTTATTACAGCAAAAATTTAAAAAAGAGCGGAATAATATATCGCGATTTTTTAATAAATTCATCAGTTGTTCAAATATCGCAAATATAGCGCTGATTCAAAAAAATTATTCCGGCATTACCTACCAAGAATTGTTAAATAAATATTTTATAAGTAACAGGTTGAAAGCGATTTTATCGGCTCAAAGCGGCTATTTAGGAGTAGCACCAAATAAAGTCAACGCGGCAGCTATGTGCGCAATGTTGTCCAGTTATTTGGCAAAGGGAGCATATTATCCGGTCGGGGGGTCTCAATCTTTTGCAGATAATATTATGAAAAGATTTATTTATTATGGTGGAGAGCTAAAGCTTGCATCACGCGTAAGTAGGATACTGCTAAGTAATGGTGCGGCTGAAGGCGTTGCAGTGAATGAAAAAGAAATCTTTAAAACAAATAAAATAGTCTCAAGCATAGATTTGCATACTACTTTATTCGAACTCCTAAAAAATGAAAAAATAAAATCTCAAGTTAAGACACGCTTAACTTTATCTAAAGAAACACCGTCATTATTTGTTCTGTATTTAGGGGTAGCCGCTGATACAAAGTTAATAGAAAGAAGTGTCGGTTGGCATTACGCGCATTATGAAATAAATAAGTTTGAGTTTGATGATTGTGTATATATAACGGCACCTACTTTATATGATAGCTCCTTGTCGCCAAAAGGTATACATGCTGTTCAACTATTTATAAAATCACGTTATGATTTTAATAGTATGCGGAATTGGCATGCTGCGAAAGACATCTTTATAAAAGAAGCGTTATTAAAACTTGATATGTTAATTCCAGGGGTGAAGGAAAAGATTACAGTTATTGAAAGCGCTTCTCCGGAAACTATCCGGCGATTTACAAATAATAAAAATGGAGCCGCTTATGGATGGATGCTTACAACGGGGCAATATGAACGAAATAAAATAATTGCGCAAAATGTCAATGATGGTTTATTTTTAACAGGGCATTGGACAAACCCTGGCGGGGGTATAGTCGCTGTAGGTATTTCAGGATGCGCTGCGGCAAAAAAAATATTGAAAAGTTTATGAAAAATTCGATACTTGCAATAATTAAACATCGAAGAACTATCAGGACTTTTAATAATCGAAAAGTTACTAAAAATGTGCTTAAGAATATTTTAGAAGCTGGCAGATGGGCGCCCTGTCCTAATAATGTGCAACCATGGATTTTTTATGTCACAAAAAGAAATAATTTTTATACTCAAAAAATCATAAAAATTATTCAAAAAGAATCAAAAAACGAAAGTATCGGGGTTTCCGTTTTTTTAAATGACTCGATCAAAATTTTTAAATCCGCACCAATCATGATTTATATATTTAAAAAATGTATTTTAGCAAAAAGATACGCTGTTTTAGGGCCCTCTTATCAACAAAAAGGGGAGTTGTTTGAGCATCAAGCTATTTCTGCTGCTATAGAAAATATGATTTTATGTGCAGAAGCATACGGAATAGGATCGGTATGGCTTGGTTCCCCTGTTTTTTTGAGTAAAAAAATCGAAGCAATATTTAAGATAGATGACGAATTATGTGCGGTTATAGGCTTAGGATATTATGATAAAAAACCTGCGAAGATCAAAAAGATACCGTTTTCACAAATAGTAAAATTTTTATAGTGAGGAGATATGATAGGACATTTTTACGCAACATCTAATTTACTGATAGCCATTGTATTGGGACTATTGGGCTTCTATGTCTATATACAAAACCCTAAAGGATATCCCAATAGAGTGTTTTTAGCATTTTGTATAGTGTCATCGCTTTGGATGTATTCATTATTTTTTCTATACTATTATGGAACTAGCACGAAAGCTGCGATTTTTTGGTCAAAATCCATTTATATCGGCGCTTGCTTCAATTCTGTTTTGTCATATCATGTTGTGATTGCCCTGCTTAATATAAAAAAGAGGCGTTGGATTTTGTGGTTATTTTACGGCCTTAGCGCACTTTTTTTGTATTTAGCTTATTATGGTAACCTGCTTAATGGTTTGTATGTTTACGCTTGGGGGTATTTTCCGAAATTCGGAAAGCAACATCCGTTTTTCGTCGGTTATCTTCTCATAGAGAATTTTTACACACTATACTTAATATATGAGCAGTATAAAAATCGAGAAAATATAAGCATTAATGAATTTCAAAAACTTAAATATGTTTTTATCGCCTGGATAATAGGCCACTTCGCATTGGCTAATTTTTTACCAACCTATGGCATTTCTATTTTTCCGATAGGTAATTTCTGTTTTGCGATTTTAACTATATTACTTGGATACGCTATTATTCGTCATCAGCTCCTTGATATTGAAGTTATTATCAAGAAGACCCTAGTATTTGCTGGTTTATTAGCCTCAGTGCTTGTTATACTTATTCTACCAACGTTACTTGTGCAAGAATATCTCTTTGGGAGTGCGTCATTCGGTGGCAGGCTTATTGGCTTGTCCTTCGGTAGCATCATAATTATATTCACCATGCGTAGAACCGAAGACTTCTTAATAAACATTACTGACAAGTATCTATTTCAGAAGAAATATGACTATAAGGAGCTGCTCAAGACTTTCACATCCGAGGTGTTAACGGTACTTGAGTTAGATAAGCTGGTTAATCTTACCGTCTCTAAGCTTGTGGATATAGTAAAGATAGATTCATCGGCTGTTCTCTTGCTTAACAATGATACGCAGCAATTCGATGTAGTGGCATCCTACAATGTAAAAGATCCTGGAGTAACTTTGATAAGACCCGATGGCATTGTTACGTTCCTGGAAGAGACTCATGGGTATCTTCTTATGAGTGACCTTAAAGAGAAGAAAGTCCATGTTCCTGATTCCATACAAGGAATAGTGGATGAATTAAGCGCCGAGCTTATAATTCCAATGGTTGTTCATGAAAAGATGATGGGCATATTATCCTTAGGCAAGAAGAAGTCGGATGAAGGCTATTCACAGGATGACCTCGACATACTGCTGCCACTGGCAAGAACCCTTGCTATAGCCATATCAAACGCGCAATTGTTCGAAGAACTGGGTAAAACACAGGCTGAGGCTGCCCAGAAAGAGAAGATGGCGGTTATTGGTACGCTATCAGCGGGGATAAACCATGAGATATGCAATCCGCTCGGAATAGCTAGAGGCCAATGCGAAGCGTTCCTGTTAAATATAAAGGATGGGCTATATGCGAACAAGACTTCCGATGAGCTTCTTAAAAAAGCCCAGGAAATAATGGCGAAGGTGATCAGGGAGACCGACAGGGCCACGGCCATTACGAAGAAATTATCGAGCTTTGCGAAGCCCGCGAAGGGCGAATCTGAGATGGTTGATATAAATAAGGAGCTGGATGAGATATTTGGGCTGGTCAATTACGAGCTAAAATTAGAGAAGATAGAGTTGGAAAAAAATATAGCGGAAGATTTGTCACGTATTTTTGTGGACAGAAAGCAGTTTCAGGAGGTCCTCTTCAACCTTTTGCGAAATGCCTGTCAGGCGATAGGAGAAAAAGGCAAAATAACGGTTGCGGCTAAGGAAGCTAATGACAGAATTACCATAGATATTCAGGATACAGGCGCAGGCGTCGCCCCGGACAAGATAAAAGAGCTATTTAATCCTTTCTTTACTACCAAAGATCCGGGCAAAGGCACCGGTCTCGGCCTTTTCATCGTCCGTCAGATAGTGGAAAAGAACGGAGGCAGGATATACATGAAGAATACGAAGGTTGGAGAAGGGACGACGTTTACGATAGAATTTCCGGCCGCGGCGCGCCAGGAAGCGAAGGTTTAATGTGGTAAAGCCCAGGATAGTTGCGATAGATGACGAGTCAGAGTTTATTGATATGCTGCTGAATTATTTTGAACCCCGCGGCTATGACATCAATGTTTCGATAAGAGGTGTAGGCGGTATCGAGATAATAAAAGCGAAGAAACCCGATGTGGTATTATGCGACCTTAAGATGCCGGGAATAGACGGTGACGAAGTCCTGAAGTTGGTGAAGACGATGCAGCCCGAGCCGAAGTTAATATTTGTGACCGCTTATGATGATGGAGGCAAAACGAAGGCGAGGCTGTTAAAGATGGGAGCATACGCGTATTTTGATAAGCCGATAGCTTCTCTGAAGGCATTGGAAGATAAGATAAATATGGCAGTTAATGGGTGATACAATAAAGGAATCATACATGCGTAAGATCTTAGTGGTGGACGACGAATGCGACATTTGTGATTTCGTGAAGAACTTCTTTCAGGAGAGAGGTTACGAAGTTCTTACCGCCTTAAACGGTGAAGACGCCATCGAGATCTCCAAAAAAGAGAAGCCGGAACTCATACTGCTTGATATAAGAATGAAGGGGATGGACGGTATAGCCGCGTTGAAACATCTGAAAGAGATCGACAGGAAACAGAAGATAATAATGGTGACCGCACTGACAGACCAGGATAAGATGGACGAGGCATTCAGGCTGGGAGCGTGCGATTATATTACAAAGCCGCTGATGCTGGATCAGCTCGAAGCCGCGGTAGAGAAAAACCTGGGAGTGGCTATATGAGCGCGAATAAAAAAGCGCCGAGCTGGGCAAAGCTGCATGAGTGGTTTGTGGGTAAGGCCGCTATGCGGGATAACGATGCGGCAAACCGTGTGGATCCCGCAGGGCCTCAGCCAATAGATCTTCCCTTATCGTCGGAATCTGTCCATCCGCAGCAGGTGACCTATCAGACATTCCTGGAGAATGCGTCCCGCACGATGATAAGGTTCAAAAAGCCCGAGCACCTTATCAAGATGATAGTGAAGACTATCGATGAGCAGCTTAAGGTTACGCACACCGCGGTGCTATTGTATAAAGAAGATAAGAAATCATATATCCTAATAGATTCAAAAGGTTCCGAAGGGCTGAAGATTCCGATAGGGTTTATCAGGCTGAACGTCGATAATCCATTGATAAGCGTTTTTAGCGAGAAACAGAGCTATCTCATATCGGAGACGGGGATCCTGCGCTACGAAGACCTGATCGTATCGCTTAGGAATAGGGAGATATTAGAGAAACAGTCGGACCTTTATGACAGAATTCTTATGATAAAACG
Organism: Candidatus Omnitrophota bacterium; assembly: GCA_026387175.1. Lineage (NCBI taxonomy): Bacteria > Pseudomonadati > Candidatus Omnitrophota > Candidatus Omnitrophota bacterium. The sequence goes on from JAPLME010000004.1 coordinate 68,103, forward strand.
GCAGATGGATCTGATGAAAGCTTCCATATGCGTGCCGTGTTATTTTAAGAGAGATCTCTTAGGTATATTGGTTCTGGGTGAAAAGATCACGGGTGAGCCTTTCAACCGCGAAGAGATGGGATTCTTCATGACCCTTGCCAATAACGCCGCGATGGCTATCGCTAATGCTCAGCTCATCGAAAACCTGCATCAGAAGGTTGAGGAGATTAAAGGGCTGTATCTTAAAGAGCATAGGATATTTATCCATACCGCGATAGCCCTGGCCGCTGCTATTGACGCAAGAGACCCGTATACGCACGGACATACTGAGCGCGTGACGAACTATTCGCTTGCAATAGCCAAAGAGCTCGAAGGGCTTCCGGAGATAGCCGCTTATAATAACTTCAGGGAAACCCTGCAGATCGCTGCTCTCCTGCATGATATAGGCAAGATTGGCATCCCCGATCGAGTGTTAAACAAGCATACCAGGCTCACGCCAGAAGAGTATGAAGAGATAAAGAAACATTCCATTATCGGATCTACAATCCTGAACCCGATCAAAGAACTGCGTGATGTTTCCAGAGAAGTCCGCGCACATCAGGAGTGTTATGATGGCTCCGGATATCCCGACGGACTAAAGGGCACTAGCATACCTTTGATCGCCAGGATAATCGGTGTGGCTGACGCCTTTGACGCGATAACCACTAACAGATCTTATCGAAAAGCTAGGACCGCTGAAGAGGCAGTGCAGGAGCTAAAGCGCTGTTCCGGCTCTCAGTTCGATCCGGTCATAGTGAGCGCTTTTCTGCTTGCCTATGAGAAGGGCAACATTCTCACAAACGGAAAGCAGAAGAGTTTCGGCGATATAGATGAGGGCTCTTAGAGAGATATTTGATAAAACAATACTTTAAATTTATAACAGGGGCGATTCTATGAAGTCAATAGAGGCGCCCCTGTTTATTTAGAGGGGCTGTAAATATTTCTTGGTAATAATTTACTGAGGGATGTATAATAATAGCTAAATTAGTATAATTTTCCTAGAAAGGCATATATGAATTGGGAAAAATCTACAAAAAAAGATAACAATACTTATGAAATACCAGAAACATGGCTACTTCCTCATTATTATGAGGTTTTAACTATCCTGTTTAAGATAGAAAATGCATTGAGAGTTTTTGTTTTCTCGGTTTTAAAAAATGAGTTTGAAGAGAAATGGTCTAATTTATCTATTACTAGTGATGATTCACAGTCGGGAACAATTGAAAGCATAGCGAAAAAGAGAATAAGTCAAGCAAAAGATTTTGGTTATCTAGGTTATTTTGTAAGCTGCCCCATAATGTATCTGACAACAGGGGAGCTTATACGTTTAATCACCGCAGAGAGCCATTGGCCGCATTTCGCTAAATATTTTTTAGGCAGCAAAACTATAATGGAAAACAAGTTAAACGAAATAATTAATGTTAGAAATTCTATTGCACATTTTAGGCCTATTAAAAAAGGCGATGTAGATCTCATTAAACAAAATACAGTCCATGCACTCGGTGCGATAGAAACATACCTTCAACAATTGACAAACTGTAAAACTATTGTTCCCACAAATACTCCAGATGCTTGGTATAAAGAATTAAAAATATTGGGTACGGATAATATTCTACTGTCACTTTTTTTTAGTGATAACGAAGAGTGGGTTCAGATAGATTTAAAATATAATTGTCCTATTATTAGAAAAAAGGTGATTGAGCAAAGATACGTGCTTTATAGATTATTGACAATTATTTCACCCGCTGTTTTAAAAAAATATCCATTGTTAACAAGTCACATTATATATCTATCGGAAGATGTACCGTATTTTTATATGAAAAAAGAATACGATACTGATTTCTCAAAAAATATTAGCATTGTGATTAGTAAGAACATCATCGAGAAAAAATACAAAGTTATTTGTTCGCAGATTAAAGAATTATTGCAAACAATATCTGAAGAAACAGAGCTTATCAAGCAAGATAACCTTGCAAAAGGAGGTATTATAAAGGCTGTAGATGTGCGGGCGCTTCATAAAAAAACTCAAGAAGAAGGCTCCTGGACTTATTATAGTAATGAGATGTCTTGTAACGTTCAAGAAGATAGTCCACCTGAATTTTGGGGGAATATAAGTTTTCCTAGCCATGATTTTATTTCAGAAACCTATAAATACCCGTGGATGCCTATTGCTATTTCTGAAATGAAAATATTTTTTTAAATAATGGGCAAGCAGTATAATTGTTCTTGAGCACCTACCATGGAATTAGGATAGGGGATTCGGGTTCGTAGGGGGATATTGGGCAAAAATAATCGTTTGAATTTATGGCAGGGGCGATTCTATGCAATCTATAGAGGCGCCCCTGTTTATTTAGCGATATGCATAAAAGTTAAAGGTAAAGATGACGCACAATATCACTTGGTATTCGTTTAGTACTCTATTTGGGGCTGTAGCATCACTGTCTCTGAGCTATTTTGTCTATAAAAACATAAAAAAGGGAAGTCCGGATATATACTACGCTGCGATACTGGTGTGTATGGCTATCTGGTGTTTCGACTCTTTCTTAGTCAGCATGCTTCCTTATGATAAATCCGTATTATTTATCGCACGAATATGTCATTTGGGTGGCATATATTCGTCTTATTTTTTTGTTCAGTGGGTTTTTGGCATAGTTAATAATAAATCATCGGTCGCATATAAAGCTTATTTAGTTTTTAGTACTCTTGTGGCCGTGTTTCTCACAGTACTGAATTTCAGTTCAGATTTACTAATTAAGCTGATAGACAATCAACATTTTTTCATACCGTTTCATAGTGGTGGCAGCTTTTACCATGTCTTTGCGATGTTCTTATTCCTGAATGGGGCCATTGGTTGTGGCGAACTATTCAGAAATATCAAGATTACGACTGGAAGTAAAAAGATTCAATTAGCATATATCTTAATGGCGACACTGGTCATGTATGTAGCGGGCATAACCTACTATTTGTTTGTTCAAGGTATAAAGATTTGGCCAGTAGCGGATATTTTTGTTGCTTTCTCAAGTTTTGTGATAACTTATGCAATAGTCCGTCATAACCTGATGGATATAAAGATCATAATAAAAAGGACCCTTGTTTTTGCGGGTCTTTTGACATCGGTTTTAACTATATTAATTCTACCGACTTTAATCCTTCAAGAGTATTTGTTTCGAAATGCTGCAATAACTGCCAGGCTCATCGGTCTTGCCATCTCCGGCATCATAATCATCTTCACTATGCGAAGGACAGAGGACTTCCTGATAAACATTACGGATAAGTACCTCTTCCAGAAGAAGTATGACTATAAAGAGCTTCTTAAGACCTTCACATCCGAGGTATTAACGGTCC